>CAZFEM010000084.1:0-1759 GCA_964517515.1 uncultured Gammaproteobacteria bacterium | reverse complement strand
CACAAGATTACTTAGCCGGCTTTAGACTAAGTTTAGCTGTGCTTTTTTTCAAAACCGACGCGGCTTTAGTTTGCGGCTTAGCCCGACAGAAAGACGATACAGTGCGCCCATCTTTTCGTTCATAGCCCTTAATCCAACTACAAGCGGTATCAGATGAACATGCATTTTGCGCCTTGCCTTTACAATCAGCCGCATTAGCTTGCGCGCTAAATAGCGAAACGGCTACCACTACAACTGACGCGAATGATGAACGAATAAATTTTGTTTTCATGATTAATTCCTTTTTAAAGTTATAGAAAATTATAAAAATACAGCCTTAGCTGCTGAGCCAGTCCTTAGGCTCAAATACACAATAATCGAGAATCAGCGCGTAGACTTCACCCGTTTGAGTGAAATTTTACTAGCACGGATTTTTTCTTGATCTGTTCTCAATGATCGCTCTTATTTTTGGGTCAAGTTATGAGTTCAACTTACTCAGAAGCAAGAAAATCATTCACCCAATTTGGTAGCACCTCACCCGCTTTACCATAAATAGCTTTATCAAAAGATGAAGCAACATTGGAAGCTTCTAAATTTATTTCAATTGTCGTGGCTCCCGATTGGCCTGCTAATTGAACAAACCCAGCCGCCGGGTAAACATTCCCTGATGTGCCGATCGACAAAAACAAATCACACTCAGCAAGCGCTTGAGAAATCTGTTCCATATAGAACGGCACCTCGCCAAACCATACGATATGGGGTCTTAAGAGACCCGTCATAGAACAACACGCGCAAACATCCTCGACTGTAATATCACTATCGCAATCATAAATTTTATGAGTGCTGGCACATCTCATTTTTAGAATTTCGCCATGCATATGCAAAACTCCAGTAGATCCAGCTTGCTCGTGTAAGTTGTCTATATTCTGCGTGACAATCAACACCTCGCCATCAAACTCATCTTGCAACTTACTCAAGGCAAAGTGTGCAGGGTTTGGTTGGACTGTATTGTCGATGAGCGGACGTCTGCGCTGATTGTAAAACCGTTGCACAAGCTCAGGATCTCGAGCAAAGCCTTCTGGCGTTGCCACATCTTCAATACGGTGCTCTTCCCACAAGCCATCTGAGGCTCGAAAGGTCTTAACACCCGATTCGGCGGATATGCCCGCACCGGTAAGAATGACGATTTTTTTCATGGCTTCTTATAAATAAATTTCACTCTAAGTCATAGTTAGCGCTGACAATTGCCACAATAAAAGGTATTCCTTTGACCTAACACCAGAGACTTAATTTGAGAGCCACAGCGATAGCAATTTTCACCCTTGCGGCCATATACCTGCAACTCATGGCGAAAATATCCCGGCTTGCCGTCGGTCTGAGTAAAGTCTTTCAAAGTAGTACCGCCAGCTTTTATTGCTTTTGCTAAGACCGCCCTAATTTCCTGAGTAAGCCGCTCGATTCGCTTTTTACCGATTTTATTTGCCGGCTTAGTTGGTCGAATACCTGATTCATAGAGGGCTTCACTGGCATAAATATTACCAACACCAACTACGACGTGACCATCCATAATCACATTTTTAATCGGTGCAGAGCGCTGGCGTGCCTTAGAATACAGGTAATCGCTATTAAAACTATCGCTTAAGGGTTCGGGGCCTAATTTTACGATGAGCTTGTGTTCATTGATTGGCTGTTGAATAAGCAAACAGCAACCAAAGCGACGAGGGTCATTAAACCGAACGATGGCATTGTTATCAAAACACAAATCAATATGGTCGTGCTT
>CAZFEM010000083.1:0-2480 GCA_964517515.1 uncultured Gammaproteobacteria bacterium | reverse complement strand
ATTAGAAGCTATTCAGAATTGTCTTCTGAAGCGGATGAGGTTGCAAATAAGCTAGAACAACTGGAATCGGAAAATAAATGACATTAGTGCTGTTTGTTTAAGCTTGATCTAAGTACCAAATAGCCTACCAATCCTGAAAGAAGAGAGCCTACTAAAATTCCTAATCGCTCATCAAAGAGTAGATTAACTGACGTTTCTTCAAATGCCAGAGAGCCGACGAATAGGCTCATTGTGAAACCTATACCACATAATGCTGAAACTCCATAGAGACTAGTTAGAGATATTCCGTCTGGCAAGACAGCAAGCTTGCTCTTGAGAGCTAACCAGCAAAAGCCAAAAATACCTATTTGTTTGCCAAAAAACAATCCTAAAGCGATCCCAAGTGGAACGTTATGTAAAAGTTGGCCGGGCCCAACACCTGAAAAGCTAATGCCGGCATTCGCAAAAGCAAAAACGGGTAATACAAAAAATGCGACAACATTATGTAGGTCTTTTTCCAAGCTTTTTAAAGGAGATGTCTCGCCTTGATTCGCACTTTTCATAGGTATAAACATAGCTAAAACTATCCCAGCTAACGTTGCATGGACTCCCGATTTTAACGTTGCAGTCCACATAATTGCGCCAATCAATATATATACACTTTTGGATGAAACATTTTTAAAATTTAAAATAAACAATACTGCAACGCATAGCGCAGCTACTATTAGTGCAAATAAAGAAATTTTAGATGTGTAGAAAAACGCAATAATAATAATTGCGCCAATATCATCAAAAATTGCTAGCGACGTTAAAAATATTTTTAGTGATACAGGTACGCGCGACCCCAGTAAGGTCAGTATTCCTAATGCAAAAGCTATGTCAGTAGCCGCAGGTATTGCCCAGCCCTGCAGTGCAATTTCATCATCGTAATTAAAGTATATATATACGATGGCAGGAATAAGCATGCCGCCAAGGGCGCCAACTCCAGGGAGAATAATATTCTTAGGGGATGAAAGCTCTCCTTCTACTAGTTCCCGCTTTAACTCCAGTCCAACTAGGAAAAAGAAAACAGCCATTAAGCCATCATTTATCCACAACAGTAGCGGTTTTGCGATGTTAAAATTACCAATGTGTATCTCTACCTGCGTAGATAACAAAAGTTCGTAATAAGTTAACAGCGGTGAGTTGGCGATAAGAATAGCAAGCACGGCAAAGGCAAATAACAGTAAACCGCCAGCAGATTCTAATTCGAAAAAATTTTCAATAAATGATTGATTTTTCTGGTTTTTCATCAAATTTTCTCTGCGCTTTTGGGTCTTAATTAAGGTTTTTAATCGACTGTGATTTATGATTTCTGGTGATCGTCAGCGTAACAATATTTCATCTTTAGATACAACTCCGAACAGCTTGTTACAGGTCACTAGGTTACAGTTTTAGCGTAAACAAAATAACTAGGTAACCAAAAATGATTTCAATTAAAGAAAAAAATAACACAAACACGGACACCCATCGTTCAATACATTTTTAGATAAAAAACTAGTGCTTTAAATACAAGCCAGTTATTGGACAAACCAATAAATATAAGTGAAAAACTATCTAATCCAATAAACGCAAATATTAAATGTGATGTTATAACGTTTTATGTTTTAATACGCAGCTATGCCCAGAAGCCCCCTTAACCTTATGTCCCGAGAAAAAAGCGTGATCGCATTAGTAGTGATGTTTGCTAGTGCTTGCTGAATTCTTAATCAATCACTAGTTCTAGCGCACACTGCTTTGTCGTTCGTTTATGGCGACATATTTTTATAGAGAGATTATAAAATGAAAAAATCTTTATTAGCGGCAGCTTTAGCTGCAAACCTTGCTGTTATTGCTACGACCAATACTTATGCTCAAACAGAAAGTACAGAAGAAATTGAAGAAATTATTGTCAAAGACAAGCGTGCTTATTTAAGTGACTTTGATCCACTAGAAACGCCGCAATCAGATACGATTATTGATATCGAATTACTCAAAAATGCCGGCGTATTAAATTTAAACCAAGCGCTTGATTTGTCGGCATCTGTAGCTAGGCAAAATAACTTTGGCGGTTTGTGGAATAGTTTTTCGGTTCGTGGGTTCTCAGGAGATATCAATCTACCGAGTGGCTTTTTGGTTAACGGTTTTAATGCCGGCCGCGGATTTGGTGGCCCAAGAGACATAGTAGGCATTGAAACTGTTGAAGTACTTCGTGGGCCGCGTTCCGCTCTATTTGGTCGAGGTGAGCCAGGCGGTACGGTAAATTTAACGACCAAGCGGCCAAAGTTTGTTAATGCTGGTGAGTTTACCGCCTCAGTCGGCAGCTGGGATCAAAACCGAGTAACAGGCGATTGGCAAACGACAATTGGTGAAAATGTAGGCCTACGTTTGGTCGGTTTTTATGAGGATTCTGAAAGTTTTAGAGAAACAGTAGAAACCGAAAAAGTTGGATTTTATCCGTCGGTAACATGGCTTGCATCAGA
>CAZFEM010000082.1:0-2550 GCA_964517515.1 uncultured Gammaproteobacteria bacterium | reverse complement strand
GATGTTGCTCTTTTGACGCCAGGTCTAACTTTCGAAGATTATTCGAATGGTGGTTTTGGTACTCCAACTGTTCGTGGTGCAAGTCAGATTAATATCTCACAGCTAGAACAAAACGTATCTACGTTTCTTAACGGCGTTTATATTCCTCGTCAATATGCTGTTGATATCGGCACCTTAAATTTAGAGCGTATCGAAGTAGTTAAAGGTCCTCAAAGTGCTCTTTATGGTGCTAATGCCTTTCTTGGTGCAATTAATTATGTCAGTGCTACTCCTACATTAGATGGCACCACAGGTAGTGTTACTGCAACTCTCGGAAGTGACGAGCGCTTTGATGTTAGTGCTGAAGTCAACACTGCATTAATCCCTAATGTGCTTGGACTAAGGGTAGCCGGTGGTTATTCCGAGTTTGATGGTGATTTTACTAATAATAACCCTTCGGATGTGAGTGTAAGCGGAGGCGTTGACGGCAATATCGGGGGTTTTGAAAAAGACGCTTTTGAACTAGGGATAAAATATCAGCCTTCAGAAAGATTTTCGTTAGAGTTTGATTTTCACCGTTTTAATAATGAAACAGAAGGGCGTGGTGCTACCCGCCTTAACACAGCGAATAACGATTTAAACTGTTCAGGGATTGTTTCAGCCTTCACAGGTATTTCATCAAATAGATTGTTTTGTGGTGAGCTGCCGGATGAACCTGTTCCTGGCCCTAGTGGTGTAGCCGGTATTGTTGCCGAGCCTAGATCGTTTGGTATCGATGCGGAGACTGAAGTATTAAGTTTTGGTTTGAGTTATGACCTTAATGAAGCTTGGGCTGTAAATTACAAATTTGGCAATATTCAAGGTGATGTATTTTCAGGTGGTAGTTCTGATAGAGACCCGATAACTGGAACATCATTTTTTGGTAGTCCTTTCTTAAACGTATTTACATTAACGCCAATCGGCGGCTTTGATTACGACTCGCATGAGCTACGTTTTGACTTTCAGGGTAATAATGGAACGGTCGCAACCATTGGTTTATTTACCTCTGATGGTGATGATGAAGATATTTTTGTTGCGGGTTTTCTTCCACTTGGTGGGTCTGAACCGTTAACTAGTTTTTCTCAACTTACTGGTGCATTTGGTCCTGGACCAGCGATTCCAACAACCACGATTACAAACACTCGTACTGATGCGATCTTTGGTCGAATTCAATTTGGATTAAGTGAAGCATTAACTCTGTCGCTTGAAGGCCGATACACAGATGAAGAAAAAGATGTCAGTGATCTATCTCAAGCGTTCACTTACGAAGAAGACTATTTCACGCCGAAAGCTTCACTTGATTATAAATTGTCTGACAACACGCTTTTGTATGCTTCTATAGGCCAAGGCGTAAAATCGGGTGGTGTAAATGTAAGTAACGCTAATTTAATCGATGAAGAACGTTTCTTTGATGTTGATGAAAATGTTTCTTTTGAAGTTGGTTATAAAGGCACTTTAGCAAATGGTGCATGGCAGCTAAACGGCGCAGCTTATTTTATCGATTGGTCTGATCTACAAGTTAATGCAACGGCAACCAATGCAGGACCGTTTGACAATGCAATTGTTTTAAATCTAGGTAGTGCTGAGTCGCAGGGTTTTGAAATAGACACGTCTTATATTGTTTCTGACAGTCTTACTCTTAACGCAGGTTTTGCTTATGTGGATGCAACCTATGACGAAGGTACCATTTCTGGACGAATAGAACGAGCCAATGCTTGTGACGGAATTGTTTGTTCACCTGACGGCGATGTAGGTGGTAACACACTTCCTAGAAGTTCTGATGTTCAATGGAATATCGGTGCGACATACAGTGGTTCACTAGGCAATGAATCAAGTTTCTTTGCTCGAATTGATGTTGTTGGTCAATCAGATCAATATGTTTCTGAGATTAACGCGGCAACAATACCTTCTCGTACATTAGTTAACCTTCGCGGCGGTGTAGACTTTGGTAATTGGACTGCTGAGCTTTGGGTTAAAAATGCAACTGATGAATTGTATGTTTCTAACGCATTTTTTACGCCGTTCTCATTTGCTGTAGATTACATACCTACTTTTGGTAATTTGCGCCAATGGGGAGTCACCGCTACTTATAAATTCTAAATTAACGGGGTAGTAGGCTCATATTTTTTAAATGAGTAAGTCAGACCTCCTAGTTTCTAGGAGGTCTTTTCTTTTTTACAGAGCAAGGGATTGTTTTGCTTAACATTTTAAGGTACTAAAATTATTACGCCATGTTCCTGATTAGACTTTTTGATTCCCGCGCCAATGCAGTCAAGTTGGTATTGCTAGCTTTTAGCCTAACAACGCTTTTTGTTTGGAGTGCAGGTAGCGCGGCTAAGTCGACTAATTCAGAAGCACTTCATGCAATCAAGCATGAACAAATAGAAATAATTGTTGGCTCAGAAAATCAAAATAGACGCGCTGTAAATTTATTAGTTTCGTACCCAGTGGCTGATGCATCAGAGCATCAAACCTACCCCCTAATCGTTTTTTCTCACGGACACGCGCTAGATAATAAGTCGTATCAAAATT
>CAZFEM010000081.1:0-2918 GCA_964517515.1 uncultured Gammaproteobacteria bacterium | reverse complement strand
TGTGCCTTGAGGTCCTTTCAACACTTCGATTTGCTCAATGTCAAATAAGTTACCAAACAAATTGGTTCCTCGAGTCACTGGTGCACCATTAATATTAATACCAACCGCTTGGTCGATGGTTAAATCTGACGTCGTGGAGCTTTGGCCTCGAATCGTAAGCTCTGCGGCTAACTCACCCCTTACATCATCTGATCTAACGTCGAAGTTTGGCGTTTGCGATGCCACCTGTACAAATTCAGTAATACCGGCCGCTTGCAAAGATTCTCCGGTATGCACGGTTACTGCGATTGGTACCTCTTGCAGACTTTCTTGAGTTTTCCGAGCGGTTACGATAATTTCTTCAAGTACAGTTTGTGCATAAACCGGAGTTGCTAATACAGCTCCTAGCGTAAAGGCAACACTGCTTGCAACTTTGGTTTTTTTCCAACATTTAGTTTTAGACGTTTTCAACATAAAGACTCTCCTCTGGTTGTTAAATTGTGGTCAAGGCCTTGTGCAATCTTCAATTTGAACAATTTATTTTATTCTGAACTACTTCAAACCTGATCTTCGTAGAGCAAACATTGTTAATTAAGAAGTGTGTTTGCATAAAATAATAGTAACAGGCACTAAAAAAGTGCGTCCTATCACAAATGCTAATTTTTACTAGAATCTATTACACAAGTCCTAACATAATTAATAATTTTAGAAGCATCTCAATTAGACAAATTGAAAAAACCTTCAGTGAGCCACTAAAATGCCAAGCAAATAGGTTAAAGCAAAAAATAGTCGTTAAACCAAGCAAACCAATTTTTATCCACTTGGAGTAAAATTAGTTTACTTGGTAAATATATAACAATATTATGCTTGGGAGAAGAAGATTTATTGGCAACTATAAACGCAAATATTAATTATGAGTCTATCCAGTAAAACCAAAAGCCGCGCAACCACATCTGACAACATCAGTCCAGATGTACCGGTGTTAAAACTTGATACCCGCTCTAAAATTCTTAAAGCAGCAATAATGGTTTTCGCAGGCATAGGTTATGACGCCGCTTCACTTCGACAAATAACCGCCCTAGCTGGAGTTAACCACGGCTCAATTAAATATCACTACAACGGCAAAGAAGAGTTATGGCAGGCCTGTGTTATTTATTTGTACGCACAACTAGAAACGACATTGGTGATACCTGACGTATCCCAAGCTAAGATGTCATTAAGGGATTCAATCGAACGTTCAATGCGCCTTTATATTCGATTCTTAGCTAAGCACCCAGAACTCTTTAAGATAACAATGTATGAAACCATGAAGGATAGTCCACGACTCGAATGGCTGACCAAGAACATCACCATTCCCTATACCAAGCAATCGCTAAAGTTAATTCGAAAGGCGAAAAAAGCAGGCGTGTATCCCGATAAAATTCCAACTATGAATTTGTTTTATCTATTAGTTGGCGCAAGTCGTTACACCTATTTTATTGCTCCTGAAGCAAGCAAGGTGTTCGGTAAAGACTTAACTAGTGATAAAGAAATCAAACGCCATGAAGATGCGGTGATCCAGTTATTTCTAGGTAAATAACGAATACGCGATCGATAACAATTAAGTAATTTGAAGGCACACTGCCGAGGAAACAAGAGATGACAATTTCAAGACGTTCAGCAATAAAAGGTATTGCTGCATTGGGAGCGGTTACAGGCACGGCATCATGTGCAACCGGTGAAATAATTCAGACTGTGTCTGAACAAAGCGAACTCAACCTACCGAATGAACCTGATGCACTACTACTTAACCATCCACGCGCTGTAGAAGAAATGGAAAAGGCGGGTATCGATTTATTACTTTGCGCAGACCCAGTAAACATTTACTACTTAACCAACCAACAACCCATTGCATCAAAAATAGGCATTGATGGATTAACGTTTGCCGCCCTCTCGGCATCAACTAAGAAAAAACCTGTTTATATCGGCAACCAAATCTCATATTACTTTGATGCGCCACCAGAATCCGTTACCCAGAGTATCGAACAGAAATTCTATGCGGCTCCTGCCGATTTTGAACAATTTCTCCAACTTGAAAGCGCAAAAGACCTCGTTGCTGCGCCAGCGACACAGGGCTTCGTACTAAGGCAACACACCAGCCACCCTGAAACTTTGCTGGAATCATCACGCCGTAAACAAGTTGAAACTGCAGTCTCTGAAATTAATGCTTCAATCGATGCCGCTATCTTGTCGCAAATATTGTCTGCCGACTTGCCAAATAAAACCATTGCCATAGACAATGAAAGTTTACGCAGAGTCATTAGCCGCAGTGGTCTTGATGTAAAAGTAGTTGATGGTGAACGTTTACTTAGACGTATTCGACTACAAAAAAGCGCGACAGAAATTAAGATGATGCGCTATGTCGCGCAAGCGAATAGTAGAGCCGCTCTAAAAGCAGCCAAAACGGTTAGAGAAGGAGCAAATTTTCGTGAACTGCGAGCCGAATTTGCAAAAGAGTGCGGTTCATATATGTGCAATGCAAAATATATGATGCTGGACACCCACACGCCAACTCTTGCAGACGGCAAAATTGAAAATGGCCGCTCATTTTTAATCGATTGCGTGAGCGAATTTCAAGGCTACCATGGCGACTATGGGCGCACCGTTTGTATTGGCGAGCCTAACCGTAAAATGAAACGCATCATTGATACGCTCTCCAATGTTTGGGATAGAATTCTACCTGAACTGCAACCTGGGCTTTCTTACCCAGACATTCACACTCTATCAGCGAGATTATTTGCAGAATCAAAAGTAGATGCCGGTTTTGCTATTAATCCGCACAGCGTTGGACTGCATCATTCGGATGACCCAGCGCTTATGGATTTCAGCCCAGCGTTCATTAAAGAGAACGTGGTACTACAAGAAGGAATGGTATTGAGTGTCGACATGCCAGTTCTTGA
>CAZFEM010000080.1:0-3274 GCA_964517515.1 uncultured Gammaproteobacteria bacterium | reverse complement strand
CGATTAAGTCCAACCACAAACCAACATGGATCATTGGCTTGTCGAGTTCCGCGCCTTAATAGCATCTATTACCCCGAATGTTGGAGCCATAGTATTGAATTCTCTACAAAATATCCAGCTTCATGGAGCAACACTTACATTGCCGCTTATTATAGTTTGGCGAGCAAATTTATCGGCATGCTCGCCGCCTCAATGATTTGCAAAAAACCGCATATAAATAGACGCAATAGACTTGGTAATCCGCCTAATGATTGAGACAGGAGTTATGGTTAATTGTTAGTGTTTTTATTAAAGGGAATTTGCACCTCATCGACGTATAAATCTGGCCATTTTGGCTCCTTCAGGGAAACCTCTAGGCGCTTAATTTTTTTAATAACGTCTTTATTAAGCTTTGCTCCATAAATTGGGTTGGACGTAAAATATTGGCCCTCGCGTTGTTCGATAAAAGTAATCGAATAACTTTCATTGCTAGTATTTTTAAAAAATAATGTCTCGGCTTTCTGATCACCGTTTAAATCATACTGAACAATAAAACACTGGCCTTTTTGACAGCCGTAACTCATCTGCTGCTCCAATAGAGTCCATACCTTTTGGTCTACCGTTGAAGCTTGCGGATAAACTTCAATCAACTTTATTCGCTCCGCGAGAGTCAAGGCTCTTCTGGCATACCATCGGCTACCCTTTAAAGACAACTCAACCTCAGCAAGGAGTTCGGTGTTGTCTTTAATGTCTTCATGTTCTTTTAAAAGCAATAGTTTTTCTTTACCGTATTTACCTGTGCGAGACACGTAGGCGTAGTCAAAGTTTTTTGCACTAACAGCACCACTGATGAATCGATCATATTGGCTTTGCGCAGAGATTTTTTTAAAGCTCATTATTGGCGTTAAAATCAAAAACAACAACAGCATGACTGCCAACGCCATGACAGTATTTGATTTACCAAAAAATTCGGACCATGATTCCTTTTTAAAGAAAATACCAATGCTGTACAAGACCACATAAGAGGTAGCAATTAGCGTCAATGTAGCAAGCCATAAACGGTCTTCTGTCCAGCCATATTGTTGCACGCGCAACAGCAAACCATAAAAACACAATGCGCAAAAAATCAATAACACCGACACTGCATATTTAATTACTAGGCTGATTTTTTCGTTATATGGGTTTTCAGATCCGTCTTGATAGACCGCATTAAAGAAAAACAGGGTGACATAAAGAAAGCCTAAAATCACACCCGAGCCGTAACCCTTTTCCCAAATAAGGCCAATGCCAGTAAACGGCAGCACCGCCACAAACAACAAGGCAATAATAATTAAAATTGGCAGCAAGCCGCTTAATAAAATACGCAATATCCGTTGAATGGTTCCGACCGCGTTGACCTGCGTTCTTAGCAAGATAATGCCGTAGGCAATCACGCAGCTTAACACTGGATATAAAAACCACTCCTTGGTGAACAACTCATTGAAAAAATCAATTTCAACTATTTTAAACAAACCAGCCCATAGCATTAATATGCCGAAAAATATGAGCGCAAAAAGATATGACAAACTCAGTGTTAGAAAGTTGTGCCATGAATAACCAAATAAGGTGGGATAAGACGCGATGCGCTTGTCTTCGTGTAAATAACCCTTAAGGAAAAAACAGGCCTTAAACCAAAGCACTAAAATTATATAAAAAGCGCCATCTGAAAAAAGCCAAGCTAAGGGCGCACGAGAACCACGCTCGCCTAATATTGAACCTAGGTGCCAGCCAAATATGCTCAGCACAATTGCAAGACCGACAATAAAAAGCCAATACCAGCGGCTATGGTCTGATTGCCGAAACGTTAAGATAATGGTGGTCGGGATAAAAACACTCAATAGGCTTAAGATATGAGTGATTACTCGATGATCGGCAAACCATTCATTCTTAAACACAAATTTATATAAATAGAACAGCAAGAAACCCTGCAGCAATGCAGTAGCAAGAATAATTGCCTTAGAACGCTTACTGAATGCCTTCTCTTGAAAAGAAATTTCCATATGAACCTTGGGAGCCGCTAACGCTTAAAATTAGATCTTAATCAATTCTACCTGTTCTGTATTTATTTCACGCAGGGAATTGCAGCTATGCATAGCGATGCATTCAAAACGCCTGTCTAAACTTCTAATTTAGAGGCCCATAAGGCAAGTTTATGTTTCATCGCGGGCAATGATAGTTGCTCATTCGGCAATGGGGTAATCAATTTATCGTGCACTAACAAACGGTAAATAAACTCTATTTTATCATTAGCCGAATCAGTACCATCAAACTTAACTACTTTACGGTTTTCACCATAACGCATGCCAATACGAATGGCTTTTTTAAGTTGTTCCTTTTCATCTTTAAGCTTAGCCATGTGTCACCATTTTTTAATCTCATGCCTATCATTATAGGACGACATTACACGCTGATCTAATCTGAGGTCACTATTGTCTTAAAACTTGTTGTAACCAGATCATTCTTTTTCAAACTAGCATTTAGTACTAATAGCCACTGCGCGAAAATAACCGCTTCTCAATCGGCCAAAGCACGAGACCCCAAATGGCGCCGTAAAAAACTGGCCCGCCAATAAGCGCTAAATATTGGCGACTACCAGTTAATCCATAGACCGTTTCAGGAATGTTTAAGACAAATGTGCCCATTGATGACAACATCAATCCAAGTATCGCTCCAGCAAATAAATAGCCTTTTCTACTAGCTACCAAGGACCCCGTAACAAGGTGATAGAGCCCGAAAATAAGTGGGATCAAAACCGCCGCAACTGAAAAATCAAAGACCGCTCCAGAACGGTGGGTGGCAACTGCCAGACCTACTAAAGGCCATATAGTAATAGGAAGCGAAGACGCAACTACAAATGTCATCAGCGGAGTTTTTTTCATTGTTTGACTACCTTTAATATTGGAGTTTCTTTTTATATCGGGACACGCAGAATAAAATAATAAGCGAGCGTATCTGCATTCAATTTACCCGATTCTATTGATTATGTGGACTTCTTAGAAGTTTAGCATTTTGTGATTGACCGTATAATAGCGATTGCCTCGACTTGCTTGATTACAATCCCAAATTCTAGAAAATGAAATTCTCTAAAGATAGCTTTTTCAAAAGTAATCGTTTGGGTTTGCACCTTGGCCCGGTAAAAAGCCAAAGTAAGGTTGATTATAAATTGACTTGCCCGTTCGCACGCTCGTGGATTGCTATCCTTATTACGGCGGCGATTGCCGCCATTTTTTCAGTCAGTGGCTATTCGGTTTTAGAA
>CAZFEM010000079.1:0-3572 GCA_964517515.1 uncultured Gammaproteobacteria bacterium | reverse complement strand
CAGTTGGAACTACAGGAACGACAACAGAAGGTGTAGCTGGAGCTACAGGTTTAGCAGAGGCAATGATTTGACTCGGTGCTGGTCGATCGACTAGCGGGAGATCACTCCAACCCAATTCCTTTAATATCTCAATAGAATTGGGTTCTTTATTGCGTGCTGCGCGTTGCAACCAATACTGAGCTTGTTCGATGTTTTGGCTGACCCCAATGCCAAGATAAAATGCGCGACCAACATTAAACTGTGCGATTGGGTGATCTTGTTCAGCTGCTTTCTGCCACCATTCAATTGCTTTTGGTTCGTTTTTTGTAATTCCTTTTCCGGCTAAATAATAATGACCGAGATTGTATTGCGCTAATGCATGACCTTGTTGTGCTGCTTTTTCATGCCAATAGACTGCGTGCTTAAGATCCGCTTTATTAAATTGATCGCTAGCAAATAACACCCCTGTTTTAAATTGTGCGTCAGCATCTCCCTCATAAGCTTTGAGTAACGATTTATCAAGTTCCGCGTCATACTCCTGTTCAAGATCAAAATTATTTGTTGGGATTTGGAGCTCAGTTTGTGCACTTACGTTAGACATATATATCATCGTTAGTATCAGCACTAACAATAGTATGAGAGCCTCTGGAAGAATTTGCTGGCTTTCATCAAGGGTTTTCGACAATTTACTTTTCTTACTACTGTGATACATATTTTTATCTATAAATTGGGATTAGATGCCTATCGCTAGGATTCTAGCAGTTTATTTTAACAAGCCAAGTCTACAGGGCTTTAATTTGCTTTATTAAGTTGAAAATCATAAAAAATTAGCTTCGATTATGATTTTTGAAAATAATTTCAAGGAATTTAAAAAAGTGCTTGCGATTTGTTTTGATACCCATTATCTTTGGGTCTGCTGAAGGGTAAACCACAATATGTTGTGTTTTTTCTTTTTTTGAGCAATTTCGAGGAATAGTCTCTAATTGATTGAAAAATAAGCCCCTATCTGAATTCGAGTGGCTTTTTTATACCTTCTTAATAGCTTCTTAATAACTATAGAATAACTACAGAGCAAATTTAGAAGAGCAAATTTTAGAATGAGCTGAAAGTTGTCTTTATAAGCATTTTTAGTAAGTCTCTTTTATAAGAGGATCCTCTCATTCAAAAGTGTTGTTCAAACCAGCATTGTTTAAAAAAATTGAGTAAAAGGCACCGTGGAGAATTATCTCTTAAGAATAAACAAAAGTGACGAAAAAGCAGACCAAATTAAAAGGTCGCAAAACAAGTATAAAAAGTACAGATAGTAAGTACAAAACGGTGCAGTAGGTCGTGCATAAAGATAATTATTTACTGCATGGGTTTTGAAGCAAAAATAATAATAAAGTAATTAGTGTATTAACAGAGGATAATTCAATGGGTAAAGCTGCTGAAGATTTACAGGCAGAGAGCACGAAAAACAGTAACACCATGCAAGCAAAAGCACCGCAAGGCGGGGAAGCGTTACTGAAAAATATGGAATTGCAATCAACGTCTTACGATATTTGGGATAAAAAGTACCGACTTAAAGATAAAGCCAGTCAGCCTGTTGATGGCACTACGCTCGATACTTTTGAGCGCGTTGCAACGGCTTTGTCGGGTGTCGAAGAGTCAGAAGGGCTGCGTGAACATTGGTACAAGCGATTTGTGTGGGCGTTAGAAAATGGCGCTTTGCCTGCAGGCCGTATTATTTCTAATGCAGGCGCGCAAGCCTACAAGCCAGCGACATCAACCATTAACTGCACAGTGTCAGGCACGATCACTGACTCTATGAGTGACATCCTCGGCAAAAACCACGAAGCAGGCATGACCTTAAAAGCCGGTTGTGGAATTGGTTATGAGTTCTCTACATTACGCCCTAAGGGTGCGTATGTATCAGGTGCCGGTGCTTATACGTCAGGGCCATTATCGTTCATGGATATCTTCGACAAGATGTGTTTCACCGTATCGTCGGCAGGTGGCCGACGCGGCGCACAAATGGCGACCTTTGATATCAGTCATCCAGACGTTATGGAGTTCATCAAAGCCAAGCGCGAAGACGGTCGCTTGCGGCAGTTTAATCTATCTTTATTGATTACTTCGGAATTTATCGAAGCAGTCAAAAACGATGCTGAATGGCCACTGAGTTTTCCGATCACCGCGAAAGAAGCAAAACAAGACAAGCTCGACGTCTATAAATCAGCGGACATTGTCTGGCGTCGTTTTCCAGTCGAAGAGGGTTACATCAAAAACGAGCAAGGTCTCACTGCTTGTAAGGTCTATAACCGTATTCCAGCGAACCGTTTGTGGAATATGATCATGACCTCAACCTATGATTTTGCTGAACCTGGTTTTATTCTGATCGACGAGGTCAACAATAAAAACAATAATTGGTTTGATGAAAATATTCGCGCCACCAACCCATGCGGCGAACAACCATTGCCACCCTATGGCAGTTGTTTGTTAGGCTCAGTCAACTTAACCAAGTTCGTCATCAACCCGTTCACGGCGCAAGCAGAATTTGATTGGGATAAATACCGCGAAGTGGTCGGCGTGTTCACGCGCATGTTAGATAACGTGGTAGAAATCAATGGTTTGCCGCTTGAAGGTCAACGTGATGCAATTGAGTATAAGCGTCGCCACGGCATGGGCTTTTTAGGTCTCGGCTCAACCATGACCATGCTAGGCATGACTTATGGCGATGACACCTCGGTTGAGTTCACCGAAAAAGTCGCGCGTGAAATGGCGATGACTGGTTGGAATGAAGCCTTGACGCTCGCCGAAGAAAAAGGCGCGGCGCCAATTATGTTAGAAGAGTTTGACGTCACCAGTGAAATGCTCGCGCTGCGTCCAGAAATGGTCGAAGACGGTTATAAAGTCGGTGACTCAGTGACAGGTGCAATTTTGCATGCTAAATACAGCCGCTATATGCAGCTAGTCGCTGAGCAAGACCCAGATTTAGTTGAGCGCCTTGCACGTGTTGGTGCGCGTTTTTCGCACCACAGTTCCATTGCGCCAACGGGCACTATTTCTTTATCCATGGCGAACAATGTTAGTAATGGCATTGAGCCAAGTTTTGCTCATCACTACTCGCGTAATGTGATTCGTGAAGGACGTAAAACCAAAGAAAAAGTTGATGTGTTTTCTTATGAATTGCTAGCTTACCGTGAGGTTGTTAATTCTGAAGCCATGCCGTATTCAGAAAACCCTGAGCAGCAATTACCCGATAATTTTGTTACTTCAGACAGCATCACGCCCAAGCAACATGTCGACATTCAAGCGGCGGCGCAAAAATGGGTCGATTCGAGTATCTCGAAAACAGCCAACGTGCCAACCGATTTTCCATACGAAGATTTCAAAGAAATCTATATGTACGCCTATGAAAAAGGCTTAAAAGGCTGCACCACCTTCCGCTTTAATCCAGAAGCGTTCCAAGGCGTGTTAGTCAAAGAAGATGATCTAGAAAACACGATGTACCAATTCACCTTAGATGATGGCAGTACGGTTGAGTTTAAGGGTAATGAGGAGGTTGAGTATGATGGGGAGACGCATACGGCGGCGAATCTATTCGATGCCCT
>CAZFEM010000078.1:0-3667 GCA_964517515.1 uncultured Gammaproteobacteria bacterium | reverse complement strand
TACTAGAGTCCCGACACTCCCTTACGCCCGATCAGCTTTAGAAAATGAATACAAGGTATCGTAATCACGCATTACGTACATAACAATCGAACAGATCAGCATGCAAAATGCCTGCAATAAAAACTGAAGGGCAAATAAACCGCTGGTGCTATCTAAGTTAGTATAAGACGGATCTAAGTAGCGCATATATCCACCAGTCACCTTTGGTCCAAAGGTAGAGATCGCGCAAAAAACAATAAGAAGCCCATAGGTAATACGTTTATAAAAACCAAAGAAAAATGCCAGTACAAAGACAAGTTCTATAAAACCTAGCGCGAAAACCATGGACTCGGTCACAAATTCCATTGAGTAATGACGATTCATAATACTGGCGCCATGCTTGGCATTAAAAAGTTTATCCCATGTCCACGCTAAATAAACCAAGAACAAGCTGAGGCGACATCCAAACAGTGGCAAACGGATTTTTTTAATTAGATCATTAGTCATAATTATGCTCCTCTATTACGCCTCTTTGCCAATAGTAAATAAGGTGTCTTCATCACGTAACCAGTATATGGCGAATGCACAAGCCAGCACGCAAAAGCCAGGCCAGTATAAAATTACTGGATGCGGTTGACCGCCAATTGTAGAGGTTACAAACCCCACAAGAAACGTTGGCATAACAACCCCTAATACGGCACATATCAACAAAATCCCACGCGTTACTTTTTTGAATAAGCCCAACAATACACAGAAAACGATTGCGAATTGAATAAAACCCAAGGCTGTCATCACGCCAGATGGTAAACCCTTAATATAATAAATCTCGCTCATGTGGTGTGACGCAATTTCGGGACGAATAATTGTGCCATAAGCCCACATACCAAATATAAACACAATGCCGAGCCGACAAAGCAATAGGCTAACTAATAAGCGTTTTTCAAATTTTTCAGCATCGATATTATCAGACATTTAATTCTCCTAATTCATAGTATTGCTAAGTGTTACTAACTCAAGGATGCCAAACTTTAATTAGACACCTAGACTCAGAAGATAGTCACTCATTCGTTTTCTAGTAGCTTGGTCAGGAAGACGACCATAACCACCTCGCATATTATCAATCACATGCTTGGTCTTACTGGTTTCAGTAACAACCGTCGTCATTGCTGGGTTGGACAAAATCCATTTAAGTGAAAATTGCGCCCAAGACTCACAATCAAACTCAGCAGCCCACTCAGGCAGCTTTTTGCCAGCAACGACTTTGAAAAAAGCGCCATCGTCTGATGCCTTAAATGCTTCTGCTCCAATCACCGCTGTGCCAATGTCAGCAGCTAAAGGCAAAATACGCTCTTGAGGGCCTTGCTGAGTAATTGAATAACCAATCAAAAGGAAATCTGGTTTTTCAGTACGCATAAAGTTTTCAAGTGCACTAAAGTCTGTGGTTCTAGTGCGGCTTACACCTATGTAGCGAACCTTACCTTCTGCCTTCCATTGCTTAAGTGTTGGCCAATGCGCATCCATGTCCCTCATATTGTGAACCAACAAACAATCCATAGGGTTCTTATTCAAATAGCGTGAAATTCTTTCAATATGCGCAATGCCCTCTTGCTTGCCATTAACGGTGATTTTGCCTGTTAGAAAGAGGTCATTTTGTACGCCCATTTCGGTCAGTATCTGGCCAATAGCTGGGTCAGTTGGCCCCTGTCTAAACCAAGCAGGAGCGTCTATCATTTTACCGCCCGCTTTCATCATTGTTTCTACTAGCGAGATAGGCAATTGTTTTCCTTGCTCATTCAGTGTCGTAAACGAGTCAGGAGAACCCAATCCAACAATTGGTAAGAACTCATCAGTACCAGGAATCGCACGCATGCGCATTTGACCATCTAAACCAACGGTAAAACGTTCTGATTGACCGGGTGCTAGCACCGCAGTTTGTGCACAGCCAACCATACCAAAAGGAGCAACTGCGGCCCCCGCCAATGCAGCACTTTTACCAAGAAACTCGCGTCGGTTAAACGATTTTGATTTAAACATTATGACCTCTATCAAATTAAAACATTGATTAATAAGCTGGGCTGAAAAGCCTCATTAAAATTGCGCACATCATCATAGCTAAACAGCTAACGAGCGGCACTAACTCAAAACTAGCAATTCAGAATTAAGCAAAACACTAACCTCATGCTATTCCATAAAAATCGATATTAACGTATATTGTAAGTAAATGTCGATATTAACTGAATAATAAATCAAAGCAGAAACAGAGGTCTAAATTTTATGAATACCACTATCAAAGCATACAGCCTATTAACGTTAAGACTGTCGACAGGAATTTATTTGATTTTGTGGGGCATTGTAAAGTTCAATGCAGAACGAGCGGCGAGAGTCTCTGATAAATATTATTCTGGAGTGATCAGTGATCAAACAATTAGTCTCATGCTGGGAAGTCTCCAAATACTATTAGGGTTCTTAGTCATTTTAGGCCTTTTCCGTGTGGCTGCTTACTGGGGTCAACTCGTTTGGTATGCCGCGGGCATCGTTCCGATATTCAGCTATATCATCGACCCACTCGCTTTGTACTTAGTCGAAGCACCAGGGCGCCTCACTTTTTTCCCATCGACCACGCTGTTTTTTGCAAGCCTTGTTCTAATTGCGTTTAAGGAATACGACACTATCTCACTGGATCATAAACGTGGTCGTTGATGTAAACTGTAATCTGTAACCCAAGGTTCGGCAAAAGCTGTTAAAACAAGTAAAAGCAACAAGTATTGCGCCACTAGACTAGTGGCGCCAGAAAATATCTATGATTAAATTACATCAAGCAGATATGTCCAGCTGCTCGCAAAAAGTCCGTTTTGTACTAGAACAAAAACAATTATCTTGGCAAAGTATTTCAGTTGATCTGCACAACGCAGAAAATTATTCACCTGAGTTCAAAAAGCTTAATCCAAAGGCAATTATTCCGGTGTTAATTGACGGTGATGAACTCATTACAGAATCGAATAATATTTGTTTGTACTTGGATGAAAAGTATCCTCAAACACCTCTTATGCCAAGCTCGTCAAAAGGCCGTTCAGATGTGAGAACATTATTACAGCTGATTGATGAACAAGTACACACTGACTCCTCTGCTGCAACTTATGCGATTGCATTTCGTGACCGTTTGCAAGGCACTTATGACACACCGGAAAAACTTGAACAATATTTGCAGGCCATGCCAGATGCAGGCCGGCGATATTTAAAACGGCAGTTAATTACCAAAGGAATGGAGTCTAAAGAATTTGAAATCGCAATTCTGCGATTAGCGGCAACCGTCAACCATCTGGACAGCTTATTGCAGAACTCAGACTTTTTGGTGGATGATCAACTTAGCATCGCGGACATAGCATACAGCCCTTACATCACTCGGCTAGATCATCTAGCGATGGGCAACCTGTGGGATCAAAAACCAGCTGTGGCAGAATGGTACGAGCGAATTAAGCAGACTAGCGGATATCAGCAAGGGCTGAGTGCAAAATTCAATCAAGACGCCATCAACAATATGACTACTCAGGGAGAGCAGGCCTTTGAGAAAGTTCAAGCTATTTTGTCTGAGGCTTAAACCTTTTAGAGAAAAACTTCGAACGATAATGAGGGGGTTCGATAAACCACTTGGAACGCCCTCAATTATACAGCTATATAAAACATACTT
>CAZFEM010000077.1:0-3925 GCA_964517515.1 uncultured Gammaproteobacteria bacterium | reverse complement strand
TCAACGGGGATATTTCTAATGCAAGTCACCTAGCTTTTGGCTGGGGCGATCGAGGTTTCTTTTTAGAAACTGAAACTTGGGAAGATTTAAAGTTGTCTGTTGGTTTGAAGGCTTTGTTTCTACCTTCTCAAAGTTCTATGCATGTTTCGTTTATGCGACCTGAGCATTACTTGGATAAAGTGGCTGTGACGATAACGCAAAAGCAATATCAGAAACTTTCAAATTTCATAGATCGTTCATTCGCTAAAGGAGTAAATGGCGAATATGTTCAAATACAGGGTTACGCTTATTGGAATAACGATGCATTTTTTAATGCGCAAGGGCACTACCACCTTTTCAATACCTGTAATTCTTGGGTAGGCCGCGCGCTACGTGAATCTGGTATACGTGTTCCCTGGTTTACTCCCTTACCAAAGACACCTATGCTGTATCTCGATAACTAGACCTTGATTTTTATTGCCCATGAAATTTATTTCGTTTTTGTTTCTTATATTTCCAATAGTAGTATTGGCCAGCGGAGAGAAATCTCAGGTGTTCAGCAATTTTAGCGGATCATTTAAATTGGCGTCTATTGATTCCGCGACCTATTCAACCTCGTTCGCTGGTAGGCAACAAGCAACGGGTGAGATTGTGTTTGAGATTGCTTTAGACGAAAACCAAGAAAGTTCAGTTCGAAGTATTTCCTTTATTCCAGACGACCCTAATTTATTTCCTGCAGTGGCAAGTGGCTTTTATGCCAAGGCTGCTACAAAAATTGAGCTTATTAATGCTGAAAGGGTGAAGGAACTTTTGTTTTTAGATCTTGAGTGGCGCACAGCGCTGGCTGAGCAAAAACCGTTTATTAGCAAGCGCGGTAGCCTAGAGCTTAAAAGTTATACAACTACGATTGAATGCGATACGCGCCAATATTTCGCTGAAATAGTGTCATTCTCCGCCTTGCAAGAAGTTAGTTTTTTTGAGACTAGATCGGAGCTTGCAGGCTGTTAATGACTTGCGTGTTGCTTAGTAGTTAGAGATAAGTGGTTAGGGATAAATAATGAAAAAAGGCTGGGTTGTATTAGGCACCATCATGCAGGCCTTACTTGCATTGATGTCCTTCATGATGGCTGTTTTTATGGGTGGCGGCTTTGTTAATAAAGGAGATGTGTCAGACTTTGATATAAAGCTGCTTGAGTTAGCAATATTTGTTTTGCCTATAATATGCGTGATCTCGGCTATCATTGTTATTGTTAAATATTCGGGTAAAGAATCAAAACGCCATTACGCTTGGTATGCAATGCCCATTTTTGCTTGGGCCATTTTCCTTATCTACGCGAATACGCTCTAGCCTCGTCACACTCAATTATTAGGCCTTTACTTTGCACAAGATCATTATATTCGGAAATTCTGGTTCGGGGAAAACCACCTTAGCAAAACAGCTTTCTAGTTCTCATTTGTTGCCGCATTTTGATCTAGATGTAATCGCGTGGCAGCCAACGACACCGCCACTAAGAATGCCAATAGCAGAGTCTGAGAAAAAGCTTGATAATTTCTTTGAGAAAAACACAGCATGGATCATTGAAGGCTGCTACGCGGATCTGCTTGAGCTGGCGATACCTCATGCGAATCAAATTATATTTCTTAATTTACCAATTGAGACCTGTGTTGAGAATGCTAGGAAGCGCCCGTGGGAGCCTCATAAATATCAAACACCTGAGGCACAAGATGAAAACCTTGCTATGTTGGTAGATTGGATTAAACAATATGATCAGAGGACTGACACTTTCTCGAAGGCCGCTCATGAAGCCTTGTTTGATGGCTATAGCGGTAAGAAAGTAGTGTATACGAGCAACAACCATAAACATTTAATAGAGTAGCTGCGTTAAGATATCAGTTGACGAAGAGCTTGTTAGTCTTTGATTTTAAACGTTAGATAGACCCTTACCAGATTTTTATTGGAGCACATTGTTGAAACAGAAAGTAATATTGTTTGATATAAATGAGACCGTATTAAGTCTGCAGTCTTTAAGGCCTAAATTTGAATCGGCGTTTGGTGATAAGCGTTTAACGGATACATGGTTTGCAATGCTACTGCATACATCTACCGTATCAATGGTGACTGAGGTTAAAACGGATTTTGCTACTCTAGCTAAAATTTCACTTGAAACATTGGCAAGCCGCTTAAATGTTAAATTGTCTAATGAAACCACGGCAGATATCTTAGCTGGCTTTGCCAGCCTTAGCCCTCACGCCGATGTTAAGCCTGCGTTATTAAAGTTACGCGCTGCAAACTTTCAAACCGTTGCATTGTCGAATTCCTCGCTTAGCTTAGTGACAAGGCAAATTGAAAATGCTGGTCTAAAAGATTATTTTGATGAGCTTATTTCAGTGGAAGAGGCGGGCACTTTTAAGCCAAGTCCACAAGCTTATGAACTTGCTTCGCGTAGGCTTGGCAAATCTTACAATGAGCTTCGGCTAGTAGCTGCTCACGACTGGGATACGCATGGTGCACTATGTGCTGGTCTAAGTGCTGCATATATTGATCGCTCTGGTGCATTGTACAACCCTTTGTATAAGAAGCCAGAGATCTATGCGTCAACTATGCTTGAAGTTGTTGATCAAATTATTTTAATTGATGAATAACTTGTTGACGCGGCGATCAATATGAATAAGGTCAAAGTGTTACCGGATTCGCTCGAAGATAATAATATTTTCGAGCTATTGAATCAGCATCGACGAGAAATGTTAAAACACTCGCCTCCGGAAAGCGTGCATGCTTTAAAAGCTGAAGATCTACATAGAGCTGAGCTGCAATTTTGGAGTGCGTGGTTTGATGATAACTTTGCTGGTTGTGGCGCATTGAAGGAATTGGATGCGACTCACGGCGAAATTAAGTCGATGAAAACGGCCGATGGTTTTTTGCGTAATGGTGTTGCTCGTGCTTTATTGGAGACCATCATTGAAGAAGGGCGCAAACGTAACTACCAACGACTAAGCTTAGAGACTGGTTCGATGGATGTGTTTATTCCTGCTCGGCGTTTATATGAAGCCTTTGGCTTTCGAGAGTGTCCACCGTTTGGCGATTATTTTGAAGACCCTCTAAGTGTGTGTATGAACCTTGAGCTTGGGTAATAATTTTCCTCATTGAAAGGTCTATTTTATAAGGAAGTATTTTTTTAACCCTGCTTGCGTGAGTTGCTAATTATGAACGTCCAAAAACATATCGTTGTTCTTGTTGTTGCTTGCCTGTTTTCATGTCCATCAATATCTAACGCGCAAGTTGAAGATTTTACAGCAAAAGAGCTGACTTCATTTAGCTTGGATCAGCTCTTTTCCGTGTTAGGAAAGGCGACCAAAGAGAGTCAGGCGCGGCTGATAGAAAATCAAATTTGGCAGTCTTGGCTCAAAGCTGAAAGCGATGAAATTGATTATTTAATGAACGATGCCTATTACTTTCGACGCGAATATAATTTGGACTCGGCTATCGAGTCTTTAAACGAGGTGATTGAAAAACGCCCTGAGTATTCGGAAGCATGGAACCAACGTGCCATCGCCTATTTTTATAAAGGTAAATTAGATTTGGCGCTAAGCGATATAGAAAAGACCCTAATGTTTGAGCCACGACATTTTGGTGCCATGGCCGGGCGAGCGGTTATACACTTAAAATTAAATCAGACCGAGCTGGCAAAGCAAAGCATTCTTCAAGCCATCGCTATCCATCCTTTTTTGCCCGAGCGCTCGCTTTTTCCAGAGCTTAGTGCACCGCCGCAATAACCCAATCACGGATCTTTTGGGTAATTAAATTTTTAAAGGGTTCAGAACTTAATGTTCTTAAATGACTTGGTCTGTTCAACTAGAGCAATTTCTGTTGGTAATCGCTCCATTGAGGAAGCACCGTAGAAGCCATGACAATTTTTTGTTTTTTGTAAAACATATTGCGCATCCT
>CAZFEM010000076.1:0-4496 GCA_964517515.1 uncultured Gammaproteobacteria bacterium | reverse complement strand
ACACAAGAGTTATACCCAGTAGTGCACCAAGCTAAACTTTACGTGGCGGGTGGTATTGCATCAAAGCAAGGCGAGATTTATTTTACCGACCGTTTTTTTAGTTATGACCCCAATGCAAATGAATGGGTAGACGAAGCTCCGCTTCCTCAAAGCTTGCATCATGCGGCGCTAGTGAGCACAGGTGATAGGCTATTCTTGGTTGGTGGTTTCAATGGATCGTTTGAGCATTTTTGGCGCATGCGAGAAAACGTATACGAATATAAAGCGGGTGAATGGTTAACCGTTTCAGCGCTGCCTAAACCCCAAGCAGAAGGCGTGTTGAGCGACCATGAAAATGACATTCATTTAGTCAGCGGGCAGTCTCCGCGAGGCAGTGCTAATGTGAATCGTAGCGATCATCAAGAAGTCACCACTCATTGGGTGTTGCCATCGGGTGGTTCAAAATGGGAAACCGCCGCACCAATTCCATTGGCTCGAAACAGTGCCACAGGCGGTTGGGTTGGCGATCAGTTAATCGTCACTGGCGGCCGCAATGCTCGTGGCAATTTCGATCACACCCACATATACGACAAAAAAGAAGATCGTTGGCGAGATGCTAAACCCTTACCGCTGCCACAAGCAGGTACCGCAAGTGTCACGGTTGACGATGGGCTCATCGTGTTTGGCGGAGAGATATTCGTGCCAAAAGCCGGCGTGTTCAAAGAAACGTGGCGGTATTCACTGGCTAATGACCAATGGTCGGCCTACCCCGATATGAAAACACCTCGCCACGGCATCGGCGCAGGCAAAATAGGTAATAAAGTTTTTGTTGTCGGAGGCGCCACCGAACCTAGTGGCAAAGGCACTTCAAATCTAAATGAAGTGTTGATTGTTGAGCATTAATCGATTGCTGAACGTCGACGATATTGAGGAGCTTTTCACTAAGGAGCCGCCAGATCTTGGCGCAATCTTTATCTAAAGCAAAAAATCGTTAAATCACCACCAATAATTAGGGAGGGAGCGAAGTTGCACGCTGCTTTATAATTTAAGTCTAAGGACAAAGCAGTTACACTTTGCCTTAATTTTAATAAGTATATTCTCAAAGGAGATTTCTATGTTGAGTCACGTCATGATTGGTTCTGATGATATCGAACAATCGAGAAAGTTTTACAATGCTGTTCTTGCTGTTTTAGGTGCTGGCGAGCCGATGGAGAATGTAAACAATACTGGGCATACCCGCTTGTTTTACATCCATGGTGGATCTACCTTTAGTGTCAGCGAGCCTATCAATGATGAGCCTGTAACTAACTCTAATGGTTTTACTCTTGGTCTTGCCTGCGAGTCACCAGAGCAGGTTAAAGAGCTACACGATGTCGCAATTGCTAATGGAGGTACCAGTGTGGAAGATCCTCCTGGACGCCGAGAAGGGTCAATGGGTGCTATGCACCTTTGTTATTTTTTAGACCCAGATGGCCATAAAGTTTGTGGAATTTATAGGGAAGGTTAAGCGCTTTTACGGGTGTCCCGAATCAAAGGCAATAACAGGACACCCATATTAGATCTACTCAAGGCCACCCCTAATTTTTGTCTATGATTACAACGGATCGGGCACAAAAAAATCCCCACTCACCATGATGATGTTATTAGAAGACGATTAATTCTTGAACGAACTCAGTAATATATTCGCGGGTTATGGCGCGATTGCTTGTTTAGTGATCGGCGGGGTCTATCTATGGTCTTTGCCTGCAATGGAAAAGTCGAAAACAACTAAGACTTTTTGTGTGCTGTTGATGGTGAGCTTGGCAGCCATTTTGGTTTTTCACGTTTTGTATTTTATGCACGGCTATCAGCCCTTGGAAAGTCGGTTTTATGTAATTGTTATTTCTCTGGTTCCCTTAAGTTACTTCTTCTTTTGTCGAGAAATATTGGGTTTGTCTGACATCTTGCGTGGTCGGGATGCCATTCATTTTGTATTAGTACCTTTGGTATTCTTTTTGCCGCTTAAACTCGGTGTGTTAGCAAGTTTTGTTGCTGGCTCGGCGTATACGTTTTATATATTTTTCAAAACTCTGCGGCTGCGCACTGAGATTCCTCGTTACCGCTTTGAAAAATTTTTCTTCGCGATGTTCTTCGTCATTAATATTATGGTGTTGGGGTTGGGCTTTGCGGTCCAGGTATTTGAACCGAGTTTTTATTTCCATGTCTACACCGCTTGTATTTCTCTTGCGATGGTTGCCGTTTCAGCCGCCTTATTGGTTTTTCCAGAGCTGCTAAGTGATGTGTTACTGGCGTCGCAAGTTGTGTATGCCAAGAGTAAGTTAGGAAATATTGATGTGGAGGCAAAATGTGATGAACTTGAAAAATTGATGATTTCAGATCGTTATTATGAAAATGAAGAAATAAGCTTAAACTTTGTTGCTAAACACCTTGAGTTGTCAAATCAACAACTCTCGGAATTAGTGAATACCTATTTTGCTATGAGCTTTCCAAAATACGTGACAAAACATCGAGTTGAGGCGGCTAAGCACTTGTTGCTTACTGAACCGAATACCTCAATATTAGCTATTAGCATGGCGACGGGCTTTAAATCGCAATCGAGTTTTTATACGGCCTTTAAAGACCATACTAATTTGGCTCCAGCTGCTTATCGCAAACAAAATATTGCTTCTTCTAATTCCTAGTCTATATTCTAAGAAACTTCTATCTTATTGAATTTATGAGATAAAAAATATTTATATTCTTACTATCGATACAAGGAAGTTGTTAAGCAAATGATTCGCTAAATTTGTTCTCGTTAACTTAACGGAGAACATAAAATGCAATTAACTACACAAATAGCTCAACAGTCACAGGCAAAAAAACGGGGAACAAACAAAGCCGCTAAAGTATTAGTTCTAGGCGGTAATGGCTTTATTGGTAGATATACCACAGCGGTACTAGCGCGACATGGCGTTACAACAACTATCGGTACTCGGCGAGTTAAACATGCTGAAACTGAACGTCAGATAAAACTACATAAAGCCTTGAGTGAGCAAGCTTGGGAAGAAACGCTAAAAGAATTCGACGCAGTGATCAACACAGTCGGTATTTTACGCGAGCGAAAAAATGAAAGTTTTGATCAAGTTCATCACTTAGCAGTTGGAGCTTTAGCTAGAGCTTGCAAGAAGCGCGATATCCCGTTACTGCATATGTCTGCTATGGGAATTGGTCAACTTAGCAATGAGTTTGCGGCAAGTAAGCGTCGTGGCGAAGCTGTAATATTAAATAGCGGGTGTCGAGGAGCTATTGTGCGAGCCTCTATCGTAAATGCTCTCGACGGTTATGGGGCAAGCTGGATGTATCGTGTTGCTACTTGGCCAATATGGCTTCTACCGGGCAAAGCAACAAAATTACTTTGCCCGGTAGAAGCAAAAGACTTAGGCGAGGCTTTAGCGAATCTGACTTTAATGCATCTGCAAAATAGAAACAGACAAACAAAGGTTATAGAAATAGGCGGGCCAGAAGTTTTCACCCTAAAAACGTATCTTCGAAAATTGCGTGCTCAACAAGATTGCCTGCCAGTCAAACCATTTCTAACGATTCGAATTCCCAACGTAATCGCGAGATTATTCGCAAAAATATTCGACATGCTGCACTTAACGCCATATTCAGTGGGTCATCATGAACTATTGGAGTTTGATAATATCCCGCATCAAAACAGCCTAGCTAAGATACTCGGGAGGAAACCAACTGAAGTGGGCAAGAATCCTAATGAGTTTCCTATATTATTAAAAAGGGAGCTCAAAAATAATCGAGGTCAAGTCTAATGAGATAACACTACTAGTTTGCCTAAAGTGGTTAATTGTTATCAAAACTTTAGGCTAAAAATTTGGGCCTTATCTATAGATTGGTTTTATTTGAATTAACAGCGAGCGACTCACTATTCCGTTTTGAGAATAAAAAACGGGCTCTATTTCTATCCAGCCCCTGATCTGGCCTAATGCCTAGCGCGTGCCACCTGAAGCAACCAACCAAGCATGGTGGGGCTTATCTAAGTCTGGAAATTCAATCTTAGAGATATGTCGCTTAATACATTTTCCGGCTCTATGTTTCGGAAACCAAGCGAAATCACTGGCTGTACCAGATTCATCGATGGTAAAGAAGATATCCAATCCTTTTTTATTGGCCTTTTTCCAGCAACCGTTTACAAATTTTGAATCGGCCAAGATAATTGATTCAATCTCGCTGTCATAACTGGCCGAGTCTTTATCTTTTAAAACACGACCCATATATTTTGAAATAGCATCAGCCTCTTTTTGCCCACAAGATTTGCACCGCTTGCGCTCTGTTTTTATTAGTCTCTCCGGCGTATAGTGACGCTCTACACCACCATAGGCTCGATCTAAGTCATACTGATTCAATCGAGCGTTTGCCAAAGTTGCAAATCCAGTACTGACTATCAATAAAAAGATTAAAAAAAATACCCAATAGCGCGGGAAATACGTGACTTTTTGTTTATCCATAATTAATTACACCTA
>CAZFEM010000075.1:0-4598 GCA_964517515.1 uncultured Gammaproteobacteria bacterium | reverse complement strand
GGGGCGACGAATTGATCTGCATTTTTGCTCAATATTACCTGTACCTCAGCACCAAGCTCAGTGAGCTTACGCACTAAATCCGGTGTTTTATAAGCAGCAATACCAGCGCTGACGCCAAGTAGTACCCGTTTGTTTGTCAATCGTTTAACTGTCATGAACTAAAATAAGCGAGAAATAGGAAAGTGAGCCATAAGCCGCGATTATCCCTGATAACCTTCTTCTTTTCACGGGGAATTATTTTTGTGCTCAAATTACTTCGCCGTGGCGATCTGGCTCTATGAGCGCAATTATGTTGTAATTATATGGGTAGCAGGAGTTCCGAATTTTTTGTTTGGATACTTTAAGAAGGATTTTAGTCACAACAATCTTAAATGATTGCTGACCGATAATTATAGTGAGTCAAACTAACATGGAGTGTGTTAAATGGTTTTAAATATATTAAGTTCTCAATCCAAGTTGCCGATATGTGAGTGGCCTGAATCAGAAAAGCCAAGAGAGAAGTTGCTTGCCAATGGCGCTCAGGCTTTGAGTGATGCTGAATTGCTAGCAATTTTTATACGCACTGGTATTCCAGGTAAAACAGCACTTGATTTGGCGCGAGACGCTTTGTTAAAAGCTGGCGGGCTTAGAGCTTTATTAAATATGCCGGTGAAAGACTTTTGTGAGCAAAAAGGTATTGGATCCGCAAAGTACGTTCAACTTCAAGCCTCTTTGGAGCTTGGGCGGCGATACCTGATGGAAAAATTGGTCAAAGGTGATGCTGTAACAAGCCCTCAGGTTAGCCGCGATTATTTGACCTTGCAGTTGCGTGATAAAGAGTACGAGGCATTCTTTGGCATGTTTTTGGATAGTAAGCACCGTGTTATTCATCATCAAGAATTGTTTAGAGGGACCATCGACAACGCTACTGTGCCAGTTCGGGAAGTTGTTAAAGAGGCTTTAAAACACAATGCCGCGGCCATGATTGTAGCTCACAATCATCCTTCAGGTGTCGCTGAGCCAAGTGCGGCAGATAAATCATTAACGCAAACATTGTTTTTAGCCTTAGGCATGGTCGGCGTGAAATTATTGGATCATTTTGTGGTGGGGGATGCTGAGGTTATTTCATTGGCAGAAATGGGTGAACTATCTAATATTGTTTAAGGTGTTTATTTATCGCCATAACATATTGGTATTAAGCGATATTTTCTTTTAATTTCTTAGGCTTTCTGGTATAAAACGCCTCCAAGATTTGGTGCAGGTTTGATTAATTGAGCTTGTCACTAAAATAGCTTTTAAAACAATGATTTAGCTTATTTTGGTATTGTGAGTTCATCCTCAAATTTAAGTTAAGTCGCTAATTACAGCACATTTACCAAGACTTGCTTTAAAGTCTTAAGTATTACAGGGTTAATAAAATGTCTAGAGTATGTCAGGTGACCGGAAAGGGAACTACGTTTGGCAATAACGTTTCTCACGCTAAGAACCGAACTCGTCGCACCTTTATGCCTAATTTGCATTACCGCAAGTTTTGGGTTGAAAGTGAGAGTCGTTGGGTGCGTTTGCGTGTTTCATCAAGAGGTATTCGTATCATTGATAAGAAAGGTATTGATACGGTTCTTAAAGATTTACGTTCAGGCGGTGTTCGCGTTTAAGTTAAGCTTAACGGAGAAAATATTATGAGAGAAAAGATCAAATTAGTATCTAGCGCTAAAACCGGCCACTATTACACCACCACAAAAAACAAGCGCACCATGACAGAAAAAATGGTCATTAAAAAATATGACCCTGTTGTACGTAAGCATGTTGAATATAAGGAAGCAAAAATCAAATAACTTAGTTTCTAAGTATTGATAGTTATTCCTAAAGCCAGCATTTATGCTGGCTTTTTTGATTTAAAGGATTAGATCGAATTCTAACAATTGAGCGCAGTAAAACACTAGTTAGTAGCACAGCTGGTTAAGCTGGGTTACTTTTTTTCCATTACTAGCAGTTCTTCTACTTCCCCTAGTCTTTTAACGATTCGCTCCTGTAGGTGCTTGTCTGCTCGGGGTCGTTCAGGTCTAGGTGTGGCTTTTTGTGCCAATAACAGGAATGTTTTTGCCTCGTTATAGCGTTTTTCTCTGAACAAAAACTGAGCATAGGTAAAGTTTGCATCTATCCCTTGCGGTGCGATTTCGACTGCCTTTTTATAGTTTTGTTCGGCTTTTTTCTTATTGCCAAAGCCAACTGGCCAGCCTGGAACACGATAATAAAGAGAGCCCAATATTGTGTGTGCAGCGGCTTGGTAGAGCTGTGGATCTAGCTTCACTGATTTTTCTAAGTGTCTGCGAGCCGCCTTGGCGTACTTTAGCGCTCCTATGCCTCCTTTAAAACCCGCGTACTGTGCATTAAAAAAACCCGCCATTGTTTCCAGTCCCGGGTCATTTGGTTTTTCTTTAAGGAGCATGTCGGTGTGTTCGATTAGTGATTTTAAGAGCACTAATCGCTCTTTTTCTCGATCTTTATAGTCAAAATTTATTTGATCTAAATAGACACGTAAACCCACTGCTGAGTCTGGAAACACGGTGTTTTCGGCGTGGCTAAACTGAATAAATCCGATGCAACACCAAAACGCTATTGTGGCTCTGAAAATAATTTTTAGCCAATGCATTCCATAACCTCGCAAAATTTTTGACCGAGTGTAGGTGTTTCCAAGGAAATTAGGGATCATCTTAAGAGTTTTGTAATTTTTGCTTAGCGTGCTGTTGTTCAATGGCCCAATGAATATGTTCGCAAATCATGTCGCTAGCATCAATCATTCTTTTTTCAAGAGCATCAACAATATGTGGATCAAAGTTTGCGTTACCTAAGGCTACAGCAATATTACGGAGCCAGCATTGGTGACCTATTCGGCGTATAGAGGTGCCTTCAGTTTTACGTAAAAAGGTCTTTTCATCCCACGCAAACAGCTCTAGTAAAGTCCGGTCCGTGAGTTCAGCGCGAGGTGTAAAATCATCTTCTTGACTGTGTTGTGCGAATTTATTCCAAGGACAGACCAGTTGGCAATCATCGCAGCCATAGATTCGATTACCCATGGCCGTCCGAAATTCAACCGGGATCGACTCTCTAAGTTCGATAGTTAAATAGGATATGCATTTTCTTGCATCAACTTGGTACGGCGCAATAATAGCTTGCGTAGGACACAGATCAATGCAATTTTGGCAGCTGCCACAATGGTTTGTAGCACGGTCGTCATTGCTAAGTGCTAAATCTGTATAGATTTCACCAATAAAAAACCATGAACCAGTTTTGGAGTCGATTAAATTACTGTGTTTACCAATCCATCCTAAACCGGCTTTTTCCGCTAGTGCTTTTTCAAGCACTGGGGCGCTGTCGGTAAATACTCTGTACCCGTATGGCCCAACTCGTTTAGCTATACGATCAGCCAGACTTTGTAATTTCTTGCGCAGTACTTTGTGATAGTCGCGCCCTAAAGCATAGCGCGAGATATAAGCAACGTCGTTTTGTTTTAAAACTTTCTCTGAGTCATCGATGTTTTCAGGTGCATAGTCAATTCGCGCCGAAATTACACTGATGGTTCCTTCTATTAATTCGGCGGGGCGGCTGCGTTTAGTACCGTGTTTAGCCATATATTCCATCTTGCCGTGATGTCCAGCAGCCAACCAACGGTCTAAATGTGCTTCGTGATCGACTAGGTCGGTATCGCTAATACCAATTTTATCGAAGCCGAGTTCATTGCCCCATCTTTTAATCTCATTCGCCAGCTCATTTAAGCCAGTGCTTGTCTTGTTTTGATTGACTGTCATAATTCGTATTCTAGCCCAGTCTAATTTTAAAGTGCTGGCTTTGTATCCTAGCTACCCCATTGTTCATTGTATGAGTGTATTGAAAGAATATCGTTGTCGCAGTCTCGAGGACACTAAATTGGCCGCTGAGCAAATTGTGAGTCAGTTGAAGTTCCCAGCTTGCGTTTATTTACAGGGTGAAATGGGTGCGGGGAAAACCACGCTTTGCAAAAATATAATAAATGCCTTCGGCTATGCCGGCGAAGTCACTAGCCCAACCTATAATTTGATTCAAGAGTACCCAGTGAATCAAGGCGTTATCTACCATATGGATTTATATCGTTTAAACGACCCGCAAGAACTAGAGTACTTGGCAATCGATGACTTGTGGTCGCCGCAGGCTTTATTTCTTATAGAGTGGCCAGTACGAGGCGAGGGCAGGCTAATACCTGCGAATTATGAGATCAGCATTAGTCAAAATGGTGAGCATGAGGTGAGGAAAGTGAGTTTCGAGAGTAAAAATTCATGCATTTCTAGTGTTTGACTGTGTCTTGGAGCAGAAAAACGCTAAAAATTTAATGCCACTAACAAAATTTAACACTTTTTTTTATTGAGCTGGTTATAATTGCGGGTGTCAAGGCTTTGGTGTGGTTAGCAGAGCTTTGATTTGCAAGGGAAACACCCCGTTCCCAAGCATTCTGAGCAACTCGGTTTACACTCAATCTTATTGAGTGCGAGTTGCTCTAGAACATAAAACCGAGCCAGTGGTGGTTATATTCTCCTCACGCTGGCTCGGTTTTTTTATGATTTTATTGCGCTTTCTCGCTCTGT
>CAZFEM010000074.1:0-4679 GCA_964517515.1 uncultured Gammaproteobacteria bacterium | reverse complement strand
ACATTGATCAATAACCCATGACAGCTATATAATCTCGCCACTCCAATGTGCGCCGGGGTGGCGGAACTGGTAGACGCGCCGGATTCAAAATCCGGTTCCTTCGGGAGTGTCGGTTCGATTCCGACCCTCGGTACCATTGGACAATCGAGAGCAGGAAATAAAAAAGAGCAGCTAACGCTACTCTTTTTTATTAGTCAAACTGCAACTCTTACATTTCTGTACGAGTGCCCCAACGTTGATAAGCCTTCGCTTCATCACCGCAAGGTTGTAGGCTCAGAGTACGAACCTGATGCTTTGAAGGTGGGCCGCCAGCACGTCCACCTATCCAACTGATTGGACCCGCTGTTATGCAAAGCTCAGGGTTATTTGTACCCTCTGCACCATATTCAGAAGAATCCCAAAGAAATTGGCCGTTTTCTTTTAATACAAAACGTTGTTCTTCAATATCTTCGCATTCAACAAGGCTTATTGTTGCGCCTGGCTGATTTCCACTGACTTGCCCACAAAGACCAGCCTTAAACAAATGGAGTTTTCCGGCAGCAATATCTTCAGAGTTCATTGCTTGGTCAGTCGTCGGCGGTGGTGGATCTTGCTTGTAGCTGTAACAAGTATGCGTTTGAATTGGCACATCCAACTCCAAACGGTGTGGAGGGCCATTTATATCAATACAGTATTCATTTAAATCGCCGTCTAGACGATCCAATAAATAAACTTCTACCACCTCGGCAGAAGACTGAAAAGACAAGCCAGATGCAATCATTGCCAATACAATCAGAAAGGTTTTTCGACTGAAACCCATATATTTCTCCAATTTTAAGTTGTTAAATAAGATCAACAGAATAAACACCCTCCATCTTAAAATCAAGACGCATAACTCGTGCTGTGTTTTTGGCATTCAATTTATTATTCGAAACATCGATTTCATTTCCTTTGGAACACCCTCTTTCATCCTAGTTAATTTAAGCGTAAAGTAAACTGACATAACTAAATCAAAATATTAATGGGCAAGCGGCGAGAGCCTGTCCTAGATATCATTACGCTACGCTCGAGTTCTGTATACCAGTGCACCTCATTTTTTTTGATGTTTAGCTAAGCGTTATATCCAACAAGAAAGGTAATTGTGAATCCAAAAAATATGACCGGCTTTGAGCTTTTAAAGGCTATGGCTGATGGAATCCTTCCCGCTCCATCAATTACCGAAACAATGCCAATGAAGCTAGAGAGTTTAGAAAAAGGTTCAATTAGATTTATAGCAAAGGCTGACTCACGGCATATTAATCCTATGGGTGGAATTCATGGCGGGTTTGCTGCAACTGTTCTTGATTCAGTAACCGGATGTGCTATTCACACTGTTCTTGATGCAGGCGTTAGTTATGCAACGGTAGATTTAAACATTAAGATGGTTCGCCCAATACCGAAAAATAAAGAGCTATTTGCTGACGGTAGAGTTATCAATGTGTCTAAGAACGTTGGAGTTTCTGAAGGCGAGATCAAAGATTCACAAGGCAAATTATATGCGCATGCTACCTGTACTTGTTTAATTAAACGCCCACCAGATGAATAACATTAGCCCCGCAATGTCCGCATGGAAAAAGCTCTCTGGGTTGCCGGGAGGTAAAAAACTATTTTCTCGTTTTTTATGTTGGAAAGCACCTTATTTTGGGAGTATCTACCCTCAATTTATTGAGCTTCGCCCTGGTTATTGCGAAGTGGCCATTAAAAAACGACGTAAAATACAAAATCACATTGGCACAGTCCACGCTATTGCTATGTGTAATATGGCTGAATTAGCAGCAGGGACTATGACCGATGTAACCATTCCATCAACACACCGTTGGATTCCTAAAGGTATGTCGGTGGAATATCTTGCCAAAGCTGAAACAGACTTACACGCAATCGCAAAAATAGACCCAATGCCTGAGTTTGAAAATTCAGTAGAATTGCCTGTAACAGTAAATGTTATCGATAAGTCAGATAAAAATGTCTTTCGTGCAGTTATTACTATGTGGGTATCAAAAAAAACAAAATAATACCTTTATATCTGGCAGATATGTCATATAACCTGCAAAAAACCCAGGCTAGGCTATCCTTGACATTGTTTCAGTTTGTTTCGACCACCTCATATACAAGCTTTAGACAGTTTTAAATACAAATATGGAATCAATAACCCCATTTATTATAGCTTCGACTTTGATTTGTCTAGCTCCTGGGCCGGATAATATTTTTGTCCTCGCGCAGTCTGCGTTATATGGGCGTAAGTCTGGAGCATTTATTACTTTAGGCTTGTGCACTGGGTTAATTGTTCACACCACTGCCGTAGCTTTAGGCATTGCTGCTATTTTTCAAGCATCAGAATTAGCTTTCGATATTCTAAAATACTTAGGCGCGGCTTATTTAATTTATTTGGCATGGCAAGTCTTTAGAGCAAGACCTACAAACTTAGATACAGCAAATAGCACGCCACTTACTTACAAAGCGCTATATTTACGCGGTATTCTTATGAATATTACCAACCCAAAAGTATCAATATTTTTCTTAGCGTTTCTACCACAATTTACTCATCCAGAGAATGGCAACTTGGTTATGCAGTTTTTTACTTTGGGTGCTATTTTCATTATCGTCGCTTTGGTTATCTTCTTAATCATCGCTAATTTAGCTGGTTTTTTGGGTCAATGGTTTAGCCAATCACCTAAAAACCAAACCTATTTAAACCGTATAGCGGGCACAGTATTTTTTGGGCTAGCAGTTAAACTGGTAACATCAAATGCAAATGCTTGATAAGAAATCAGACGACGAAACTACCTTTTAGAGACAATATGAGCGGATATCTGTATTTAGCTATAGCAGTAATATTTGAAGTGTTAGCAACGAGCGCACTAAAGGCATCTAATGGTTTCACTAACCCTGGCCCTAGCCTCTTAGTCGTCATCGGCTATGGTGTCGCATTTTATTGTTTATCGGTTGTGCTCAAAACAATACCCGTTGGAATTTCTTATGCTATATGGTCGGGCATGGGTGTTGTGCTAATCACTTTTGTTGGTTGGTTTTTCTTTAAGCAACACTTAGATATTGCAGCCTTAATTGGAATGGCTTTAATAGTCACGGGTGTGATTGTTATTTATCTGTTTTCAAAATCTTCTGTGCAGTAAACTTAGCAAGTACATACAATGCCCTTCCCTCTTATGAAAATATTAGTTGGTATTATCATTTTTCTGGTTAGCACAACGGCTAACTCTGCATGCGTAATTTTGCTGCACGGCCTTGCTCGAACGGAAGGCTCTATGGAAAATCTCGAGCATAGCTTAGTCTCTGAGGGCTACCAAACAGTCAATCTAGGTTATCCATCTAGAGAGCATGATATTGAACAACTTGCAGAAGAAGCAATCACTCCAGCGCTTGAAGAATGCCATAGCGATGAAGATGTTAATTTTGTAACTCACTCTCTTGGGGGAATATTGGTTCGCCAATATCTCTCCACTAAAGAGATTCCAAATTTAAAATATGTTGTGATGCTTGGGCCTCCAAATATGGGCAGCGAAGTAGTCGATAAATTAAATAATGTCCCTGGCTTTAAAATAATAAATGGCGATGCTGGCATGCAACTGGGCACTGGTGAGTTAAGTGTTCCTAACAGTCTAGGTCCTGCTACTTTTGATGTTGGCATCATCGCCGGCAATAAAAGCATCAACTTGTTCTTGTCTTACCTAATTCCTGGCACTGATGATGGCAAGGTTTCTATAGAAAGCACAAGACTTAAGGGCATGAACGACCACATAGAAATCCCCACGACTCATACATTTATGATGACAAATGATGAAGTCATATCACAGGTTATTTACTATTTAAAAAATGGCAGCTTCGAGCGTAATACTAACGACAATTAAAATATTAGCGATCATCCTATTCACTCAATTTCGCTAAGACAAATCTATTCCATGAATATTAAACCTTACTTTGGTCTATCCGCTTTTAGCACTTCGCCTATACCAGAATAATGGTTACCACCGAGTCTTGAAAGTGGATCTAGTACAGCCGCATCGATTTGCAAACGGCCTTTTTCATTCGGAATAATTAAATTATCGTTGACATACAGACTAAGGATTTCTCCGTAGATAACTAACTGAGGCACATTCCCTACTTCATCGATTCGATGAAGTTTGCATGCCATCGCAACATCGCATGTCGCAATTCTTGGTAAAGAAAACCCTTCCATGTCAGTCAATTCTAAATTAGCATGCTCGACTTCTGAGTCGCCGTGCGCAAGCGTTGCTGAGGTAGCGTTAACTTGATTAATATGCCGAGTGCTACTTATATTGACAACGAACAAATTGCGTTCGCGAATATTAACTCGGGTATCTTTTTCCTCGTTCTCATCTTTTTTGCCAACCGACAGCATAATAATTGGTGGATCGCTACAGATGCCATTAAAAAAAGAAAATGGCGCCACATTAAAAGAGTGGTCGCCATTATCGGACAACACCCATGCTATGGGGCGAGGCACAATAGTTTGCACCATTGCCCCATAACATTGATTGGGTGTTAGCTCTTTAAAATCGAGGTGCATTGTTAATTACGTCAAACTTTATGCGCACAACAAAAGCACAACGACTATCAATTAAAGAGTCAATACAGATTTACTTACCGCGCTTATGGTCAAGTGATATCGTGTCGTACTCTTT
>CAZFEM010000073.1:0-4997 GCA_964517515.1 uncultured Gammaproteobacteria bacterium | reverse complement strand
CTATCAAGTGATAGGCAGATTATTATAGACTTTCAAACAACACACAAGGTACAGAAGCTATAATTGACAAAAGAATCTATCTATCGATAGGTATTTTTGCTAAAATCACAAGATCTATCGTATCTATATATACACTAGGCGACTGTGAGACATCTTTTCATCAATAGAAATAATTCATAGCGGTTAGCAGTGCCAGTAAATAAAACTCATTATGCAGATCAACGCAGACTTCGATAAAAGAATAGTAGTACATAGCGCTCAGTCAGAATGGCTAGCGTCACCTATGAACGGTGTCTATCGAAGACCGCTCGATAGAGTTGGTGCTGAGGTTGCAAGAGCAACAACCATTGTTAAATATGAGGCCAATAGTAAATTTTCCCCACATGTCCACACTGGTGGTGAAGAATTTTTGGTTTTAGAAGGCACGTTTCAAGACGAGCATGGGGATTACCCTGCTGGCTCTTATATCCGCAACCCACCGCAATCTAGTCATACGCCAGGTTCTGAATCCGGTTGCATTATGTTGGTCAAGTTGTGGCAGTTCAGAACCGAAGATCGAACCCACGTTAGATTAAATACAAATTTTATGCAGGCAGTGCCTGATCGGCGTAAGGCGAATGTCTCGGTAATGCCGTTATATCAAGACCAACAAGAAGAAGTGAGCATTCAACATTGGGATGCCAATTCAACAATAAACATTGAAGCCAATGATGGACTTGAGGTCATGGTTGTTGATGGAAGTTTTATAGAAGGGAGCGACCAATTAGAAGCACAAAGTTGGATTCGCTTACCGCGAGCATCGTCGCTCAATGCCAAAACCGGCCCGAATGGCGCCAAAGTTTGGATAAAACGAAACCACTTAAAAAATGTTAACGATCAAGTTCAACGAATTAATGACATCAAATAACAAATGATGTCTATAAAAAGCAATACAGCCTATTTATAATGAGGATGGTATTTTAATTTATAGTTTCTATTGAAATTTTATTCAGTGTTTTAAAAGAATCTATTATTTATTTGGGTAGAGAAAAATGTCGGATACAGAGCAATTTATACTAAATACGACCGAAGATATGATCCGCCAAGGCGGATACAACGGCTTTAGTTTTCGAAATATTGCTGACGCGATCGGCATAAAAAGCTCGTCGGTACATTATCACTTTGAAACAAAAGAGAAGCTTGGCGCTGCTACCGCGAAAAGATATACGGAGAATTTCCTTATCTTTTTAGGCGAGCCGGAACAACTTAAAGACCAAGGTATAAACCCTGTTGTTCACTATGTAGCTGCATTCCGCGGTGCTATTACTAGCGATAATGGTATGTGCTTATGTGGAATATTAGGCACTGAGGCTAATATGCTGCCAGAAAGTATTGTCACTGAGTTAAATAATTTCTTTGATAAAAATGTGCAGTGGCTTGAACGAGCTTATGAACAAATAGGCGTCTCTGGCGCCAAAGATTTACACAAAAAGGCGGTACAAACCTTGTCTTTACTAGAAGGCGCGATGATGATCGCTATATCAAAGAAGGATATAAGCTTTTTTGATACATCAGCACAGATCATAGTCGATGCCGCGGAGAAGCTTGACTAAAACGGGCGGCTCAGCTTGCGCCCTTTGCTCTTTATTTAGAAGTTGTTGTAAAACTTAGTCTAGATCTTTCCCAAGGAATGGCGACAGCTCGGCAGATGACCACGTGCCCTTTATTGCTTGTTTAACTCGCAATCCTCTATCAAGAGCAAAATAGCATCGACGTGCTATAAATTGAGAATTTCCATCTTGCTGATCATCGACATTTTGTGTTTTTTCAAGGTGCGCTTTGCCGCTCATTAATAGCAAGTCGCCGCTATCAAAGTCGATAAACATCAAGCCTATATTCGAATGAATATGAATATTTCCAAACGTTTGAAAATAGTTATTACCTGGATAATCGTTAAACCAAAATTGCTTATTATTTTCAACATGAACAAAGTTAGGTTTGCCTCCGCGGTGATTAACGTCTAGATCACCACCTGGTTTTTCTGAGCTGGCAATAAAAAGTGTGTCAGCCTGAGTAATTAGATTAATATCGTGCTCGCTGAATTCACAAAAATGTTGCTGTACACCCTGCTGTTGTTCACTTATCCCTTGTTGAAAAGAGCTAATAAAATCGCGCACTTGAATATATTTAGGACAATTGCCAAAACTATGAGCTACTGAGATGGATAAAAAATCGTCTCTTGAACCTGCGTTTAAATTGCCATTGAGTCGATTTCTCCTGCGGTTACTCAAATCTAAACCGACAATCCCAATTGGCATATCATGATGCGTTTGCAAACATAGAGCTTCTTTTGCAATCACTTCGCCACTTATGTTTAGAGTCTTTTGGTCTGGCGAATCAATAAAACCAGGATCGCCTTGGACAACACTGACCCAAGGCCTGCCGTACTCATCATGTAGGGCAATAAACACGTAAGATAAATGTTCGAAGAATTCCTTATGCTGGTCAATAATATGATCACGAATAAGCTTATTACCCATCTTATGGATACGCTGATCAACACCCGACTCAGCTTGTATTAAAAGCTCTCCTTGATGGAATACAGTGGTCATATTTCTCTCTTAATTTTTATAAAAAAGTGTTGTTGATATTTAACGCCTGAATGAACTAGAAAGACCTTAGGTCTACGTTATGGTCAATTAGCTTAAATAAGACCTTCCACAGACTTTGTTTATGACCTTTATTTAGCATCATCATAAATTTGACGGTACTCAGGGTAATATAGTTTGTAACTAGAAGGTCATTTATCTTGTGCTGACCTAAATTACAATTTATTTGGTAATTATGGTTGACTATCTAGTGATAGGTAGATAAACTACTCAAACTCGATGAAATATCAGTATCTCAAGCATTATGTTCATTGCTTGAGACTTTTTTATAAATTAACTTCAGCTACAAAAGCAGGAAATTTAAAATGATTGGATACAGTACTATTGGTTCAAAAGACTTACCTAAAGCCGTTGCCTTCTATGATGCATTACTAGGCGAAATTGGCGGTAAAAGATTGATGGAATTAGACCGTATTAAGTTCTACGGCACTGATGCCGGTGGCGCAATGCTTGCGGTATGTACACCTGCTGATGAAGGTGAGCAAAGCTGTGGTAATGGCCAAATGGTTGCAATTCCAGGTGGATCTCCTGAAGGCGCTAAAGCACTTTACAACAAAGCCATTGAACTAGGTGCAACAGACGCGGGTGAGCCTGGTCAACGCTTAGATTTTTTCTACGGTTCATATGTTTATGACCTAGATGGCAACAAGTTATGTTTCTTCCACATGTCTTAATAGACGAAGAACAATTTGTATCAAAAAAGGCCGAGATTACTCGGCCTTTTTTAATTGTATAGATTCGCTAATCTATTGAACGATTACTGTATCGCTAGTTAGCTTCGCTTAACTCTTTAAAGACATTCAAAAACACTTCCTTAGGTTGCCCACCTGATACCAAATATTTATCGTTAAAAATAAAAGCGGGTACGGCTGTAATTCCTTGTTGTGAATTCCATTGCTGCTGCTCTCTTACTTCATTCGTATAACGTTCAGAATTCAGAACTTCTTGAGCTTCTATCTCATCCAAGCCAAGTGCCTTAACCCGCTTTAGTAATTCCTCTTTATTACTCGGGTCTCCACCTTCTTTAAAATAAAGGTCGAATAGAGACAGCTTGAGTTCTGTTTGCATACCAAATTGAGCCGCCCAATGAATTAAACGATGGGCGTTAAAGGTGTTATAGACCCGCCCTTTTTCCGGAAAGACAAATTCATAACCAAGCGCTAGACCACGATCAACAAGATTTTGTCGATTGGCGTTACCCTGCTCAATGGTTAATCCATACTTTTGCTGAATATGCTCGGCTCGATCTTGCCCCTCTTGAGGCATCGTGGGGTTGAGTTCAAATGGTGCCCAGCTAATATCAATTTCAGCTTCTAAGCCGCTTTCATTAATTGCCTGCTGCAAAGCTTGATAACCAATGATGCACCAAGGGCAAGAAACATCGGAAACGATTTTAACGTTGTACATAATTACTCTTAATCAAATCCAAACTAACACTCCCGAAAGCATACAGTATTTTGCTTAAAGCTCATTAAGGAAAATCAATTTACAAAAGATCAAAGTAAACTATCGGTCAGAGGTAGCGGTGCCGTGGAGCTTATATCTACGTCTAAGGTGATGATATTTTTCCAATTAAAGGAGCTAAATTAAACTAAATCAGCAAAATTAATCAGACTAAGGTCTGAGTATTGGCTGATATTTTAGTCTAATCTAAAAAAAACAGGAATCAATCAAGTGGAGCTAACACATCGTGATAGTATCGAAAACAAAGATCGTATAAACACGATCTAGCGGGGTTAAAAAATTGTACACAGCAAAACATTATATTGGTTACCGCGATGACCTTAGTGCAGCTATCTATTTACGGAGCTCACTAGAAAAATGAACCTAAATCTTCACCCAAAAAAAACGCTGATCAGCATGGTCGCACAAGCGGTTAAACTGAATGCCGAACTTAGGCGTGATGTTTCTGTTCTCCAGTCAGAAGTATCTCTACTAAAATCAAACGCGAAAAAATGGGTTAAAAAATTTCGTGGATCACATATCAAAGAAGTTGAAGATTGGGCTGGGGAACTTGAACAAGAACTTCGTACGTTTAAAGAAACTGCCATCAGTGAAATCGCACGCTTAAAACGCGAAAAAACCGAGCTGATTGATATGGTTAACGACCTAAAGTATTCATCTGATGACATGTTCGGCTTTGCCGATGACAGCAGTGAACTGACGCTAGAACTAGCCGATGACTTTAATCGTAAAGGATTAACAGAACGTCAAAAAGAAAACCTCGAACGAGAGATAAAAGTCAGGCGAGATGCGACGAAAGACCGCAGTTAGAGTTACTCTATAATTTTACGTCCTTATATCTGCCCATTGCTAAATAGGCGTGATTTAAAAAATCCAATATTTAAT
>CAZFEM010000072.1:0-5060 GCA_964517515.1 uncultured Gammaproteobacteria bacterium | reverse complement strand
ACTGCCGACACGGGGATTTTCAGTCCCCTGCTCTACCGACTGAGCTACCTGGCCACATTTATTAAGACATGGCTTCCTTTTGGATGGCGCATTACAAAACAATGCGCGGTTTGAGTCAAGCCTTTTTTCTATACGAAACCTAGAATTCCTCTAGGTCTGGGCCGTTATTTTGTGGAACATATTCGTCTGGCAGTTCGCTTCCTTCGCCGAATAGAAATTTCTCCATTTCGGTGGTGATCATTTCTTTGGCTTTGGGATCCATCGGGTTGAGCCGATATTCGTTGATCAACATGGTTTGGTGGTTAACCCACATGTCCCAAGCTTGCTGTGAGATATTTTCAAAAACGCGTTTGCCGAGTTCGCCGGGCCAAGTTTGGAAGGCGAGCCCTGCGGCTTCTTGATTGAGTTTTTGGCAGAAAACGGTGCGTGACATGATTAAGTACTATTTAGTGGTTAAGTTTTTATCTAGCAATCTTTTGCAATAAAGTTTTTATTGGCGCCGCAAGCCCTATCGCTTGTGGTGAATTAGCGTTATACCATATTCGTTCGTCGGATTCAGCGATCATGTTAGATGATTTATCAAGCTCTGCGAGTGTCGGTGTGATATCGAGATGATAGTGGCTGAATGTATGTCGGAACACGTCTAATTGTTTGCTTATGTGAACGATGGTTCCATCAATGTTTGCAGGCTCGCTAATACTTTCAATAGTTGGTGGGCACCATAGCCCGCCCCAGATGCCCGCTGGTGGGCGGCGTTGCAGTAATACCTCTCCCTTGTTGTTTTGAATGAATAGCATGACCGTTTGCTTTACCGGTTTAGTTGTTTTTGGTTTGCTATGTGGTAGTTCGTGGGTACGCTTGTTTTGCAAAGCGCCGCATTGTTTATTTAATGGGCAGATATTGCAATTGGGTTTGCTGCGTGTGCAAAGGCTTGCACCAAAATCCATAATCGCTTGAGTGTATTGTTCAATATCTTGAGCGGGTGTGTTGTGTTCAGATAATTCCCATAACTTATTTTCGACTGCTTTTTTGCCATACCAGCCTTCGACTTCATAAAAACGTGATAGCACTCGTTTCACGTTACCATCTAAAATGGCAAAGTGCTGACCTGTTGAGAAGGCTAATATTGCTCCCGCGGTTGAGCGGCCTATTCCTGGTAATGCTAAGACGTCATCAAATTGTTGCGGAAAAACACCTCTATATTGAGCACTGATAATTTGTGCCGTTTTATGTAAATTGCGCGCGCGGGCGTAATACCCTAAGCCAGTCCATAAATGCAAAACTTGGTCGACATCTGCTGCGGCTAATTGCTCAATCGTGGCAAATTGTTGCATAAAGCGTTGGTAATACGGAATCACCGTAGCAACTTGGGTTTGTTGTAACATGATTTCTGACACCCAAATACGATACGGGTCTGTGGTGTTTTGCCAAGGGAGATTATGCCGTCCATGTTGTTTGTGCCAAGCTAATACTTCTCTGCTAATTGTTGCCACTTTGAGTCAATGATGGTGGTTGGAGTTGGTGCTTAATACCATAGCATAATGGTCAACGGATAAAGCGCCTGAGTATATTGTTAAATGCCATTAATCAATCTAGAATGCTATCTTCAATAGATGTCAGTTACCTATTTTAAGTTTTTCTGATTGCGCTTAAGCTTTCTTTAGGAGCAATAACTCGGCATTGATCACTTTTCTATTTATCTTATTCCTCGCTATGGATATCAACCGCCAAATTCTCCACCGAGCCTCCTGTTTGGAGTTAGATAAAGATGGCGCGCAGGAGCTTGTGCAATTGTTTAGTCAGGTGACGAATTGGCAGACTTTAATTCACCAAGCAGAGTTGTATGCGGTTGCTAATATGTTGTTAAAGCATATTTCAGAGCACGATATTGAAATTAATGCCGACGTTCAGATGGGGCTTAAGGGTTTGTCTTTGCGACACCGAAAAATGTCGGATGTTCGCTATCAAGTGATTACTGAAATTAGCGATTTGTTTTTAAAAAACGATATTCCCCTAGTTGCCTTAAAAGGCCTGGCATTAGCGCCAATGATTTATCCTGAAGATCGCCTGCGGCCGATGCGCGATATGGACATTTTAGTGCCCAAAGAAAAAATAGATCTTGCCGCAGATTTGTTGCGACAAATAGGCTTTAATTTGCCTGAGCAACAAAGTAATAAATACATGCGCGACTCGCACCAGTTACCCAACGCCACTAAAAAAGTTGATGGTTTTTTAATCAGTGTAGAGGTGCACCATGATGCTTTTTCCAGAGACGTTGTTGGGCATTTACGTTACGAAGATATTAAAGCGGATTTGCAAACGATAAGTTGGCGTGAGATCGAATTGAAAACGCTGGGGCATGAACAAATGTTGCATCAGATTAGTACCCATTTAGAGGGTTTGCACCCGGGTGCGGTGCTCAAACTAATTAATGTGATTGATGTAGTGGCGTATGCAGAACGGTTTATTGACCAAATTGATTGGCAGGTAGTTAAACGCGAACACGACCATATTTTAAATACCTTAAAATGCCTACATTTGATCACCCCGTTGTCAGAAAAGTTGCAGCAAAAGATTGGTGGTGTTGCGCAAGCTCAACCTAATAATATTGGTGAGATAATGAAACCCCTGACGGCAATCTTTAAAAAGAATAACTCTTTTAAAAAACGCTTAAGCTTGATGTTTAACCCATCTGACTGGTGGCTGCATTTGTATTACAATACCAGCCCTGATAAGTCTTTATGGCAAATAAAATACTGGCGTCACCCAATACGAGTTGCAACCTGGTTATGGCAGCGGCTTTATTCAAGAGCACGTGGCGGCTAATAACAAATTAATATTGAGCAGTGGAGAACAAGAATGAATAATGCCCAAGTGTATAAGCATGCAGAGAATTGTTTGTTGGAAGATATGGATGGTGAAACACTTCTTTATAACCCAGCTAATGCAACCACTTTACACTTGAATGGGCCGTCAGCAATTGTTTGGCAGTTGTGCGATGGTGAGCGTAGTGTGCAAACTATTATTGATGCTGTTAAAGAAGCTTACCCTGATCAGGCAGAGCAAGTTGAAGGCGATATTATTAATGTGGTTAAAGATTTATCTACTCGTGAAGTACTCGTTTTGGTTGAGTAAAGGCGATGTCAAAATGGTTAATTGAACTTGCGGGAGTTAAAATAACCGTTAATGTTAAAACAGATGCTGCTGAAGATTTAGTGCTCACAGCACTTAGCGCGTTACGTCCAAAAAAGATTAATACCGCACAAGGAATTCGACTGGTTGTTAATCAGCAAGAAAAGCTATGGCTATTAAATGATCGATCTAAGGATATAGAGCGCAAAATAAAAAAGACGGGTGATTTAGTTTATCACCTGACTGATCGAATTGTTTTTCATATTGCCGACAAGGCAGAAAATAATCACTGCCTGCATGCAGCCGCAGTTGCAAATAATGAACATGCATTAATTATTCCTGCTAATAGTGGTGCAGGTAAATCATCGTTCACCACATGGTTGGTCGCGAACGGTTTTTCTTATTTGACTGATGAATTAATCTTAATTGACGAACAACGTAGTGTTCGTGGTGTGGGTCGCCCGATTCAAATAAAATCGCATGGAATAGAAGCAGTCAATTCATTATTTTTAAAACCAGACTTAGTTTTCCCGGGTAATTTTGCTAATGCTGTTACCATTGACGCATTAGGAGGAAAAGTCAGTGAACGTGAATCACATCAACTAGCAATGATGGTTTTCCCCAAGTATCGTAAGGGCGCTGATTATGAATTAAACCGTCTTTCCAGTGCTGAAGCTGGAATGAGTTTGATGGGTAATCATGTCAATGCGCGCAACCTAGAAGGCCATGGCTTTCGTGATATGATGGCGATAATTCGTGAAACGCCATGTTACTCCTTGGAATATGGTGGTTTCGATAAGCTGCCAAGTGATTTCGATCAACAATTGAAGGACATGTTGGCTTCAGAGTCGTTGTGAGAAGCCACTAAAAAATAAGTTAAAAAGCACGTTAAAAAATACCAAGCATGTCTGAACAGTCGTTCACTAAACAGAACATACCCCATCGTCCGATTCGCAGCTTTGTAAAGCGCGAAGGCAAGATGACTAAAGGCCAATTGAATGCCATTGAGCAATTATGGCCAACGGTTGGCGTTGACCTTAGTAGTAAGCAGCTAGATCTTGATAGTTTATTTGGTCGCTGCGCGTTCACGGTTCTTGAAATCGGCTTTGGTAATGGACTATCGCTAGCCGAGATGGCTGAACTGCAACCCGAAGTGAATTTTTTTGGTATTGAAGTGCATCAACCGGGTGTGGGTAGTTTGCTGGTACAGGTAAAAAAGCGCGACTTAAAAAATATCCGTGTTTCATATAATGATGCGGTTGATGTGATTGCTCAGCAAATACCGGATCACTCACTAAATCGAATTCAAATATTTTTCCCTGATCCTTGGCATAAAAAACGCCATCACAAACGGCGCTTAATTCAAGCCGATTTTGTCGCCACGCTTGTTGCAAAGCTTAAACCGTTAGGGGTGTTGCATGTAGCAACTGATTGGCAAGATTACGCCGAACATATTTTAGAGGTTTTATCAGCAAACAAACAGCTTAGTAATTTTGCTGCACAATCTTCCAGCAATCACGGCTATTCGTTAAAACCTGACTATCGTCCAAGCACAAAATATGAAGAGCGTGGCAAACGCCTTGGCCATAGCGTATCGGATATTGTGTTTACTAAGAGTAGATAAATACTTACACAACCTTTATTCACTTTTATTCCAATGTGCTTCTCGACTCGAATGAACAACGTGTTATTTAAAGTAAAGTTATTTCTAAGTTAGGAATCTAAACATTGGTTAGCAATAGGTATTGCCTTGACAATTGTTTTCATTCAGTTTATTTCTTTGTGTTTACAGATGCTTAGTAATTATGTATGTTGCGTTATGATGTTATAGTAATACCATTAAAATCGTATTATTTGAATATATTAAGAGATGGTTGTATTGAGTTGTTTTCGTGATGAATGAGGTCTATGAAGGAAATAATTTCCGA
>CAZFEM010000071.1:0-5533 GCA_964517515.1 uncultured Gammaproteobacteria bacterium | reverse complement strand
GCATAACCGATTAATTGATAAACTAAAATTATCGACTTAGTTTAACGTTATCGACGACTGACTGTAATACTGAATGACAATTTGAAATACTATAATTTAACTTGAGGACAACAACCGTGACAAACATTAGATCTATTATGGAATCTTTAAAATCCATCATTAAATCATCGTCTTTGCTAGCCGCAATGATTTTTTTAATGGCTTGCCAGTCTGAAATTTCTGCACAAACACTTGATGAGTCTATGTATTCAGTTCTCGATACTCCTCTGCAAGTTTCTACTGGTGACCAAATCGAAGTTACCGAATTATTCTGGTATGGTTGTCCGCATTGTTACTCACTCGAACCTTTTGTAAAAGATTGGTTAAAAGACAAGCCGGAAAACTCTGAGTTTGTTAAAATACCAGCAATTTTTAGTAGTAGCTGGCAGTTTGCTGCACAAGTTTTTTACACCATGGAAGCCCTAGGTGTTCTTGAAGAAGCAAATGACACTTACTTCCACCGAATCCACGTGTTACGCAAGCAGACAAATAACCTTGATGACTTAATTGAATTCATGGCAACCTACGGCAAGACTCCAGATGAAACGACTGCTGCATTTAATTCTTTTGCAGTTGATACTAAAGTCCGAAATGCCAATCGTATTACTCGGTCATCGACGGCTACTGGTGTTCCAGCAATTCTTGTTGATGGCAAATACCTAACTAGCGTATCGCAAGCCGGTGGCCAAGCCGAATTATTTCAAGTGGTTAATCAATTAGTTGAAAAAGCAGCTGCTGAAAGATAAAACTTTCCTTAAAATAAATAAAATAAGGCTGTCTGATGACAGCCTTATTTTTTTCTACTTCTAATAAACAATACTAAGTTAAACAATAATAAACTCATGGTTAATGCAGTAATCACTCCTAAGGGACAGCTTGAACTACTATCAAAAAGTGAAATTGAGCTACTACAATCTACTAGCAACAGTATATACAGTACTCTATTTCGTAACTGTGCTTTAGCAATTCTCAGTACCGGTTCAGATAGTGATGATGGACACGCCTTACTCGAAGCACATAAGAACTTCTGCATTGAACTAATAAGCTCACCTCGCGGTGTTAAGCTAAAAGTTGAAAATGCTCCAGAAAATGCTTTTGTCGATAATGAGATCATCGAAGGCATTCGTGCGCATTTATTTGCAGTTCTGAGAGATATTGTTTTTCTTCAAGAGCAATATCAACACTGGCATGAAGAAAAGGAATCGATCACTGATATTGTTTTCAAAACCTTACGACATGCACGCGCATTAAAGCCTCGCAAAAAACCAAACATAGTTGTTTGTTGGGGCGGACATTCAATTAGTAACTATGAGTACGACTACACTAAGGAAGTCGGTTATAGGCTCGGTTTAAGAGCCCTTGATATTTGTACTGGTTGCGGTATAGGAGCAATGAAAGGTCCAATGAAAGGTGCCAACATTGCTCATGCTAAACAACGCATTAAAGATGCTCGTTATATAGGTATTTCTGAGCCTGGTATTATTGCAGCTGAAGCGCCTAACGCAATTGTTAGTGAGCTTGTCATCATGCCGGATATCGAAAAACGTCTAGAAGCATTTGTTCGCATGGGTCACGGCATTATCGTCTTTCCAGGAGGTGTCGGCACAGCAGAAGAAATTCTTTACATTCTTGGCGTCTTGTTACATGAAAAGAATAGCAACATCCGGGTACCACTGATTTTTACAGGCCCTGAAAAATCTAAAGCTTATTTTGAACGCATTGATAATTTCATTGGTTTAACGCTTGGTAAAGAGGCTCAAAATTTATACGAAATCATTATCGATAACCCAATAAAAGTCGCACAAAAGATGACCGAGTCAATGCAAGATATTGTTGAACAACGCAAAAAATCAGAAGACGCGTATTACTACAATTGGTCTTTATATATTGATGAAAAATTTCAGGCAGAATTTGAACCTAATCATGAAAACATGGCAAAGTTAAATTTAAATAAAGCCCAGCCGAATGCTGAGTTAGCTGCCGATTTACGACGTGCTTTTTCGGGTATCGTAGCGGGTAATGTGAAACCAGATGGCATCCAAGCAATCAAAGATCATGGAGTCTTTAAGTTAAATGGAGATAAAGAAATAATGCAATCACTAGACGAGCTATTAAACAGTTTCATAGAACAGAAACGCATGAAAATTTCAGGTAACTACACTCCCTGTTATGAGATTGTTAATTAGAAATAAGTTTTAAGCCATTGTTTTTAAAACCTTTTAAGAAACAATATCATCCAAGAAAGATTTAATTTTGTCAGCCCACGAGCTTTCTTGTGGACTGTGTTTGCTACCGCCTTTTTGCAAGGTTGCATCAAATTTTTCTAGCAGTTCTTTTTGTTCCTTAGTTAAATTGACCGGCGTTTCAACCAACACTTCGCAATATAGGTCACCGACAAAACCAGCATTACGGACATTTTTCACGCCTTTACCACGCAGACGAAACATTTTACTTGATTGAGTCCCTGCAGGTATTTTTAGCTTTGCTCGCCCATCCAAGGTCGGTACTTCTAAATCACCACCGCGCGCCAATGTAGCGTAGCTAACAGGTACTTTACAATGTAGATCAACACCTTCTCTAGTAAAAATTGAATGAGGTTTTAGTGATACAGAAACATATAAATCACCATTTAAACCACTAGCACCAGCACTTTCACCCTCTCCCGAGAGTCTGATCTGATCATCTTCGTCGACACCAGCAGGTATTTTGACTGACAGTTTTTTATTTTCTTTAACTCGACCTTGCCCATGACAGTCACCGCATGGGTCACTAATTTGAGAGCCTTTACCATTACAATGCGGGCAAGTTTGCTGAACTGAGAAAAAACCCTGTTGCATGCGCACTTGACCTTGACCATGACAAGTCGCGCATTGTTTTGGTGATGAACCTTTTTTAGCTCCTGAACCACTACAAGTCTTACAAGAAGACATCCGTGGCACAGTAATATTCATTTCAGTGCCATGCACTGCTTCTTCGAGAGTGAGGCTCAAGTTATAGCGTAAATCAGCTCCTCTACGTTGACGGCCACCACCGCCGCCTCCAAATATATCGCCAAACATGTCACCGAAAATATCGCCAAAGCCGGCTCCTCCAGCGCCACCGCCTGCTCCAGCACCCATACCACCTTCAAAAGCAGCATGACCAAATTGGTCATAGGCTGATTTTTTTTCGCTGCTAGACAAAACATCATAGGCTTCTTTAGCCTCTTTGAATTTTATTTCAGCAGTTTCATCATCAGGGTTACGATCAGGGTGATACTTCATTGCCAAACGACGATAAGCTTTTTTCAAATCTGCTTCATTAACAGACTTGTTGACACCTAATACTTCGTAATAATCGCGTTTTGACATTATTTTCTAAAATTTTTTTAAATTCATATAAAAACGGCAGATGAAAACACCTGCCGTTTTAACTGCAAGCATTAATGATTAGGCTTTATTGCTTTCGTCATTACTGTCATTGTCGTCATCGACTTCTTCAAACTCTGCATCAACAACATTATCTTCTGCAGCAGCATCACCTTCTGGAGCACCTTCATCACCTCCCGATTGTGCATACATTTGCTCAGCTAATTTGTGACTAGCTTCCATCAACACACTTACCTTAGCATTGATGTCTTCAACATCTTCGCCTTCAACTGCTTCTTCAACATCGGCGATTGCTTTTTCAATATTGGCTTTTTCATCATCTTCAAGAGGTGCTTCACCTTCAGTTAAAGTTTTCTTGATGTTATTAACCATTGACTCAGCTTGATTTTTGGCATCAACCAAAGATTTTGCTTTTGCATCTTCTTCCGCATGCGCTTCAGCATCAGCGACCATTGCTTCAATCTCTTCATCGCTTAACCCAGAACTCGATTTAATAACGATTTTGTTTTCTTTACCTGTCGCTTTATCTTTTGCCGAAACATGCATGATGCCATTAGCATCAATATCAAAGATCACATCAATTTGCGGTGTGCCTCGTGGCGCAGGTGGAATATCAGTCAGATCAAAACGACCCAATGATTTGTTGCCCGCAGCCATTTCACGCTCACCTTGCAAGACATGAATGGTCACTGCATTTTGATTATCTTCAGCCGTCGAAAAAACCTGACTCGCTTTTGTTGGAATCGTGGTATTTTTTTCAATCAATGGCGTACGTACACCACCCATTGTCTCAATGCCTAATGTCAAAGGCGTTACATCCAGTAAAAGTACATCTTTTACATCACCGCCTAAGACACCACCTTGAATTGCCGCACCCATTGCCACAGCTTCATCTGGGTTAACGTCACGACGCGCTTCTTTACCAAAAAACTCTTCTACCGTTTCCAATACTTTAGGCATACGAGTTTGGCCACCAACTAAAATCACATCATCAATTTCACTAGCAGAAAGGCCAGCGTCTTTTAAAGCTGTTTTACATGGCGCTATTGTTCTAGTGATCAATTCACCAACTAACGATTCGAGCTTCGCTCTCGTCAATTTTAAAACCAAGTGCTTTGGCCCAGTGGCATCCGCAGTAATATACGGCAGATTAATTTCAGTTTGGCTGCTTGAAGATAATTCGATCTTCGCTTTTTCCGCCGCGTCTTTAAGACGCTGCATCGCTAAAGCATCGCCTTTTAAATCAATATTTTGATCTTTCTTAAATTCTTCTGCTAAATATTCGATAATTTTATTATCGAAATCTTCACCACCAAGAAAAGTGTCACCATTAGTTGATAGAACTTCAAACTGATGTTCTCCATCAATATCAGCAATCTCAATAATAGAAACGTCAAAAGTACCGCCACCAAGGTCATAAACGGCTAATTTTCGATCACCCGCTTTTTGATCCATACCATAAGCTAATGCTGCGGCAGTTGGCTCATTAATAATACGCTTAACATCTAAACCGGCAATTTTACCAGCGTCTTTTGTCGCTTGGCGTTGCGAGTCATTAAAGTATGCAGGAACTGTTACAACTGCTTCAGTAACATCTTCTCCAAGAAATTCTTCAGCAGTGGTTTTCATTTTTTGCAATACACGTGCTGATACTTCTGGTGCGGCCATTTGCTTGCCGTCTACTTCAACCCATGCATCACCATTTTTAGCTTTAACAATCTTGTAGGGCATTAAATCCTTATCACGCTGTACTACTTTTTCATCAAACTTTCGTCCAATCAAACGTTTTACCGCATACAATGTGTTTGTAGGATTCGTAACTGATTGGCGTTTAGCTGGCTGACCAACTAAAACCTCTCCATCGTCAACAAATGCAACATAGGATGGTGTCGTACGATCTCCTTCTGCATTTTCAATAACACGTGGTTTATCACCATCCATTACTGCCACACAAGAGTTAGTCGTTCCTAAATCTATACCAATTATTTTACCCATAATAAATTACCTCAACTATCAACTTTTCTTTAGCTTAATCAGCTATCTATATTTAATATTCTGTTTGTGGGGATGATTAATATTAATTCAATATTTTGAATAAGTATTAATCGTTATTCTGCAATTATTTA
>CAZFEM010000070.1:2199-5779 GCA_964517515.1 uncultured Gammaproteobacteria bacterium | reverse complement strand
TGCCAACCAACATAGGACTTCTGACTAATCGCTAGTAATGGGTCAAACGCGCCTGGACAGGCCGCTAATATGTGTCCGTTATCGAGAAATTTATTTGTTCCTAGGAGATCGGTTACTAAACCGCCAGCTTCTTGAACCAACAACGCACCCGCTGCGATATCCCAGGACTTAAGGTTAGCTTCCCAATAACCTTCATAACGCCCGGCCGCAACATAAGCTAGATCCAAAGCCGCGGACCCTAATCTTCTAATACCCGCGGTCTGCTGACTTAATACGCCTAGCATGCAATCAGTAAAACACTCTAAGTTAGCCAATGTTAGGCCATTAAAAGGCACACCTGTCGCATAAACACCGCCGCTCATTGATACTGCTTGACTAACTGAAACGGGCGAAGAATTAAGACGCGTACCAGCACCCTTGCTAGCGCTAAACATTTCTCGCTTGGCCGGGTCAAAAACGGTTCCATGAACAACTTCGCCTTTGTGCACCAGAGCTATAGACACAGCATAGTGAGGAATGCCACGAAGAAAGTTAGTGGTGCCATCAAGTGGGTCCACTATCCATTGAAAATCACTTTTAACAGCGCTTGCGCCATATTCTTCCCCAACAAATCCATGTTCAGGGAACTCAGAACTTATTAGCTCATAAATTATTTTTTCAGAACCACGATCTACTTCACTTACATAATCGTGAAGCGACTTTTGTTCTATATTGAGGGTGGCTATATCACCTGCGCTTGCTTGGATAAATTCGCCAGCAGCGTAAGCCGCCTTGCTGGCAATAGAGGCATATTTATTCATGCCTCTATTATGATGCTCAATCGAAATTTAGCAAAAAATAAAGCGCTCTTTTACAATCGAGAGCTGCCAAAACAATGGCGTTGACTAGTGACCTAAATCACGAACATAGCCATCAAGTCCATGTGGCATAAGCAGGCCAATTTTTTTAGCGATATCATCTAGATCACGCGCTCCAGAGTCATCAAGTAACCAACCTTGAACAGTACCGATAACACCACCAGCATAGAATTCTGAGACTGGATCTAGCTCAGCTTGACTAAGATTACTATTGAAATGCAATAACACTCGCTCGGAAATTAATCGAGATACCAACCGCTTCAGTAAGCTTAGGCATTGTATGCCAGCTTGACCAGTAAATGCGGCACGCATCAAAGTTCGCTCTTTATCGCACTCTTCCAATAAAGTTTTCATACTATATTCGACAAATTCGGTTCGTCCAATATCGGCATTTTGAACGAGTGCTTCACTTTTTACCCAACTGCGTTCAAATAGAGTCTCTATCCGACTCAACAAGATAGATTGCTTACTATCAAAATTTGAATAAAAGGTTTGGCGACTAACGCCAGCAGTTTTAGTTAATTCACCAATGGTTATTTCATCAATTGTTTTGTTTTGCAAATGTTGAGCAAGTGCTAATTGTAGTTTCTCTTGACTGCGTCTTTTACGTAGGTCCATTATTCACCCATGCCTGTGTTTTAAGCGTCTGATACTTCGGTATAGCGGCCATTCAAAGCAGCGCCTGCGGAACGATGCTTGAACACCTATTATTCAATAACTCAAATATATCGAGTCATTTTCGATTAAGATATTTTTTTGTTTTGTAGCTAGAAAATGTCTACTGTTAATGTTCTACGGGACATTAATCACGATACTAAAGTGACAATAAACCAATACCACATAGTAATTAGACACTGAGTATCACAATTTTAGAAGTGAGACAGATGTCTTGTTACGAAACTTTACAAATTGTTATATAAAATACAAGCTGCTAAATCACCGTTTCAATTTAAAATGTCATGATTATTTTAACTAGGTCATCGGTATCACTAATAATAACGCGATGTATTCACCACTAAAACTAAAAACGATAATATCGGTCCAAGCTAGAAACATTAGCCTTGTATTGATCACATCTCTTAGCCTAATGGCTTGTCAGACTGCCAATCTATTGATGGATTGGCCTGCGGACGTCCCCGAGCGACAGCTGTTCGTTGATGGCTATTACGCAAAACGAGGCATAAGCAGTGCCAGCAACAAAGAACTAAACAACCATCTAGGCTGGATTATAAAATTCTATAACGGTACCGTGATTTACCCACAAGGATGGAACATCATTAGCGAACGCTATTTAGCCACGGTCGAAGGCGACGAAACACGGCAAGTCCTAGAACAGCGTATTCACTTACTTGGAATCAAAATCGCCAATGAATGGGCACAAGCCAACAATATTAGACTGATAAATAACAAAGCAATGCTTGTTTGGGGTAATGGCCTGCGCAGCGCCGCTGAGCTAATGGAGCATGAGCGCTATATCGGCTTAGTGGAAAGAGACGTAGATCTGTTACTTAGTGAGGATATAACTAGTAAGGATATTAATTTTGAACGTTATTTCCCGCCAACAACAAATGACGATGACAATTTTGACGATTTCTGAAACAATGGATGCAGTTAGCAAACTGTTATCCTATGAGATTTAATCGAGCAGCCATTTATAACTTCTTTTTTGTTACGCTAGTTTCGCCCTATGTGGCAATGGCGGCTGGGAGTGATCCTACGATAAATCACGCCATTGGAAACGAGCCTTCGACACAATCTATAAGTTTCGATATTGAGCAAGACGAAATCAATAGATTAGAACAACTATCAAACAAGGACAGTAAATGTCGCCGTATACCGGATGATGATAAGTGGGTAGATCGATTTCGAGCGAGTACCCATTCAAGGCTCTGTTACGGCACCAGTTGGCTTGATGGGCTTTTTGGAGATGATGTTCGTTTTCAGGGCGAAAATTTTAGCGGTAAAGTATCTCTAGGACTTAAGCTTGACGAAGATGAAGGAATAGATCCCAGACTCAGAGTTCGTATACGCGCTAAGCTTCCCAATGCCAGTAATCGCATAGACGCCTTTATTGGACGCGTGGAAGAAGACAGTTTTGTTTCTAATACTGAAAAAATCCATGAAAAATTTACTAATGTTGGTTTACGGAACGTAGAAGACCAAGAAAGCGAATGGCTAGTTGGCCTAGGTTACCGTCGCCCTACGAAGGACTCTAACGGTCTCGACTTTTCGATTGGGGCTAAGCTAAGCAGCGGCTTTAGTCCCTATGCAAAAGTAGCACACCGCCATCTATTTCAAAGCCGAGCTGATCGTTACGCGCGAACCACCAATACCGTGTTTTGGCGTGAACGTGAAGGTTTTGGAGTAAGTAGCAACCTCGAGTACACGCGATATTTTGGAGAGCGTAATATTGCAGTATTAAGCAACACGCTTAAATACACTAATGAAAAAGAAGAGCTTGAATGGTATTCCGATGCCACATGGCATCATTCGCTAAGCGATAAAAGAGGTATTTCATCAAGTATCTATGCGCGCGATGAGCAAGAAAACATTGGTTCAAGCCCTGAATTTGGAACAACGCTCACTTATATTCAACCAGTAATACGTGAATGGCTATACATGGAAGTCGGCGTGGCCTTCCGTTGGGAACGTGATCAAGGCGATACTGCATTTAAAAGTGACGCGCAAGTCGGAGTCGAATTTGAAATGTTACTCGGTGATTA
>CAZFEM010000070.1:0-2099 GCA_964517515.1 uncultured Gammaproteobacteria bacterium | reverse complement strand
TCACTTAAAGAACTTAACGAAATGGCGTTGGATAATCGCGTCGATTCAAAGTTTGTACTCCCTACAAAAATACTTAGTGATATATTAGAGTATCTAAGCGAAAACTATTCGATCCTGACCGTTGAAGATGAAAAACTATTTACCTATGAAAACACCTATTTCGACACCCCAGATAGGTTTTTTTACCATTCTCATCACAATGGCAAGTTAAACCGCCTAAAGCTTAGATTCCGCCGTTACAAAGAGTCTAATTTATGTGTACTGGAAACAAAATTAAAAACAAATAAATCGAGAACCATAAAACAACGTATTCCGATAAAAGACAACCACCAAAAAGATATCATTAGCTTCCTCAATGACCACATTGATTCAACTTTGGGTAGTTTGTCACCAAAGTTATTTAATAACTATCATCGAATGACGTTCACGCACCTTCGAAAAAAAGAAAAAGTGACAATTGATTTTAACCTTGGTTTTGAAAATCCCGATAATAGTCTGCAATATCACATTGATGATTATTTTGTTGTAGAGGTGAAAACTAAAGATAAAGTTCATCGTTCTGATTTTTCTCTGTATTGCAAAGAAAATGGCATACGAAAAAATAGATTTAGCAAATATTGCATGGGCACTTGTTTAACGAATAATAATGAAATCAAACACAATAATTTTAAGAGAAAACTTAGTCTTTTTAGATAAAGAACAGCTTAATGAAAAAAATAACAAGAAGGAAAAAACATGTCTGAGTTGATAGTGGAATTAGATTTTCTTCCACGCTTTATTGTTAATACAATTTTTATCATTGTGTTAGTGAGAGGATGTTACTTTCAACATTCAAAAAACCGACCATTTGCAGCGTCATTCATTCTTTTCGGTACCAGTGTGTTTATGGTGACAGGCCTATTGCACTCGGCCGAAATTTCGATGGGCTTCGCGTTCGGCTTATTCGCGGTTTTTTCAATGCTAAGGTATCGAACCGAGTCGATAACCATCAAGGAAATGACCTACCTATTTCTGGTAATTTCAATCGCCCTCCTTACTGCGGTTGGCCCAATTGGTTTATTAGGTATTTCTATAATCAACGTGATTATATGTACCTTTGCTTATATCCTAGAGACCGGCTTTTTATTGCCGCTCACTGAAGAGCAGGTTATCCGCTATGAAAAAATTGAAAACATTAGACCCGAGAGTAGAACTGAGCTAATCAATGATCTAAAAGAACGCACCGGACTCGAGATTAAGCATTTGCATGTCGAGTCGGTCGATTTTCTAAATGACACTGCGCAGATCCGCATATTCTATAAGAGCTAGCGCACCGCTTGCTTGTGCTGATAATCAAATGTAAAAGGGTTTTTAGAAATCAGTAAAAAAGCCTTGAGGGCCGCGACTTCTACTTAGTTCATCAGGAACCACTTGTTCTCGAGAAAGCGTTGGCTCAATGCTGTGTTCATATCTAAATTTGTCTAGATAAGTAGGGCCAAGATATTCACCCTGCTCTGGAGCAAACAGCGACATATTATCCAAAGCCACTGGAGTGGTATAGCGAAGTGGATTGGTGATTCGGGCAATTAACCAAAATTGATCTTCTTCTAACAAATCTTTTAGGCAAGCTTGGTTTCGTAATTTTTTACCTAGTACGCCTTCTAATAACACCAGAAGTTTTTTATTGAACTCTTGCGCGCCTTGCAGGGTTTTTAAGTCATAGCTTGCAAGTTTATTTAAACGCTTTTGGCAACGCTTTTTACAGTTCGCAGTGTCTTGTTTCAATTCTGAGATAAGTTGATTGACGCCTGACTTCTTAAGTTGCAAGGTCATTTGAGCGACAACCGGCGACATTGCTTTTAAATTTTCGGGGTACTCAAAGTCAAAATATTGTTGTGCTTCTTTCTTATTGTTACAGACCGCTCGTTCCCCAAAGAACTCTTTAAGCTTTTCAAACTCTCGTTCTTTCATCCAATTATCTGTCTTTATTAACTGCACTCTTACATCGATACCCGTCACTTTTTGTTTTTTGGGGTTATAGACAGACTCCATCATAATTCTCTGCGAATAGGCTTCATCTCGTAAGCCTAAGAAAAAATCGATAACTGGATCCGCACCAC
>CAZFEM010000069.1:0-6037 GCA_964517515.1 uncultured Gammaproteobacteria bacterium | reverse complement strand
GTTACTGCTTCGCCACCAACGGCACCCCCCTTATCAGATGCCTTTGCTGCAGCATCTGCTTGTGCACCGAATGACCAACCTTGGTCTACAAAATAATTAAGTGCATCATCAGAATGAAAAACCATCAAAACCCTAAAGTCTTTTACACCTGCACCTAGACCGATACCAACTTCTCCCATATTCATATAGGTATCTCTGCCAGTACGATTATTGCGGACAACTCCGTGCCCGCCACCAACGCTTGCGATCAAGAGGTTTACATTAACATTAGAAAATACACCGTAACCTGGCGCACTATTAATCTGATTTCGTACATCAGGTTTTTCTGCATAAATTTCTGTTAGTACATCTTGGCGTATTTTTTCAACGGAAGCGCGCTTTTCAGAAGCTGAACCTGACCCGCTTGTAGCGCAAGCAGATAAAAAACTGATTAATAAAAGACCAAATAAAACTCGAAATTGCGCGGAGATGGTTATAGACATACTGGCAAGATACCTTGTTAATTAACTATTTCGTTATGAATAACATTGTTGTCGGCACAGGTCAATCATTGCCGCAAAAACGTTAATATTCGCTGCAGTCATCTTTAACAAAAGTAAAATGGCTATCTATCTATAAAGTTATACGTTATAAAATATTCAGATAAAATTAACTAATAAGAAACATGAAAAAAATAATTTTAGTAATGTCAGCAATGTTGATATCTGGGTGCGCTCAATTAGAAGAAGCTATACAGCAATTGCCTGAAGGAACATTTGCGAATTTACCAGGAGGCACTCAATTAAGTGATGATTATATTGCCGCCGGTTTGCGAGCAGCACTGGATCAAGGTGTCGAGAGACAAGTTAGCAAACTGACACAAACCGATGGCTTTTTTAAAAATGAGTTAGTCAAAATATTATTGCCTGCAGAACTACAAAAAGTAGATAGTGGGCTACGAAGTATCGGCCTAAGTAGTTTAGCCGACAGAGGTTTGGAGGTTTTAAATCGTGCTGCGGAAGATGCGGTAAGCGAATCAACGCCAATATTTATTGATGCAATCAAAGGTATCACTTTCGCAGACGCAAAAAACATTTTACTCGGGAATGACAATGCCGCAACACAGTACTTAAATGGCAAAACAAATTCAGCTCTTTATGCAAAATTTTCGCCGGTAATAAAAACATCTCTCAGTAAAGTTGGCGCAGACGCTGTTTGGAGCACTATTATTAGCCGTTACAATGCAATTCCTTTTGCCGCTAATGTGAACCCTGACTTAACTGACTATGTAAGCCAACAAGCGTTAAGCGGTGTATTCAAAATGATTTCAATTGAGGAATCTAATATCCGCAATCAATTAAGTTTCCGTTCGACTGATTTATTAAAACAAGTATTTGCTTTGCAAGACTAATTTTACTATCAAAAAATCGATGATTAAAAGAGTTATTATTAATACATGTCACTGAAATTATTTAAGATGTAATCGCTGGGGAAAAATGACCATCCGAATTTTCGTACCACGCATTACTGACTCCGATTTAGTTACACCTGACGAACGTATTATTGAGCGTTTTCTTCAACATAACCCTCCAAGCTTACAACATACTTTTTGTGAAACATCTAGAGAAGCTGATCTAATTGTGCTATTTCAAGCTTGGTCATTCAAACAGTTAAATTATTCAAAAAAACTAATTAACGACCCTATTTTCAAGCAACACTGCAACAAAACTCTAGTCGTTAATTACGACTCTACCGTAGGCCAAGGGTTCATACCTGGTTGCTATGTTTCATTAAGAAACACTTCAATGAATTCCAATAATTCAACGATATACAGCCCTATTGCTTACCCTAAGGAATATAACGAAGCATTATTCGAAGTAAATCAACAAGATATAAAGCCAGATTATTTATTCGGGTTTAGAGGAACAACTCATAGCCATATAATTCGCAAACAAATATTTGATGCTTTAGAAAAATCAAACAAAGGATTAATGGTTAACAAAACTCAAAAATTCCATACACACACTGAGGAAGAAAAATTAATTTATGCGCAAGAATTAAAAAAGTGTAAATTCGCCCTTTGCCCAAGAGGCTCATCACCAAACAGTTACCGCTTATTCGAAGCAATGAGTGTCGGCCGTTGTCCTGTAATTATTTCTGATGAGTGGGTTGAGATGCCCAAGATAAAATGGGATCAATTTTCTATACGGATTCAGGAACAAGATATTCCTAATATAGAAAAAATACTTACCGACCAAGAGGACAAAGCTAACAAGCTTGGTTTAGAGGCAAAAAAAATATGGCAACAACATTTTTGCGAACAAGCAAAATATCAAAACTATCTCCAAGAGTTATTGAAGATTCATAAAAATATGCAAAGCAAGGTTTTAACCATAAACGACTACAAAAAATTATGGTCATCACATGATTTTAAAAAGAACAATGAGTGGCTTTTATCGCAAAAGCTTATGCGAAAAATTAACTTGCTACATTAAGCAATAATGGGGACATTAGATACTAGAACAAATGTGAATGAGGGGTGTATTTTTCGTCGTTTCCTTTAAACCTCATCTCAGTCTTGATATGGTAATATTTCGCACTATAAAGTAAGGAATGCAGCATGAAAAGTAACCTCATAGTAAAGTTTATCTGTTTAGTAATTATTGGTGTAATTACTATTAGTACGCTTTCTTACGCACAGAAAGGCTCTGTAACCGAGGCAACTCAATGTGACCTAGTCGCTTTAAAAAAGTCTGAATCTGACTTTGATAATATGGCAGCTGAGCAAACATTTAATCCTAGTAAACCTAATAGCATCAAGTTGCGCTCAGCCGCTAGAGCTTATATTTCTGAAAGTCAACGATGTTTCCACCAACTTTATGAAGGTTCAAACAATAACTCAAACATCCGTATTGATGACGGGGCAGTTATATTGCCAGGCACATTAACATCCTCAAGCCTAAACAATCCATTAATAGCTGAAGAATTTAGTTTATTTGGTGCCAAATGGGGAGTCAACTCAACGTTTAATGGAGGGCGAAACACTCAAGGCCCAGGGTCACCAGGTGGCATAGTCACTTATAGCTTTATACCAAATGGCGTATCGCATCAAGTAGAAGCTGACAATGATGTTGTAGACAATCCTGGAACTAATTTAGCCTTTTCGTCGTTACCAGATTATCAGAGCTGTTTTGAGACTGAGGTAACTAAAGCATTCGCAATGTGGTCAGCGGTGGCCGACATTCAGTTCGAACTTGTTGCTGATAATGGCTCACCATCAAATGGTAACGGAGCTAATGCAGATATTCGTATTGGGGCGCATAACTTTGATGGCTCTAGCGGCCTTCTAGCACATGCATTTTTCCCCCCAAGCAACGCCTTTAACGAGTCAATTACTGGCGATTTACATTTTGATAGAAGTGAATTTTGGACTTGTGAACCGCAAAGCCAAAGCATAGATATTGGCATCGTAACAATTCACGAAATTGGTCATTCCATTGGTTTGAGTCATGAAGAAGGTGCCGGCGCAGCTATCGCTATAATGAATCCTTTTTATGACCCTGATATCGTGTCCACTCTTACTTCTGATGATATAGATGGTGTTGTGTCGATATACGGGGTTTTCCAAGAAATCATCACAACGACGATTATTACGCCGATCTTAGATTTAATATTGGGTGATGATTCTTAATGACAAATAACTACTTCCCTTCAATCACTTTCCTTACACCTGCAACAAATTTAGATCTAAATATTGGTTTAATACTTTTTTCTAATGTATTAAACGCTAGAAACTGATTTGCTAATCGAGTACATAATGTCTGATGACCAGTTAAAGCTAAGTCAAAAGCACGTTGGCGATTAATCTGTAAATAAGGGTACATTTTTTCATATAATGAAACTGAGAGTGTTTGTTTAACTTCTAATAATTCTTCGATTGAAGAAAAAAACAACATACCTCTTGGGTCAAAGATTTCACCAATTCCTGGAGCTCCCCAATAAATCGGAATTGTATCTGTTACAAAACAATCAATTAATTTTTCAGTAAAATAATAATCTTGTTGAGTATTTTCCATCGCAATTGAAAAGTAACAAGGTGTAATAACACTGTCTTTCGTATCAAATTTATTAAGCCCTTTTCCCCACGCCTCTACTCCATCTGACTCTAATGCCCATTTTGCAACTTGTTTTCTGAATGAGTAACCATGATTATCATTATGGTCGATACTGCCTATAAAAGAACACATATTAGATTTTTTAAAATGAACTTGTTGCTGAGGTCGACCATAATTTATCCAGCTTGTTCCATAATAAAAACTCTTAAACTGTGATCCAATATCTAATAATTCAGTATCAAAGGTTAAAATTAGGTCAAAATTATTTATCAATTGTTCAGCGTATTTTTTCATTCCCCGTATCGGCGATTCTTGGAGCAAACAAATTCTTTTGTCTCGTGGATAACGGTAAATTGCATTTGACAAAGCAGACTCATCTACAAATACCGCTCCATGTATTTGCATTTTTTTTGCTAGTAATTGGTCATAGACTAATACCACTGATTCGTTTGATAGTTGAGCTTTAACGGTTGGATAGTTGATAATTTTATTATCAAATACTTGAATATATTTCGACTGTTTATTCATAAATTGCAGTAACAGATAGTAAAAACTAAATAATTAAATTGCTTTTATTGATGTAAATTTCATCTCCCAAAATTGCGTTCAATTGAAACCCTTTTTTATTTAAAAATTGCGGGATTTTATAATCACGATAGTTATTTTCAACACTGATAACTGCGATATTTATAGCATTAAAATCTATCGACTTTAAAATATCCATTTCACCTCCTTCTACATCAATACTCAAATAATTTACATGCTGTAAATCATGATTAGAGAGTAATGCATTTAGATTAAAGCATTGAACTTCAATATCATTAAATGTGCCGCCGTGCTTATTAATTTCATTTTCAATCCGCTGAAGGTGACGTTTATCATACTGGTCGACCAAGCCACTCAGCATTTCACAATAGCCTTCTATTTTACGAAATATTTTTACTCCTTCTTGCTGAGAAATACACGCATTTACAGTAATACACTCTCGAATATTTGCTAATTTTTTATAAACATCTGGAATTGGTTCAATGGCTAATCCAGTCCAACCTAATTTTTCTAAAAAATACGAGTTACTAAACGACACCCCATCATGTACGCCAATATCAACAAACACACCCTGTTGTTTATTAGGGAATAATTCATTAACTAACCATTTATCTTGCCCACATTGACTATAAAAACCTTCTTTGATTAATGATTGATAGTCAAACTGCGGTTTACAAGCCATTGAAGTAAGACGTTTATATTGATAATTCCTATATCTAAAACTAATCGATTTTTTGATTCTATTTATCATGTAAATAAATTGGTTTATTTAACATTATGAAATTATACACACACCATAAAAAAAGCCCTGTAAGAATTAACTTACAGGGCTTTAGTATATAAATCTGGCGATGTCCTACTCTCACATGGGAACCCCCACACTACCATCGGCGCTAAGCGGTTTCACTTCTGAGTTCGAGATGGGATCAGGTGGGACACGCTCGCTATTGTCGCCAGAAAACTGGTCTGACTATCATTTCAATACAAAATTAAGTATTGAGAACGCTAATCAATATCAATTGCTTGTTCAAACCAAAGACTCCAAAGAACCTTTGATTCAAATAAAATAAGTAGTTGTTAAGAGATGGGGTTATAACAATTTCCATCTTTGATGAATCTTTTACCCTAATTAAAGAGTTTGATATGTATACACATTCGCAGAATCCAATCTATTAACTTATCCGATCTAAGATCGGGACTGAGCCTTCAGCGGTTAGGCGTTAGCCTAACAGAGCTTTAGCTCGTCAATAAAAAATGTTCGCTTGCAAATATCACATAAATAGCTTTCACAAATATCACTTAAGTTTTCAGTTTGGCTTATTCTAAAAAAGAACAGTTCCAAAACCAAACCCTTTGGGTGTTATATGATCAAGCCTCACGGGCAATTAGTACTAGTT
>CAZFEM010000068.1:0-6307 GCA_964517515.1 uncultured Gammaproteobacteria bacterium | reverse complement strand
TCAGGTGGACATGCCCGCATAATAAATTCTTGGCTTCAATGCTATGCATAGCATTATATAGCCAGTTTTTTTCACCGATGCCGCTAATATCATGATCTTCACCTATGCGAGTGTCGAAAAAAGGCTTGTGAGTAAATACAACATGGTCGTCAACTTGTTTTGAACTTGATGTTATTGCACGCATTAAGTCTCCGCGATTACCAGCATATGCAGGGAAAAAATTAACGGCAGTATCGATATTGATAAATCGAGTGCCAGCGACGACAAAACTGTGATTCATTGGGCCTAGTTTTTGTAAGAACTGTTGATAAATGAGACCGCCATCATTGAAGTCATGATTGCCGATGGAAACATATACTGGCATTGGCGCGTTGTAGAATTTTTCAATAGCTAAATCGTATTCATCATTGCCATAATTAAAGTCGCCTAGATGTAAAAAAAAATCAACCGAAAGTTGCTGTGCGCGAGTAAGGCACCATTCAAGTTCATGACCTCCACCAGAATCGCCGATAGCCGCAAAAGACAAAGTATTTGAATCCGCTAAAGACCAACTGAGTGATACGCTTTGCTTAGTTAGGCCGTTTATTTCAATAAGGCGATTAATGCCGGAAATTTGTTCATGAACATTAACCGAGGATGCTGCATCAATTTTTAAGATTGCGGAGGGAGCTAAATTGTTAATGTTAATACTAAGGTGGTTGCTGCTGCTTTCGAGTTGAGTAATTTCTAACTTTGGTTCGGGTGCTATAGCACGAACACTAAATTGGTTGTTAGCCTGTTGGTTGATAATTAAATCTTTTAGATCTAACTGAGTTTGTGCGCTAGCGTACTTATTTACTGGGTTAGTGGGCTCAAAGCTTAAACGAGGATAACGCAGTGCTCGATGATTTATGTAGGAACCTGTTGCAAGCAGACCGCCGGCAACTAAGAAATGACGTCTTTTCATAGAGTTGCTGCGGTCTGAATTTTACCCTTTAATAAGCTTACCTGAAGTAAAGCTTATTGAACTGTGATGGTAATTGTTTCAGAAATCACTGGCGGGTTATGAGGGATATGCAAGTAGTTGCCCAGTAATAATTGTAAAGTATGTTGACCTGGTGCCAATTCAAGTTCGGTTTCTGTTTGCGCTGCACCAAAGTGAACAACATTGTCATTGGCAGGTAAAGGCAGTGTCATATCTGGTAATTCATTAAGGTCTATTAGAATGTGATGGTGACCACTATGCTCAGTGTTATCACCTGCTGGAACAACGGCCATATTGTTTAGCCCAAATTTCACAGTAACTGGAGATGAAACTATCGCGCCATTAGCTGGTTCAATAATGAAAAGTTCCGCGTTTGCCGGTGCTGCAGAGACAAGCACCGAGGTGTCTACAGCTGATGAGGTAGAGTTTTGAGAGTAAGTGCAGGCGCTCTGCGTGATTGCAATAAAGGTCATAACAATAATGGCGGAAAAAGAGTTTTTCATAATGTCTCCAAATTAAATTAGTATTAAGTGAATAACTATAACATTGCCTGTAACAATTAGATGTTATCCTAACGCAGTTGATATAGTAAAAAATAGCATGTTATTTTTAAAGATATAAATAGGTAAAAACAATGAACGAAAAATTAACTTATACCCAAGTAAAAGATTATTACGGCAAAGTTTTACAAACAAGCGATGACCTTAAAACAGACGCTTGTTGTACTGATGAAGGTTTGCCTGAATATTTGAAGCCAATACTATCAAAAGTACATGATGAAGTTTTGATGCGTTATTACGGCTGCGGCTTGGTTTTACCTGAACATTTAGATGGAACAAGAATTTTAGATTTAGGTTCTGGTGCAGGTCGGGATGTCTACGCATTATCCGCATTAGTTGGTGAATCTGGTGAAGTCGTTGGTGTCGATATGACTGAAGAACAGTTAGATGTTGCTAATGAATACCTAGATTATCATGCCGATGTATTTGGCTTTGGCAAACCTAACGTAGCATTTAAAAAAGGATACATTGAACAATTAGACCAGCTTGATCTCGAGCCAAATAGTTTTGATATTATTGTTTCCAACTGCGTGATCAATTTGTCACCTGATAAACATGCGGTATTAGAGCAGTGTTACAACTTGTTGAAACCAGGCGGCGAAATTTATTTTTCAGATGTTTATGCTGAACGACGCGTTCCTCAGCACTTAATAGAAGATGAAGAGTTATACGGAGAATGTATTTCTGGAGCTTTGTACTGGAATGATTTTTTGAATTTATCTAAAGAGTGTGGTTTTAAAGATCCGCGTTTAGTTAAGAGTCGGCCATTGGCAATCGAAAATGCCAAACTTCAGGATATGCTCGGTGACCGTCGCTTTTTCTCTGCCACCTATCGTTTATTTAAGTTAGATGAATTAGAACCAGCTTGCGAAGATTATGGTCAAGCAGTTGTCTACAAAGGAACGATTGAGCATCATCGCGATGTTTTTATGTTGGATGAGCATCATGTTATTCAAACCGGTAAAATGTTTCCTGTGTGTGGTAATACTTATCGCATGTTGCACGACACACGTTTTGCTGAGCATTTTGAGTTTTATGGTAATTGGAATGAGCATTACGGTATTTTTGAAGGCTGTGGTACTGCAATGCCATTTAGTGCTGGTGAGATTGAGTCACTTAGTAGTAGTGATGGCGCATGCTGTTAGAGGTTTTCAATTGTTAGTTTAGGGTGATTTTTTGGGTTGAAGCCTAATGAGTAATAGGCTTCTCATCAATAAACGGAATTTATTTAAAATATCGCAAATTGTGTTTAATTTTGCCTTGCATTGTTGCTTTGCTAGACATAGAATGCGCCCCACTGAACCGCTTGTTACTGCCAGAGACGTGTTTTTGTTATAAATCATCCTCTTTGGTAAGACGGCAAACGTTTGAAAGTGCTTCATTTTCAAACTTTTATCACTAATTTAATTAGGCGTTCGATGTTCGTGATTAAATGCGCGAATAAAGTCATGTATGTGCTTGACTTTGTTAGTGCTGATCCATAGAATCCCGCTTCCCTAGAGAAGCCTCGGTTTACTAAGGGTCATATATTGCCTCAGACCTAAGTTTGAGGGTTTTTGTCGCTCTGAATGGTTACATTCACCGACTTTTTTAAAAATAAAGTAGATTATGCCAACTATTAATCAGCTAGTTAGGAATCCGCGTAAGAAGCAGATTCAAAAATCAAATGTGCCCGCGTTGATGGCTTGTCCACAGCGTCGCGGTGTTTGTACTCGTGTTTATACAACAACGCCTAAAAAGCCGAACTCGGCATTGCGTAAGGTTGCTCGTGTACGACTAACAAATGGATTTGAAGTCACCAGTTATATCGGTGGTGAAGGCCACAATCTACAAGAACATAGTGTTGTGCTAATCCGCGGTGGTCGTGTAAAAGATCTACCGGGTGTGCGTTATCACACTGTACGTGGTGCTCTTGATACATCTGGTGTATCTGAGCGTCGTCAAGGCCGTTCTAAATACGGTGCTAAAAAACCTAAATCTTAAGCAATTAAGATTATTAACTGAGAAGAAGAGTATTAGTTATGCCTCGTAGAAGAGAAGTCCCGAAACGCGAAATATTGCCTGACCCTAAATTTGGCAATGTAACGTTAGCGAAATTTGTAAACATCCTTATGAAGGATGGCAAAAAATCAATCGCTGAAAAAATTATTTATGATGCTTTGGATTTAATTGCAGAGCGTCGTAGCGAAGACCCAATAGAAATTTTTGATGGGGCTTTAGAAAATGTTAAGCCAATGGTGGAAGTAAAAAGCCGCCGTGTTGGTGGTGCGACTTATCAAGTACCTGTTGAGGTACGTGCTAGTCGTCGTACTGCTTTGGCAATGCGTTGGATTGTGGAGTATGCACGCCAACGTTCAGAAAAATCAATGATGCAGCGTTTGGCTGGTGAGTTAACTGATGCATTTGAGAAACGCGGTGGTGCAGTTCGTAAAACCGAAGATGTACATCGTATGGCTGAAGCGAACCGTGCTTTCAGTCACTTTCGTTTCTAGTTTAGTTTAATTTCGCATGGCGAAATTAAAAGCTGCGGGCGCTACGCAGTAGTAGTTATGTTAGCGAAATGGTTGTAAATGAAAGTTTGACAGCCTTGAGCCTTTAAGTTTGCTTAGCGAACTTAAACTTAAATTGTTCTTTTAAAATTTGAATTAGAGATTAGTCGTTAGACAAAGCTTTTTACCGAGTATATATACAAGAGAAATGGCACGTTCAACTCCAATTAATCGATACCGAAATGTCGGCATTATGGCGCACATCGACGCGGGTAAAACCACGACGACTGAGCGAATTTTGTTCTACACAGGTATCAGCCATAAAATCGGCGAAGTGCACGATGGTGCAGCGACGATGGACTGGATGGAGCAAGAGCAAGAACGCGGAATTACTATTACTTCTGCCGCCACTACAACCTTTTGGCGCGGTATGGATGCCTCATTTGATGAGCATCGTATCAATATCATTGATACTCCTGGACACGTAGACTTTACTATTGAAGTTGAACGTTCATTGCGAGTACTTGATGGCGCGGTTGCAGTTTTTTGTGCGGTAGGCGGTGTTGAACCTCAGTCCGAAACAGTTTGGCGTCAAGCTAATAAGTACCAAGTTCCACGTTTGGCATTTGTTAATAAGATGGATCGTTCTGGCGCAGACTTTTTGCGGGTTGTTGAGCAAATAAAGACTCGTTTAGGCGCTAAACCGGTACCGTTGCAACTAGCAATTGGTGCAGAAGAAGAGTTTGAAGGAGTTATCGACTTAATCAAAATGAAAGCCATCTATTGGGATCAAGATTCCATGGGTGTTAAGTTTGAAGAAAAAGATATTCCAGCTGATTTAAATGATCAAGCTAATGAATATCATGAGCAGTTACTTGAGTCAGCTGCTGAAAGTTCTGAAGAGCTGATGGATGAGTACCTTGAAAACGGTTCTTTATCTAATGAGCAAATTAAGCAAGCTTTGCGTCAACTGACTATTAATAATGAAATTGTTCCAGTCATGTGTGGTAGCGCTTTCAAAAATAAAGGTGTGCAAGCAATGCTCGATGGCATTGTTGAATACTTACCTTCGCCAACCGAAGTGCCTGCAATTAAAGGTGTTGATCATCAAGAGCATGAAGTTGAGCGACCATCCAATGATGATGAGCCATTTTCAGCTCTAGCGTTCAAGATAGCGACGGACTCATTTGTTGGGCAGCTTGTGTTTTTCCGAGTTTATTCAGGGGTGATGAATACTGGTGATACGGTATTTAATCCGATTAAAGGTAAAAAAGAACGAATTGGTCGAATTTTACAAATGCATTCGAACAATCGAGAAGAAATTAAAGAAGTTCGCGCTGGTGATATAGCAGCAGCGGTCGGGCTTAAAAGTGTTACAACAGGTGATACCTTATGTGACATTAAAAATGTAGTGACTTTAGAGCGAATGGAATTTCCTGAGCCTGTCATTTCACAGGCGGTTGAGCCAAAAACCACATCTGATCAAGAAAAGATGGGTGTAGCGCTCGGTAAGCTTGCTCAAGAAGACCCGTCATTCCAAGTGAGTTCTGATGAAGAATCAGGCCAAACCATTATTTCTGGTATGGGTGAGCTTCACTTAGACATCATTATTGACCGTATGCGTCGTGAATTTGATGTCGAATGTAACGTTGGTAAGCCACAAGTTGCTTATCGAGAGGCAGTAAGCGCCTCTATTGAGTATGAAACGAAATATGCAAAACAATCAGGTGGACGCGGTCAATATGGCCATGTTTTTCTGCGTATTGAGCCTCAAGAACGCGGTGCCGGTTTTGAGTTTGCGGATGAAATTAAAGGCGGATCAGTACCGCGTGAGTTCATTCCTTCAGTACAAAAAGGTGTAGAAGATGCATTGGAAGGTGGAGTACTAGCCGGTTATCCAATGATTGATGTGAAAGTCACTTTATTTGACGGTTCATATCACGATGTAGATTCTTCGGAATTTGCATTTAAGGCAGCTGCAAGCCAAGCATTCCGAGAGGGTTGCCGTGCCGCAGGTGTTGATTTACTTGAGCCTATTATGGCCGTGGAGATTGTTTCTCCTGAGGAATATATGGGCAATGTAAGTGGCGATATTAATTCTCGCCGCGGTGTTATTTTAGGTATGGACGACACGCCTTCGGGCAAGTTGATTAAGTCCGAAGTGCCTTTAGCAGAAATGTTTGGTTACGCGACTTCGTTACGAAGTGCCACACAAGGTAGAGCGTCCTACACTATGCAGTTTGAGAAGTATCAAAAAGCGCCTAAAAATGTGATTGATGCAATGATAACTTTTT
>CAZFEM010000067.1:0-6494 GCA_964517515.1 uncultured Gammaproteobacteria bacterium | reverse complement strand
GGCGTTAATTGCACGGTAGACATCACAGCATTGTAGCGTTATAATGTTGTAAATGCGTAGCGAGGTGCAATATGAGTAATTTATCCAAACGATCCACAGTATATTTTGAGCCAGAAATACATCAAGCCTTAAGGTTAAAGGCTGCGTCCTCTGAGATGTCTATATCAGAACTTATCGATGAAGCGGTACGGTTATTGATGAATGAAGATCAAGAAGATTTAGCTTTTTTCTCTCAGCGTGCGAATGAAAAGGAAATCAGCTATGAAGACTTACTTAATGATCTGAAAAAACATGGAAAAATTTAAGGTAACTTTTAAAAAATCTGTTACCAAAGATCTTCGCAGTATTCCAAATACAGATGTAAAAAGGATCCTTAAAAAAATAGATTCTCTATGTGAAAACCCTAGATCAGATGGTTGTGTAAAGCTGTCTGCTAAAGAACGCTACCGCGTTCGACAAGGACTTTATAGAATCATCTATGAAATAAGAGATGAGAAGTTGATTATTCATGTTGTCAAAATAGGTCACAGATCAGGTGTATACAAAGGCAATTAACAAGGCAAAAAACTCACGCTACGCTCGGACGCAGGGAGCTCTAGCGGGGTCAGGTCTTTCATTGTGCATTCCACGAGAAACCAACGACTGCTTAGGGCAAATAACAGTCAATTTCTTTCAGTTATATGTGGCTGCTGGGACATGCACTAATTAAGGGAATAAGGTTCGGCTTGTGAGCATGGGGTTTTATCCCCCGTTAGGAGCGCCAAACACGTTTTCATTTAATTGAGGGAGTTTTCACACGACGTGAAAACTAGTCACATGTGGGCAGGACGCCCACTTGGGAAGACCTCAATTGAATTAAATAAGTGAGTGTTTGGATAGAGCGAGTATAGGGCGTGTTTTTCTTTGATTCCGTTTCTTTTGCACGAGCAAAAGAAATGAATGCCCGCCCCGGTATCGCTACATGGATGTGGTTTATTAGAGCAACGCAGGAGCAGTTGTCGAGGGGCAATCTCAATTAATAAATCCTAGTTATATTTACCAACAACATCAAGTAAAATCACAACCGTGAATAAACCAAACAAAATAAACCGAACCTTCTGCGTTGCCCCAATGCTCGATTGCACTGATCGGCATGAGCGTTATTTGCTGCGTCTGATCAGCAAACACGCGGTGTTATACAGCGAGATGGTTACAACGGGTGCTTTGTTATTTGGTGACACGGCAAAATTTTTAGATTTTGATGAAGCTGAGCATCCAGTTGCTTTGCAGTTGGGTGGCAGTGAGTCTGATGCGATGACGCGTTGTGCGGAGTTGGCGCAGCAGTGGGGTTACGATGAGGTCAATATTAATGTTGGTTGTCCTAGTGATCGTGTGCAGTCGGGCAGCTTTGGTGCCTGTTTGATGGAGTCGCCTGAGTTAGTCGCGCAGAATATTAAGCAAATGCAGGCGGCGGTAGACATTCCAGTGACGGTTAAGTCGCGTATTGGTATAGACGAACAAGAACCACGGGACGCTTTATGGGCTTTGGTAGAAGCGGCGGCTGGGGCGGGTTGTACAGTCTTTTTAGTGCATGCTCGTAAAGCTTGGTTAAAAGGCTTGAGCCCGAAAGATAACCGTACAATTCCACCATTAGATTACGACTTGGTGTACCAGCTTAAGGAAGATTTTCCTGAGCTCGAAATCATTATTAATGGCGGCATCAATACAATTGCAGATTGCCATACTCATTTACAGCATGTCGATGGCATAATGATGGGGCGAGAGGCCTACTCTAACCCGTATTTATTAAGTGCGGTTGATGTTGAGTTTTACGATGACCAACAACAAGTACGCACGCGAGAAGATGTGTTAACGGATTACCTCGATTACGTGCAAAATCAACTGCAAGCGGGTTGCCGTTTAAATCAATTATCTCGACATATCGTTGGGCTATATCATGGTGAGCCGCGTTCGCGTTTATGGCGCCGCTATATCAGTGAAAACGCACATCTCGCTGGCGCTGATAGTAACGTTTTGCAACAAGCCTATGCACAAATGGTTGCGTCTATTTAAAACTAACGATTAAAGCAAGAATTTGTGTTATTTTTTTGTTCTGTACTAGTTTCCGTAATACTAAAAATGTTAGGCTAGTTTCAATAAACACAGATACTTATTTTTTAATAAATGATTAGGCAGGTACCTTATGTTGTTATTCAAACTCATTAAGTGGATTGGTGGTTTAGTTCTTACATTGGCTATATTCATTGTGTTGGCAATTATTATTTTGCCGCGATTCGTTGACCCGAATGACTATCGTGATGAAATTACTGAATTAGTACGAGATAAAACTGGTCGCGAGTTAGTCTTAAATGGCGATTTGTCGTTGTCGGTTTTTCCTTGGCTTGGTATACGTACCGAAGAACTGAGTATCTCTCAGCCTGAAGAAATTGGTGGCTCAATGTTACAGGTGCAAACTGCGCAGTTACGGGTTAAAGCACAGCCATTACTAAGTAAAAGAATTGAGATTGATACGGTTATCCTAGAACAACCAGAATTGCGTTTTGTAACCTTAGCCAATGGCATAAATAGCTTAAGCGGATTAAGCGACGACGATGAAGTTGTTGAAGAAGAGACAGATAGCAGTGAAGCATTAGCGCTGGTAATTCAAGGTGTTGAGATAACCGATGCTAATCTTGAATGGGACGATCGCCAAGAACAGCAACGCTATCAAGTTAGTAATTTAAATTTAGTCACTGGTAATTTGATCGGCAGCAGTATGGCGGATATTAATTTGTCTGGCACCTTGACAGACTTATCTGGTACTGAAGATGCATTAGAGCCAGTTACCTTTTCTTTAGATGGGCAAGCTTTAATTGATACAGATAGTTTAGTTGTAACGGCACAAAATTTGGATTCCAATGTTACCTATGGTGATTATCAATTGGATAGTGTTGTATCTGGTATTGAGTTTGATACAAATGCTGGCGCACTAAAACTTGATGGCTTATCGTTATCTACAGAGGGTGAAGCAGCGGAAAAAGCCTTTAATATGGATACTGCTATTGCCAGTTTGACTTTTGACGTGGATGCGACTCAAGTGAATGTGCAACAAGTGTCAGTAGATGGTAATTTTGATAATCAACCTCTTAGTCTTTCTATGCCTAATATTAGTGCTAATTTGGATGCGCAAACAGCTTCCTTAGGTGATATCAATCTTTCTTTTGATGATCTGCAAGCGCAAATAACAAATCTGCAAGCAACTCAATTTAAAGATAACCCTTCTATGACTGGGGCATTAACGGTGCCAACGTTTAATGCTGCGAACCTAATGAAGAAGTTCGAAGTTGACTATGAAACACCCGATGCCAATGCTTTAAGCAGTGTTTCGTTTAGCTCTTCATTTAATGCAGGCACAGAAAATGTGGCGCTTAGTAATATTGCTCTTAAGCTAGATGACACAAATTTAACGGGTGATTTTGCCGCTAGTGATTTTGCTGAGGGCACCATTCCAGGGTTAAAGTTTGATCTTGTTTTAGATCGTCTCAATTTGGATCGGTATGTCGCTGAAAGTGAGGAAGAAGAAACCGAAGAAGCAGCAGGTGGCGCAGATGCGCTCGTTTTACCAATGTCGGCATTTAAAGATTTTAATGCTAATGGTAGCTTTAAAGCGCAAGAACTTATTTCGTCAAATGTAACGCTTACTGATATTAATGTATTGGTCGAGTCGTCTCCTGGTCGTGTCGCGATCACGCCTAAGGCTGACCTGTATGATGGCGATCTAGCGGGCTCAATGGTCTATACAGAACAGGGCGATACCTCAACCCTGCATGTTAAAAACACCATTGGTATTGTTGATCTAGCGAAATTTTTTACCGATGCAGATATTACTGAGCAATTAACCGGTTTTGGTTCTGTTGATATGGATGTGACCGTAACAGAAAAAAATGGTCAGCAAACTAATTCTGGCACGATCAAACTGTTAGCAAATGACGGTTCTGTCCGTGGTGTAGATATTAAGGGCATGGTTGATAAAGCTTATTCTACTTATCAACAGTTTTCTGGTGGCGGTGGTTCAGATACAACGGAAGGCGCATCTGCAGAAGATGATGCCACCGGTTTCGCAGAATTAATCGGTACCTTTAACTTAAATAATTCTGTCTTAAGTAATAATGATTTTTCTATCAAAGCGCCATTTTTCCGCATCAACGGTAGTGGCAATATTGACTTAGCCGCACAAGATTTGGATTACTCTATTGACGTGTCGATTGTTAATTCATCTTCAGGTCAGGGTGGTGCGGCAGTCGAAAATCTTGCTGGTTTAACTTTACCAATTAAGTTAAGTGGTTCATTTGAGGCGCCGAGTTATTCTTTAGATACTAAAGCTTTATATACCGCGCTGGCAAAGAGTAAGGTAGAAGAGAAGAAGAATGAGTTCTTAGAGGAAAAGCTTGGCATTACAGTCGAAGGTGATGAGCGAATTTCCACCAAAGATATTTTGCAAGGTTTAATCACTAAGGAAGTGCTTGGTGATGATGAAGCCCAACAACCGGCTGAAGCTTCACAGGAACAGCAACAGGCTGAAGTTCAGCAAGAACTTACTCCGAAAGAAGAACGTGAAGATTTAAAAGATGAATTGAAACGTAAAGTGCTGAATGGATTGTTTAATTAAAATCATCAATATAAGGATTAACGCACAAATCAGAATGCGGCCAGTTTAATTTAGGAATTTTTGTACTGGCTTATCTCTGTATAGATAGCAGATTGTTTTTGTGAAATTAAGTATTTGTTTGCACGGTTTGCCCGTGTAAACTTGCGTGTCTATTAAAAAATATTTTCAAGCTCAAAGTTGCCATGGCAAATAAAAAATTAAACAAACACAGCGCCACCATTACGCAAAATAAATCACAAGGCGGTGGCCAAGCCATGTTGTATGGCACCGGACTCACGACTGACGATATGGCTAAGGCGCAAGTCGGAATAGCGAGTGTTTGGTGGGAAGGTAATACTTGTAATATGCATTTAAACGATCTTGCCGCTGAAGTTAAAGCGGGTGTGCAAGAAGCTGATTTAGTCGGTTTGCGTTTTAATACTATTGGCGTGAGTGATGGTACAACTAACGGCACATCAGGTATGGCTTACTCACTGCAGTCACGCGACATTATTGCCGACTCCATCGAAACTGTTGTGGCGGCGCAATTTTATGACGGTCTAGTCACGATTCCCGGCTGCGATAAAAATATGCCAGGCGCAATCATGGCGATGGGGCGTTTGAATCGACCTTCAATCATGGTTTATGGTGGCTCGATTAAGCCAGGTAATCATAATGGCAAGAAGCTCGATATTATTTCTGCATTTCAAGCCTATGGGCAGTTTATTGTTGAAACGATCACCGATGAAGAACGTCAACAGATTGTCGAGAAATCCTGCCCAGGTGCGGGAGCTTGCGGCGGCATGTATACCGCCAACACGATGGCAAGCGCCATTGAAGCACTAGGCATGAGTTTGCCTTACAGTGCATCATCACCAGCGGTCGATCCTGAAAAAATAGATGAGTGTCGCCGTGCCGGCGCCGCCCTGAAAAATCTTTTAGAGTTAGATTTAAAGCCGCGCGATATTATGACACGTGCTTCATTCGAAAACGCTATGGTTGTTATTACCGCACTGGGCGGTTCCACCAATGCAGTATTGCATCTCATTGCGATGGCGCGCTCGTTAGAGCTTGATTTAAGCGTAGATGACTTTCAGTCGGTCAGTGATCGTGTACCATTCTTAGCCGATTTAAAACCGAGTGGCGAATATGTTATGCAAGATTTGCATAACATCGGTGGCACGCCAGCGGTAATGAAGTTCTTACTTGATGAAGGCTTATTAAATGGTGAGTGTTTAACCGTAACTGGTAAAACTCTAGCGGAGAATTTGGCTGATTTACCGGGCTTAAAAGAAGGTCAAGAGATCATTCGCCCTGTTTCAGAGCCGATTAAACGTACTGGCCATATCCAGATTCTCAAAGGTAATTTAGCACCTGGTGGTTCAGTCGCAAAAGTCACTGGCAAAGAAGGTGAAAAATTTGTTGGCCCAGCAAAAGTATTTGATGGCGAGCAAGATATGATTGCGCAACTTGAACAAGGCAAAATTGAAAAAGGCGATGTAGTGATTATCCGCTACGAAGGCCCTAAAGGCGGACCAGGCATGCCAGAGATGCTCAAACCAACCTCAGCAATCATGGGTGCAGGTTTGGGTGAGCACGTGGCGATGATCACAGATGGTCGTTTCTCAGGTGGCTCGCATGGTTTTATTGTTGGTCATGTTGTGCCCGAAGCGCAAGAGGGTGGCACGATTGCCTTAGTAGAAAATGGTGACGTTGTTACGCTTGATGCGATTAACAATACGATTGATGTCGACGTTTCTGATGCAGAGTTAGCAGAGCGTAAAAGTAATTGGCAGGCGCCAGAATTAAAGGCGCGTCGCGGTACATTATATAAGTACATCAAGAGTGTGAAAAATGCCTCGCTTGG
>CAZFEM010000066.1:0-6572 GCA_964517515.1 uncultured Gammaproteobacteria bacterium | reverse complement strand
GAAAAGCACTCTACCCTCTATGCAATTCTGATTCGCTCACTTAGCTAACATAAGTAGCCCTAAGCGGTTTTTATATTAGCCCTAAGCGGTTTTTATATTAGCCCTAAGCCGTTTTTATAAAAGCTCGACCTTAAACACTGTGCCTTGTGGTTGATTATCAGCAACCATTATTTCACCGTTATAAGCATCAACAATTCCTTTAACGATACTTAGTCCTAAGCCATGCCCTGGCGTTTGACTATCAAGTCGCACACCCCTTTCTAAAATAAGCTTTTTAGCTTGTTCATCAATGCCTGGACCATCGTCACTAATTTTAATCTCAATCGCTTTTCTGGAACTCCCTTGATCTTTATTGACAACAGTTATTGAAACTTTAGACGATGTCCATTTAAAAGCATTCTCTAATAGGTTTCCGCAAAGCTCCATCCAATCACCTTCATCACCGTAAAAACAAACACTCGGCTCAATATCAACCTCAACAGTTAAAGCTTTGTCAGCATAAAGTTTATTTAACGAATGAAGTATTTTGTCGGTTAACGGTTTTATTAGAACTGGCTTAGCAAACCGTCGACGCCCTACCGTTGATGCAGTTTGTAATTGATAATCGATAATATTCTGTATTGTACCTAACTCCGTCTCAACATCTTTCTTATTGATATCGGCGTATTTAATCCCTTTCAACACCGCTATTGGTGTTTTAAGACTATGAGCTAAGTTACCCAAGACTTCTTTTTGCCGAATAATTCGGTTTTCTTCTACATTCAGTAATTGATTAAGGTTCTGTGTAAGACGACTAACTTCTTTTGGATAATCTTCATCAAAACGTTGGCGTTGACCTTGTTCGATTTCACTAACTTGTTGAGTAACCCTCTTTAAAGGTTTTAATGCCCAACCAAATAACAACAACAACAACACTAATAAGCTAGCACCCATCACACTTAACCAAGTTAAGATTTGTTGCCCATAATTTTCCACACGTTGGTTGTAATTTGCCCTTCTTTCACTAACTTGAATAGTAAACGGAAAATCTCCTTGGTCAGTTTCCCATTCAACATTTAATGCCGTCGCATAAGACGCGGGTTGACCTTGCCATACGAATTCTGAAGCAAAATAAAATTCACCAAGAGCACCTACTACTTCAGGCATCTCGCCTTCAAGCAAAGATGGAGATCGCCAAACTACGCCTTCTTCTGGTCTTATTATTTGTGCAAACAGATCTGAATCAGGTTGCAACAATCGAGGTTCTAATAAGTCATTAACAATCGACAATCGATTATCAACAACATCAATATTCGACATCAACAATAAAATTTGATTGCGCAATGATTCTTCTGCATTACTCAATACGCTTCTTTCAAAAGCTTTATTTAGACCAATCCCCATAATGCCTAAAAAAACCACCATTAATAGCGCAGCAGAAATAAGCAACCGAGTGCGTAATGATTGATTTTGCAAAGCCATAGGAGTTATGGCTATTTAATCTCTAGGAATACGAAATCGATAACCCTGTCCGCGTTGGGTTTCAATCGGCTTTAACTTACCATCTGGATCTAATTTTTTACGTAATCGGCGAATGAAAACCTCAATCGTATTACTATCTCGATCATCATCTTCTTCGTAAATATGGTCGACTAATTCACGCTTAGATAACACTTTACCGGTGTGCATCATCAAATATGACAGCAATCGATATTCATAAGCAGTAATAGTTAATGGCTCTTCATGCAAAAAAACTTGTTTACTCGATGTATCAATTGAAACAGGACCACAGACTAATAAATCAACAGCAAGGCCGACCGAACGTCGTAACAAAACTTTAATTCGAGCTAACAACTCCTCAGGATGAAAAGGCTTAGTTAAATAATCATCTGCACCAGCTTCTAAACCTTCTACTTTTTCTTGCCAACGACTACGCGCTGTCAAAATTAAGATTGGATATGTTTTACCTGCCGCACGAAGTTTTTCAATTACTGTGACACCATCCATTTTTGGTAAGCCTAAATCGATAATCGCTAAATCTATTGGGTATTCTTCGCCAAAATAGAGCCCTTCTTCGCCATCACTCGCAACATCAACGACATAATCTTGCTCACGCATAGCGTCAGCTAATTGTTCTTGCAAACTTAATTCATCTTCAACAATGAGTAGTCGCATTATGTTATTCGAATTTATTGATAATTTTTGTTGGTAATTAATGGCGCTATTTAAAGCTTACTTACGAGCATTCACTTCTAAGTTCTTTACTTTGCCAGTCGGCAATAAGACCCTAACGCTATAACTTGTTTTTTTCTCATTCAACGTGATTTTTAATACGCGACCATCGTATTGAGATTTAACAGCCGCTATAACTTCCGCTTGGCTTTTTAAACCTTGAGTTGAATTACTTGAATTAGATGTATTGCGTTGCGCTTGGCGCAGAGGTTGTAAAACGGTACTAAATTTTTCCTGAGCCGCAGATAAATTAGTTTTAGATGAAGCTTGCAAAGCGAGGACTGGTAATGATGAGCACATAATAACAATGGGCAAACAGTATTTTAGAAAACTATTTAGTTTGTTATTCATTCGAGTCATCACGGATAATTTATCTTTATAAAATTATAAACGCTGGAATAGCAATCGGCTAGTTGAATTAACCATTTGATTGCTACCCCTTGCACTTATTACCTGATTTAACATATTAAGCAGGAGTTGCATTAACTCTAAGTTTAATTTGTTTACCAGGATGCGTGCTTGTTTGCGTATAAAACACTTTACCATTGTAGCGGTACGCAACATCATAGCCAACAATACGTTCTTGAGTCGTATATGAATTAACTATTTCACAACGTTCCACTACTTTATAAGTCGCGCCTTTAGTGTTTTGGTTCTTGATATCTCGACCAACCGAGGCACCTAAAACCGCACCAGCTACCGTAGCAAGATCCTGACCTCGGCCACTACCAAACTCATGACCAATTGCCGCGCCAATCAAACCACCAATAATTTCTGTGGTATGTGAACGACTAGCGCTTGATCGAGTGCGTACTTCTTCATTCCAACACTGTTCAACAGGGTTATTAACTCGATACGTTTGAACCACTGGTTTAACGTTTACTACCGGCGCATAATCATAATTAGTATGAATGATCTGTTTCGCTGATACAGGCCCAGCAATCGCAGCGGCAACACTGGCTACAATTAATGATTTTTTCAATGTATTGATTGTTTTGTTTGTATTCGTTTTCATTTCTAGCTCCTAATAAATCCTACTAGTTAGGTAGGCTTGGTTTCGATGGTGCTACTTTACCGAAATATCCCTGAATGCAAACTGAACAAAATTCGAACCGAAACTGAACAGATTTTAGTTATATAAACCGCTTAAATTTAAAAATAGCCTAACTATTCAAAAAAGACACTAAAGGCTTACCAACCAAATCATTTCGCCACCCTTGCAATAATTTTTCTGACACCTTATTACGAAATAAACTTTCAACATCTTTACGTGTAGCAAGCAACCCTTGTGAAATTTCATGTTTCTCAGAACACTTTTTAAGTTCTTGCATCATTTTTTTGCACACTTCTTTTTGCCCTTTATTCAAAGGCTCTACTTTCTTCCACAGACGTTTGTCCCCAACTTCGACATCATTAATTAACTCTATAACCTCTATCCCCCAATATTTCACTGACTTTTTACCAAAAACTCCTAATTCTATAACCTCCTCAAGCGTCTTAGGTTGTTGAATCGCTAGATCAAATAAAGCGTCATCTTTTAATACCCAAGTACGAGGAATATTTCGGTTAATGGCTGTCTTTTCACGCCATTCAGCCAACGCTTTTAAAGCATATTGTTGTTGGCGCTTTAAACTTCCTCCAGCCAAACGTTTATAGGCCAAACTAGGTTCAATGACATACAAAGCAGGGTCGTAATACAAATCTATCTCATCTTGATACCATTGATAACGATCGTTTTTTTTAAGGTGATCAACCATTTTGATATAAAGGGCTTCTAAATACGCAACATCCTCACCTGCGTATTCAATTTGTTTACTAGTTAAAGGTCTGAGCAACCAATTTGTTCGCGATTGTGACTTTTCGAGAGTCACACCAAGCTCTTCTTCAACCATCGCACCATAACCAATTTGCATATTCATTCCGCAAAAGGCAGCAGCTAACTGGGTATCAAATAATGGTTTAGGAATTAACGAATACGTCTGCAATAATACTTCTACATCTTGCCGAGCTGCATGAAATATTTTCACCACATTATCTGCAAGCAATAGATCCAATACTGCACTAATATCTTCGATTGCAAGAACATCGATACAATACTGATGTTCACCGATACCTAATTGCAATAAACAAAGTTTAGCGTTATAAGTTTTCTCACGTAAGAACTCTGTATCAACCGCTAAAAAGCCACCTTCAGCTTTTAATTTTGAAAACAATGATTGCAGGTCCTTTAATTGATTTTGTTGGTCGATAAAATGATTCATTTATTATTTTTATTTAAGCAACATGGCAAATCCTTATGATTTAACCTAAGCCAACTTTTTAACTTTTGTTATAATCCTGATCCTAACATGACCCCACTCTGTCAACCATGACTATCATAATCGAACTTATTGAAATCATTCTTCTTAAACGTAAACCTGAAGATATTTCATTTGATGTAGTTTCAGCAGCGTCAGCATTTGGTGCCGCGGTTATATCCAGTTACATCAGCGTGTTAACTGTTAACACCATTGAGCAACCTTTATTATTCGTATTGAGCCAAGCAATTACACAGGCATTTATTTTTTATTTGCTACTTAATGTCACAAAAAAACAAAGCCGTTACACGCAAACAATTACTGCTTTATTTGGTGTCTCAGCAATATTACAAATTATTGGCTTCATCACACTAATATTGCCCAATTTAGGGATTTTTGGCTTACTACTAACTGGTTGGAATTTTTACTTAATGATTATTATTTTACGCGCAGCAATTGAGTGCGATACTTTGCCAGCAGTAGCGATCACTATCCTTTATCATTTTCTAATCGGTATTGTTCTTTATTTATTATTTCCTGAAATATTTGAGCGTATGCAAGCACTTATGCAAGAAGCTCAATCAACTAGCTAGTAAAAAATGAAGCTCCATATTATCGGAATTTGTGGCACCTTCATGGGTGGCGTCGCTCGACTCGCCAAAGACTTAGGTCATGATGTTACTGGCTCTGACGCAAACACCTACCCACCGATGAGCACACAATTAGAGTCATTAGGTGTGACATTACACGAAGGTTATCAAGCTGAAAACATTCCTCCTGAAATTGACATCGTCGTTGTTGGTAATACTATCTCACGAGGCAACCCAGAGTTAGAACAAGTCTTGGAAAAAGGTTTGGCTTATACCTCTGGTGCACAATGGCTGAGTGAACATGTGTTACGAGAGCGCTGGGTACTAGCCGTTTCTGGTACGCACGGCAAAACCACAACCTCTAGCATTTTAGCGTGGCTACTAGAGGACAATCAGTTAGCGCCAGGCTATTTAATTGGTGGTGTGCCAGAAAACTTTGGCGAATCAGCACGCTTAGGCTCAACGCCGTTTTTTGTTATAGAAGCTGACGAGTACGACACTGCTTTTTCTGACAAGCGCTCTAAATTCGTCCACTACCAACCACGCACATTAGTAGTCAATAACCTTGAATTTGATCATGCAGATATTTTTGCTGATTTAGCCGCAATTCAAACTCAGTTTCAGCATTTAATACGTACCATCCCGGCAAGTGGCTTAATTATTCATAACACCGACTCATCGACTATCGATGAGGTTCTTGAACAAGGCTGTTGGAGTGAAACCGCAAGCTTTGCACAAAAACAAGGCAAATCAGACTGGCGCTGCGAAAAAATCAATGATGAGGCAAGCCAATTCAAAATCATCCATAAAGACGAAGAGTACAAAGCTGAATGGCCATTAATCGGTGATCACAATATGGCAAATGCTCTTGCCGCAGTGATTGCTGCAAATCATGTTGGTATTCCAATTAACAACGCTATTGCATCCCTTGCCTCTTTCAAATCTGTTAAACGTCGCATGGAGCTTCGCTATGAAAGTGACAAAGTGAAAGTTTTTGATGATTTTGCACACCACCCCACTGCAATATCGGAAACTCTCAATGCACTACGTAATAAAGTCGGTGATGAACTAATCTTTGCAGTTCTGGAGCCCCGCTCTAACACTATGAAACAGGGTATTCACAAAGATTTATTAGCCGATTCATTACAATTTGCCAATAAATCGTTGATTTATGCAGATGAAAACGTCTTATGGGATGTAAGTGAAATAAAAAATGACTCAATTTTAACTTTTGACACTACTGAAATGTTACTTGAGTCATTATTGCAAGCAGTTGATAATACAACTCAAACTTGCAATATACTTGTTATGAGTAATGGTGGTTTTGATAACATGCATAACCGATTAATTGATAAACTAAAATTATCGACTTAGTTTAACGTTATCGACTTAGTTTAACGTTATCGACTTAGTTTAACGTTATCGACTTAGTTTAACGTTATCGACGACTGACTGTAATACTGAATGACAATTT
>CAZFEM010000065.1:2629-6725 GCA_964517515.1 uncultured Gammaproteobacteria bacterium | reverse complement strand
TAACAGCTTATTAGTGCGCACGCTCGCTTTGTCCCTAATTCAATTTCCATATTATTCTCCTAAGTCTTTGTTTTAAAATTACAAAACTAGAATACTACAAATTTGCTTGGTGTGAAAGCGAGCGTGCGCGTTAATATTCTTGCCGCGTCCTATTAATTATTCTATGACTTTTGATAGGTTATTGTTTTTTATAGGTTTTTTATTTTTATAATTTGCAAAGGGGGCAGCATTTGGGGTGTAAAGTGCCTGATTTCTATTGATTAGATAATTAAACTGTCTTTACATACAGTGTTTTGATTGTGGTAAATGGTTAAGATATTTTGACTTTCTATTTTGAATCTATATAGTGTTCACCTTATGAACACTCAGTCATCTAAGCTTCATGAAAAGCAAGATCAGCTCACTTTAGAGCTGTTGCAAGCTATTGATACTAAAGATGATATTAGTCAGCGACATTTGGCGCAGGAAATGGGGGTTGCTTTGGGTTTGGCAAACTCTTATTTGAAGCGATGCGTAAAGAAAGGCTGGATTAAAATTACTACTGCACCGGCTAATCGTTATCTTTATTATTTAACGCCCACTGGGTTTGCCCAAAAAGCTCGTTTAACGAGTGAGTTCTTAAGTACGTCGTTAACATTATTTAGGCAATCTGGTGATGATTATGATCAGCTTTTTGCGAAGTGTGTTAGCGGTGGTAAACAGCGGATCATCTTTGCGGGGATTTCTGATTTAACTGAGATTGCTTATCTGCGTTCATTGCAAGCAGAAATCGAAGTGATAGAAGTGTTTCAACCGCAAGAAACTAAAAGCTCGTTCTTTGACATACCCATTTGCAATAAACTTAATGAGTGCTCACCTTGTGACTATGTCGTAATGACTTCTATGGAGCAAACAAATGACTTATTAACGTTATTAAAAACGCAATTTAGTACTGATGAAATTCTTGTTCCGCCATTGCTGTTGAATATGCAATATCGTAGTACTGAGGTAGTCGATGAAGTTGAAATAAAATCAACCAACCATGTCGTAAAAAACTCGGCGACATAATTAGGAGATCAGTGTGGGTAAAACAGTATTTTTAACGGGTGGTGCAGGGTTTATTGGTTCTGCATTAGTACGTTACTTGATTAGTAGCACAGAACATACAGTTGTGAATGTAGATAAACTCACTTATGCGGGCAGTCTTCATTCGCTTGGTGGGATGGATAGTGATCCTCGGCATCATTTTCATCAGGAAGATATTATTGATAGCGCTACTATGCGCGAATTGGTAGAAAAACATCAACCTGATTACTTTATGCATTTAGCGGCTGAGTCACATGTCGACCGTTCAATAGATGGTCCTGGTGAGTTTATTCAAACAAATATTGTTGGTACTTATAACCTGCTTGAGATTGCTCGTGAATATTATGAGCAGTTAGAAGGAGAGCGTAAAACGAATTTTAAGTTTCATCATATTTCGACTGATGAAGTGTATGGCAGTCTTGGTGAGAGTGGATTATTTACTGAAACAACGCGTTACAAACCTAACTCTCCCTATTCGGCGAGTAAAGCAAGCTCTGATCATTTAGTACGCGCTTGGCATAAAACTTATAAATTGCCTGTGGTGATTTCTAATTGTTCAAATAATTATGGACCGTTTCAATTTCCTGAGAAATTAATCCCTTTAGTTATTCAAAAAGCCATTGCCGGTGAACCGCTTCCAATTTACGGCAAGGGTGACAATGTTCGCGATTGGCTATTTGTTGATGATCATGTCAAAGCCTTATGGCGCATTGTCAGTGAAGGTGAGACTGGTCAGGTGTATAACGTGGGTGGGCACAATGAAAAGACCAACATCGAAGTGGTCGAAACGATTTGTTCTATTTTAGATGACATTAAACCGCGTTCTGATGGTGCGAAATACGCGAGTCAGATCACTTTTGTTAAGGATCGTCCTGGTCATGATCGTCGTTATGCAATTGATGCCAGTAAGATTCAAGAAAAATTAAATTGGACACCTGAAGAAACCTTTACTACCGGCATTCGCAAAACAATTGAGTGGTATCTGTCTAATGATGAGTGGATCGCTAAGGTTAGCGGTGATTATGATGGCGGGCGTTTAGGGCATTAACTGAAATAATTAAAATTAAGAGGGTAAATTATGAGAGGCATTATATTAGCAGGTGGGTCTGGTACAAGATTGCATCCTGTGACGCAAGCAGTGTCTAAGCAGTTACTGCCAGTGTACGATAAACCAATGATTTACTATCCCTTGTCATCTTTAATGTTGGCGGGAATAAAAGATATTTTGATTATTTCTACGCCGCAGGATACGCCGAGATTTCAACAGCTAATGAAAGATGGCTCGCAGTGGGGTATTAATATTTCCTATGCTGTACAACCGTCACCAGATGGTCTGGCGCAAGCTTTCATTATTGGTTCAGAATTTATTGGCAAAGATGATTGTGCTTTGGTTTTAGGTGACAATGTTTTTCATGGCCATGATTTGAGTAAAGATTTAAAGCAAGCAGGTGACCAGAAAAAAGGCGCAACGGTATTTGCGTATCCGGTGCATGACCCTGAACGTTATGGCGTTGTCGAATTTGATGAAAATTGGCAAGCTTTAAGTCTCGAAGAAAAGCCAACTAAACCGAAATCAAATTATGCGGTAACGGGATTGTATTTTTATGATAATCGCGTGGTAGATATTGCTAAGAACATAAAACCTTCGGAGCGCGGTGAATTAGAGATTACCGATGTTAATAAACAGTATTTGGAGTGGGATGATCTATCTGTACAGGTATTCGGGCGTGGCCTGGCTTGGCTGGATATGGGTACGCACGAATCATTGTTGCAAGCATCAATGTTTATCGAAACCATTGAGAGTCGGCAAGGATTAAAAGTAGCATGTTTGGAAGAAATCGCTTTTCGTCAGGGTTATATTGGCGAGGATGAGCTTGCTGAGGCTGCGGCTCGCTACGGTAAAAGTGGATACGGTCGTTATTTGCGTTCAGTTCTTGAAAACAAACAGCAATTTTTAGGCATAGATTAATAGCCTTAAACTATTCCTATGATTAGTGTCTTACAAAACAATTGGTATTTGTTTTTACAAATGCTTAAACGGGACATTCAACAACGTTACCGGGGTTCGCAATTAGGCTTCATTTGGGCGTTTATTTACCCAATAATGATGCTGCTAGTTTATACCTTTGTATTTGGTATGGTCATGCGTGTTAAGTGGGGCGTTGAGGGGCAAGATAATATTGATTTTGGCATGATTTTATTTGCCGGCTTATTGTGTCATGGATTTTTGGCTGAGGTTTTTATCGGCGCGGTTGGTTTAATTAGCGGCAATCATCAATACGTTAAAAAAGTTGTCTTTCCTTTAGAGATTCTTAGTTTAGTTAGTATTGCTAATGCGCTTTTTCATATGTTGCTTGGTCTGTTAATGCTAGTTGTGATCTTCTTATTAACTGGTGGCACTTTACACTGGACAATTATTTTTGTGCCTATTGTGATTGCACCACTAGTGGTGTTTCTACTGGGAGCGTCATGGTTTATTTCTGTCCTTGGTGTTTACCTTCGTGACTTAAGTCAATTTATGGGCGTATTGGTCACTATATTGTTGTTTTTAGGGCCAATTGTTTATCCGTTTACAGCAGTTCCTGAGGCACTACAAGCATACGTTCTTTGGTTAAACCCGCTCACTATTATTGTTGAACAATTGCGCGCGGTTTTATTATTTGGCCAATTACCCGATTGGAGTTTATTGGGCATTTATAGTGTTTTGTCATTATTAAGCCTGTTACTTGGTGCATGGTTTTTTGTTAAGACTCGTGATGGATTTGCTGATGTCATCTAAACCACAACAAGCAGTGGGTGCTGAACATACTACACAGCCTGTTATTCAGGTTGAAGGCTTATCAAAGTGTTATCAGACCTACCAAAAACCGATCCATCGTTTGTGGCAAAATTTTAGACCGCAACAAAAATTGTATGAAGAGTTTTGGGCATTAAAAGACGTTGATCTGACTGTTTATAAAGGCGAGACAGTGGGTATTGTTGGTCGTAATGGTTCTGGTAAATCAACCTTGTTACAAGTGATTACCGGTAT
>CAZFEM010000065.1:0-2529 GCA_964517515.1 uncultured Gammaproteobacteria bacterium | reverse complement strand
ATCAATATGAATCCAGATATTTTAATTATTGATGAAGCTCTGGCCGTTGGTGATGTGCGTTTTCAAAGAAAATGCTTTCGCAGGCTTGATGAACTTAAAGATTCTGGTGTTTCTATTTTGTTTGTTACTCATTCTATTGATAGCGTTATTACTTACTGTGATCGTGCCATTATGTTAGATGATGGCGAGTTGAAAATGACTGGCAAGCCTAAAGAAGTAGTACAAGCTTATCTCGAAAAAATGTTTGGTTCAGACAAATCTCATAGCCAAGCAAAAACAATAACGGCTGATGATTACGGTGTGAACTTTGATCCAACGATAGATAATTGTATAGCGCATCAAAGCTATAACTCTAACGAGCATCGCTGGGGTGACCTGCGGGCTAAAATTTGTCATTACGATATTCTACAAAACGGCAACCCAACTAATGGCTTATTGAATAGCGGGGATCAACTCACTGTTCGTTTCTCAGTATTGTTTGAACATGATGTCAGTGAACTTATTTACGGAATTACTGTGAAGACCTCTGATGGCACAGCCATTTACGGTACTAATTCTCGTCTTTTAAGTGGCTTGCCTACGTCACAAAAAGCTGGTGATTTAGCGCTCTTTGAATTCACTTTAACGCTTAACTTGTTAGGTGGAGATTACTTTGTTTCATTAGGCGTGGCGCAGGACGATGCCTCGCAGGATAATATTGCAATAGATCGCCGTTACGACATGATTCATATTTTTGTTAATCAAACCCCTGATGCTTTTGGTACATCTGCCTTGAATGGTGAACTAGCTTTGATTGAGGTTAATCAGTCATGAGTTCATTAACTGATTTAAATAAGTTTGAACTCAATAAGTCTGGTGTGTATAGCGCTAGTGATAATAATGATTTTGCTTATTCCGATGGTGCACAAGCGGAGCAAAAGCTACAACATATTTTAACGACGACAAATGACCTTACGAGTGACTCGACTGAGCTTGAGTCACAGATTTGCGATTGGCCGACTGAATACCATTTATCTTCGACGCGCGCTAATTTGTTACGCTGCTTGGATTTGAGCGGGGTGACACGGGTACTTGAATTAGGCTGTGGCTGTGGTGCAATAAGTCGTTATATTGGTGAGCAATCACATATACAGATTGATTCAATTGAAGGCAGCCGTAGTCGAGCAGCGCTCGCGGCTCTTCGATGTAAAGACTTAGACAATGTAACAATCAGTTCCGCTAATTTTAATGATATTAAATTCCCTGAAAATTATTATGACTTAGTGTTATTTGTTGGCGTAACTGAATACGCAGGTCGTTTTTCAGAGCGAGAAACCGATGAAGAAGCGTTGCAAGATTTGCTCGCTATAGCGCATAAATCAACGACAGAGCAGGGTGTTGTAGTGGTTGCGATTGAAAATCGTACGGGCCTTAAGTATTTACACGGTGCTACAGAGGATCATTATGGCGAGCCTTATGTGGGTATTAATAACTACCTTAATGGAACGGGTATAAAAACGTATACAAAAGCCGAGTGGCAATCACAAATTGCGGCTAGTGGGTTTTCTCATAGCCAATTTTTGTATCCGTTTCCAGATTATAAAATCCCGACAACAGTTATTCATGACCGTGCTTTAGCAAATAAAGATGTTGAGATTGAGTTAAAAAAAAGTTTAGAGACAATTAAATCGCGCGATTATTTGCGACCCTTTGATCTAGGAGAGAATGAAGTTAAATTATGGCAAGGGGCTTATCAAGCGAATGTTTTAGGTGAGCTTGCCAATTCATTTTTGATTTTACTTGCTCAGACAGAAAAAAGCTTAAATAAATTAGCCGATTTTGATATTCGTCAATTTCCATCAACGAATGTTGCTTTTTCTCAAGTGCTAGAGCCTCAAACTGAATCAGATCAAGGGCCTAAGGTTGATGAGTTATCAAAGCAAGTGATTGAGTTGCAAAATCAATTGAATTTGCTCAAGCACTCCAGAGGGTGGCGCTGGTTAGAGCGTCTACGGGCACTTAATATTCCTGGCTTAGGGCGTCGTCAGTGAGCATCCGAAAGCATTTAATAAAACTTGCTAAACGTATAGAAAACTCCTGGCAGACAATTGATCTATCTTCGGGTGTCGAGGGCAAAGGCGTAGCAATACGTTCAGGTTGGTATGTGACTGAATTTACTATTCAGGGTGCAATAAAACATATTCCTGAAATTTTAGTCATAGATGAGTCTGCTAAAGAAGTTAAACGTAGCTTGATTGGCTTTCATTCAGGGCGCAATAGAATGTTGTTTTTCTTACCAGCGGGACATATTGTTGCTTACGATAAAGAACTGCAATTTGATTTTTTATCGCGTGTTACTGAGCTTGAAGGTCGTGCGCGAGTTTTCTTGATAACATTCCGTTATCTTATTGATTTTTTTAGTATTAAGTTGCTTTTTAAAATCATCGCAATGCAGTTTCAAAGCCGTTTTGAGCTTTCTACCGATATACTGCAGTTCTACTTTCCAAAAAACTATTTATACGAAATTCAACGTTGGAATCGCCTCAAAGG
>CAZFEM010000064.1:0-6861 GCA_964517515.1 uncultured Gammaproteobacteria bacterium | reverse complement strand
GTCTGCCGGTTCATTCATTTACGGCAAAACTTAGTGCGTAAGAATTATGTGTGAGATTTATGTGTGATTGGGGTTGTTTGTTGTAGGGGTTGTTTAGAATATCAGATGTCGCTATTGGGGAAGGTGGGGTCGACATCTGACATTTTAACAAAATGTGTGTAATGCTTGAGAGTCATTAGTGAGTTTTTCAAACTAAAATGAAGTGCTGATATCAAGAGCCGCCTAGCCAATCATGAATGATTTTGGCTATTCGCTCTGGCTGTTCCTGAGGCAGTAGGTGATGCGCATTTTCTAACTCTATTACGTCAACGTTGTTATTTAGGCGACTATTGTGTTTGGTGAAGGTTTCATTGCTAATAAGTGTACTTTGTGCGCCGCGAATCAGCAGTGTTGGATGTTGAGTTTTTTCTAAGTAAAACCATAAAAAACGGATTTTTCTGAAGATATATGATTCCCATATAGGATCAAAAACCAGTTCAAATTCTCCATTATTAGTTGCTCTCAATCCATGCTTTACATATGCCTTGAAGCTTTCATCAGTAAATAAGCGAAACGTAGGGTGGTTTTGATATCGTTTGCTAAACGCTTCGCGGCTAGGCCATACTTTCTGACGAGCTGAAGTTCGACGTATGAATGGAAATAAACCATGCATTAAGTGCTTGGGTATGAAGCGGTATATATTGTCGAGATAAGCGTAGGGAAGAGTTGCAGGCTCAATTAGAATAAGCTTTGTAAATAACTCGGGCGCTTGTAACGCGGCCGCCAAAGTGACTTGTGCCCCATGCGAGTGACCAACGCCAATGACTGGCTCTTTTAGGTTTTTACGTATGCCTTTAATCCAATCATTAGCAAACCCTGGCATCCCGAAAAAGAACGGAGGTTTATTGCGAGGATTCCAGGCGCCACGGTTGTCCATACTTGACACGGCATAGTGTTCGTTTAGTAAGTTCAAAAACGGCAAATAAGTACTTGCTGCAAAGCCATTTGCAGTGGCGAAGTGAATTCCATTGGCAATTTCTTTGTCAGTTTTATTGCACGCAAGCCAAGCTGCTGTGCCTTTATCAAAGTCAAGGGTAGTAGAAGTTAGCGACAAAGTGAGGTTCCGAAAATTTTGGGGTTTGAGCAATTTTATGCAATAGCTATCAAATCTATACTAGCAGCTATATTTAGGCGGTGTGACGTGATCGCTATAAAACTAACAGGCACTTGAATTGTGGTGATTGCTGGAGGTACACTGTTGTCAGCAAGGTGCTGGGGGTAATAATATAGCGCCGACCTAAACAAAAAAAACTATAGGAGATTACTATGACTGTTGCTCGAATTACTGAAATTAGCGCTTCTTCAACAAAGAGCTTTGAAGATGCCGTAAGCCAAGGCGTTGAGCGTGCCGCTAAGACCTTAAAGAATGTTTCTGGTGCTTGGGTAAAGGATCAAGAGGTAGGAATTAAAGATGGAAAAGTGACGGATTACCGCGTAAAACTCAAAATTACCTTTGTTTTAGAAGAATAACTGCTATTTTTTAACAGTTTTTCTTAAATAGGTTGGTGTTTGACCAAGTATTCGGATTACACTAGCCGCAATACGTAATGATTGTGAATTAAGCATTAGCAAGTGCGCATCTTATTTTTCATTAAATTAGTAGGATAGTTTTTATTCTATGTGCTGATGGAATACATTTTGTTTAGAGCACTTAACTATGTTATTCATTTTATTACAGAAAATATGGTTATATAAACTTATTGGTATCTGAGCCGTGTAGGTGACTTTGTTATACAAGTAGCTCAGAAGGGTTGGTGAGACCTGTTGGTTTATCTCGTAGCTAATACGCATGGAAGCTGTACATACAGCTTTAGATAGATTCTCAGGTTCTTAATAATAAAATAATATCGCCACACATAGGAAGTTAGTGTGGTTGGGAGACTGTAATGTTTGAGTCCGGGTTGCAACGTAAAAGTCGTTTAATGAGCGCGGCTGAGCGTAATTTTTACGAGTTATTAGCTACTTCTCTTGGAGAGGAATATGCGGTGTTCGCTAAGGTGCGAATGTTGGATGTGGTGGAAACCAGTCCCGGCGTAACATGGATGAAAACTAAGAAAATTCAGCGCGTGCTAGCCGATAATTTCCTAGATTTTGTTGTTTGTAAAAAGCTTGATATGTCCATCTACGGTGTTGTTGAACTTGAGAAGTTCAATGAAAAAGATGGTAAGAAGGCGGATCGAGGTAGAGAGGCTATTGTTGCTGAAGCGTGCAGGGAAGCAAAGCTTAAAATGTATTACTTTGATATCCGCCAAGATTATAAAGGTATTGATCTGCGCAGATTAATCACTGGGCGTGCAGCACCCAAAGTAGCTGCCGCCGTGTCTCCAGCAACTCATAAATCTCGTCTAACTGTGGACGGAAGTTCCGTAAGCGAATATTCAAAGTTCAGAACTTGCCCTAAATGTAATAACGAAGTGGTTACCAAAGTAGCCGTTAAGGGTGAGCACATTGGCGAAAAATTTCTAATGTGTCGTAAGTATCCTTACTGTGATTATCAGGTTCCATTACGCGATGCAAAGGTTCAAAAGTTGCACACCGAGAAAATGATTGAAGACGCCAAGCCTGGTTTTAAAGATTGGTCGGCTGGTTAAGTAAAGAGTTCTTATTGAGCTAAATAGAGCTCTCGATAGTGCCGCCTCCGAGGCAACGTCTGCTGTCGTATAGTACTAGTGCCTGCCCAGGCGTGACCGCACGTTGGGGAATATCAAATTCTAATTGCAAGGTGTCGTCGTCTATTGCTTTTACGGTAGCGGCTTGATCACCTTGTCTATAGCGAGTTTTGGCCGTTATTCGATCGTTGACCATTGGCGTTATATCACTTACCCAATCAAGCGTTTTGGCGGTAACTAGCTGAGTTAGCATCGCTGGATGGTCGTGTCCCTGCACAACTAAAAGCTCATTCCTTGTTATATCTTTGGCCGCCACGTACCAAGCTTCGCCGGGACCGCCAATATTCAGTCCATGTCGTTGTCCAAGCGTGTAATACATTAAGCCGTCGTGACAACCAACCACGGTATCGTTTACGTCGACCATATTGCCTGGGTTGGGTTTCAGATAGGTACTCAAAAAATCTTTAAAGCGGCGTTCTCCGATAAAGCAAATTCCGGTGGAATCTTTTTTATCATGAGTGACAAAGCCTTTAGAGTCGGCGATGGCTCTGACACTAGGTTTATCAATCTCTCCTAGTGGGAATAGGCTTTTTTGAAGCTGATGTTGCTGCAGCGTATATAAAAAATAGCTTTGGTCTTTGTTTTCATCTAAACCCTTCAATAAAGAGGCTTCTGAGTTATTGGTACCGCGCGCAGCATAGTGGCCCGTTGCGATATAGTCGGCGCCCAAGGTTTCAGCTTGCAGTAGAAACTCTTTAAATTTAATTTCTTTATTACATAAAATGTCAGGATTCGGTGTGCGACCAGCGCTGTATTCGAGTAGAAAATGTTCGAAAACGTTTTCCCAGTATTCATGCGCGAAATTGACTTCATGTAGATCAATTCCTAGGCGTTCGCATACCTGACTGGCATCTTTTAGATCAGAAGCGGCTGCACAGTATTCCTCGGTATCGTCTTCTTCCCAGTTTTTCATAAACATACCAATTACTTCATAGCCTTGTTCAATCAATAGGTGTGCAGCAACAGAAGAATCCACCCCACCGGACATGCCGACAACGACTTTTGAGTCCTGTGGTGCTGGCAGTTCATTGGAGGCGAAATTTTTCATTTAGAGCTCGCGGATTAAGTCTAGTGGGTGGCGAACGCCAGCAAGGTAGTCATTAATGCACGAGAGCACTAGAGGACTACGCAGGTCCGTGCGAACCTGTATTTGATCAAGCGTTAGCCAGTGAGTTCTTATAATGTCTGGATCTAGGCTTAGCTTAGAGTCTTGCTCGGAAGTAGCGCCACAATATGTGTAACGCAGATAAGTCTTGCCGTTAGCTGCGCGAGTTTTATATACACCAACTAAGGCTTCAGGGGTGAAATGGCAGCATGTTTCTTCTAGTGTTTCACGGATGACTGCTTGCTCAAGAGTTTCGTTATCCTCTAAGTGCCCAGCGGGTTGGTTAAAGACAACTTGCCCGCTCGATTTGGATATTTCTTCAACAAGTAAAAATCGACCGGCTCGCTCACAAATAGCAGCTACGGTGACGTCAGGATTCCACATATTTTATTTAATACAGTTGAATGAATCATTTTGCGCACGGCAATTCAAATTCAATAGAGGCTTTAAATCATGTCGATTGTACACTTTTGTGCTATCCTTTCCCCCAAATTTTGGGGCCTATTATTAGCGCTTTTAGGGTTAATTTGTCATTCGGTCCCCGTGCATCTAAGTTACTCAAAACTATAAAAGTGATTACTTTTGAGGCTTGGACGTCAATTAACGTTCCCTCGTTGATTAACTCTCTTTAAAAATATTAAAAATTCGAGATAGGCATAAATGACATCTAATAATCCTACTATTTTCTATACCTTAACGGACGAAGCACCAGCACTAGCGACTCGTTCTTTACTCCCAGTTTTTCAGGCTTTTGCAGCAGCAGGCGGTATAAATATCGATACCAAAGATATCTCTCTCGCCAGCCGCATCTTGTCGAATTTCAGCGACTACCTAAAAGATGATCAAAAAGTACCAAATGCCTTGGCGGAGTTGGGTGAATTGGTGCTAAAACCGGAAGCTAATGTAATTAAAACGCCTAATATTAGTGCTTCCATCCCGCAAATTAAGGATGCGATTGCAGAGTTGCAAGCTAAGGGTTACGATTTGCCTGAGTTTCCTGATGAGCCATCTAACGACGAACAAAAGAAGGTGCGTGCGCTCTATGAAATGGTTAAGGGTAGTAATGTAAATCCGGTACTTCGAGAGGGCAATTCAGATCGTCGAGCACCCGCGGCTGTTAAAAAGTACGCGCAGCAAAACCCACATAGTATGGGCGCATGGTCGAATGACTCTAAAACGCATGTTGCAACTATGAATGGCGGTGATTTCCGTTCATCTGAACGGTCTATGACCATAGAGTCAGATTGTTCGGTGAAAATAGAGTTTACAGATTCTTATGGTAATACCGCTGTAAAACAAGACGGCTTGAAATTGATCGCTGGTGAAGTGATCGATGCCATGTTCATGAGTAAAAATGCCTTGCGTAGCTTTTATGCTGAACAGATAGATGATGCTAAAGACAATGACATGTTGTTGAGTTTGCATGTCAAAGCGACAATGATGAAAGTGTCACATCCGATTGTCTTCGGTCATTGTGTGACCGTCTTTTATAAAGATGTGTATGAAAAATACGCCACACTTTTTGATGAGCTTAATGTTCAACCTAATAACGGACTAGGTAATCTCTACAGTACCATTGAGCAAATTTCAGGACCTCTACGCGATAGAATCGAAGAAGATATTATGGCCTGTTATAAAGATCGGCCAGCGATCGCCATGGTTGATTCTGACAAAGGTATATCTAATCTCCATGTGCCAAGCGACGTTATTGTTGACGCATCGATGCCTGCCATGATTCGCAGTTCAGGGAAAATGTGGAATATGGATGGTGAACTGCAAGATACCAAGGCGCTGATACCTGAAAGTACTTATGCCTACATTTATCAAGAAGTTATTGATTATTGTCGTGAAAACGGAGCTCTTGATCCAACCAAAATAGGCAGTGTTTCTAATGTTGGTTTGATGGCTCAAAAAGCTGAAGAATACGGTTCTCACGATAAAACCTATGAAATGGAATACGACGGGCACATGCGTGTGGTTGATGAAGCCAATGGTCAGATTTTGTTTGAACACGCTGTTGAGCAAGGTGATATTTGGCGTATGTGTCAGGTTAAAGATGAGCCTATACGCGACTGGGTTAAGTTGGCTGTTAATAGAGCCCGCAAAACAGGTTCTACCGCAGTATTTTGGCTCGACAAAAACCGCTCTCATGAAGCTCAGCTCATTATTAAAGTTAACGAGTATCTGCAAGATCACGATACTGACGGTCTTGATTTGCGCATTATGTCTCCAGCCGAAGCGACGCGCTATACCTTAGAGGAAATCAATCAAGGTAAAGATGTTATCTCCGTTAGTGGTAATGTTTTGCGAGACTATTTGACTGACTTATTCCCAATTTTAGAATTAGGCACCAGCGCTAAAATGTTATCGATTGTGCCCTTGATGCAAGGCGGTGGCTTGTTCGAAACTGGCGCCGGTGGATCAGCACCAAAACACGTTACGCAATTTAATGATGAAGGTCATTTACGATGGGATTCCTTGGGAGAATTTTTAGCCACGGCAGCATCTTTTGAGCATATGGCAGACACTTATGATAACGCCAAGGCTCAAGTGCTTGCGGATACTCTAGATGAAGCGACAAGCCGCCTACTTACTGAAGGCAAATCGCCATCGCGTAAGGTTAATGAGCTTGATAATCGAGGTAGTCACTTTTATTTGGCGATGTTCTGGGCGCAAGCCTTGGCTGCGCAGGACAAAGACGCTGGGTTAAAAGAACAGTTCCAGGGTTTTGCCGCTAAGTTGGCCGAAAATGAAAAAACCATCATCGATGAACTTAACGCCGCCCAAGGCAAAAAAGTAGAAATAGGTGGTTATTATTATCCTGATGGTGAATTGGCCAGCGATGCTATGCGTCCAAGCGATACCTTAAATAAACTAATCGCAGCCATGGCTGCATAAACAATTAAATACCTCGAGGCTTGAGGTGTGTGTTTATTTTGATCGCAAAAGATTAAACCTACGGCGATAATTATTTATCTCCGTAGGTTTGCTCATATAAAAGGATTTTTCAAAAAGCGTCTTTGAACTAGGTATCTCTTTATCTCTGAA
>CAZFEM010000063.1:3323-6916 GCA_964517515.1 uncultured Gammaproteobacteria bacterium | reverse complement strand
TTCTTTATATTGATTAAAGAAATGGTATGCCACCGATGCCATACGGCCTTTATGCGCTTCTCCATAGCCATAGACATTAAAGTAACGTAAGCCGACCACTTGTGATTCGGACATTGCGCTATTTTTACGTACATAACGATCAAACAATAACTTAGAGTAGGCATAAGCATTTAACGCTTGCTCATACTCAGGTTCTTCGCGAAACGTGTCACCACCTCCATAGACTGAAGCTGATGACGCATAGATAAACGGAATACTGTGCTGACCACAATAATGAAATAGCGACTTAGAGTATTCGTAATTGGTCTGCATAATATAACGACCATCAGCTTCCATCGTGTCAGAGCAGGCACCTTGATGGAAAATAGCGGACATGCCATCAAACTCCATACCTTGATCAATGCGCTGCAAAAAATCATCCTTATCCATGTAATCTTGAATATCACAACTTTCGATATTACGGACTTTATTGCCATCGCTAAGATCATCTACAACTAAAATATTGTTTAAACCACGAGCATTCAAACCTTTTACAATATTTGCTCCGATAAAACCTGCTCCACCTGTGACAATAATCATTTTAAACTCTCAAACCTTAGTCAGTTAATTTTTCGATTACTTCATCGATACTAGCGACGGCTGTGCCGACTTTACCAACAACAATACCGGCAACTGTATTTGCTAATGCCAAACGTTCGGCATCAGTGAAATCAGAAACGATTGCCAACGCCATTAGTGCAATGACGGTATCACCTGCGCCACTAACATCATAAACTTCTCTTGCTCGCGCTGGAGAATCCGTTTGCTGTTCGCCAGCGCTAAATAAACTCATACCTCTTTCACTACGAGTAACGAGTAAATAATCGAGCTCTAATTTTTCACGTAGGTCATTAGCTTTTTCAGTCAACTCTTGTTCAGAATTAATTTCACCAACCACTGCGGTAAACTCTTTCATATTAGGCGTTATCAAAGAGGCGCCTTTATAGCGCGAGTAATCATTGCCTTTAGGGTCAACAATCACCGATAGTTTTTTTGACCTTGCTAATTCGATCATTGTCGAAACGTGTTGCAAACCACCCTTGCCGTAATCGGAAAGTATCACAACATCAGCTTGATCAAGCGCTTGTTTATAATCAGACAAACATTGCGCAAGAATTTCATCACTTGGTTTTTGATCAAAGTCGGCGCGCAGCAACTGTTGGTTCTGCGCAACCATACGATGTTTCACAACCGTCTTTACAGTTTGGTCAATCTTAAGTGTCGTGGTTGCGCCATAGCCATTTAAAATTTCTTCTATCTCACGTCCCGCATCATCATTACCAACAACTGATAACAGATTAGCCTTGGCGCCTAAAGCTAAAATATTATGCGCAACATTTGCTGCACCACCGGCACGTGACTCTTCACGATTCACTGCCAGCACAGGCACAGGTGCTTCTGGCGAAATCCGGTCAACACTACCGAACCAATAGCGATCCAACATGACGTCGCCAACGACTAATACTCTAATTTCATTAAAAGAATTAAGCGTAATATTCATTATTAATTTGAACGACCAATAGCGTGATAACGAAAACCTAAGTCTTTAAGTTGATTGGGATCATAAATATTGCGCCCATCAAAAATTATAGCCTCGTTCATTTGTTGTTTTAACTTTACAAAATCGGGGCTGCGAAAGGTTTTCCATTCCGTGACAATAATTAGCGCATCAACGCTGTCAGTAGCTGCATATAAGTCATCTAGCATTTCGACATTGCTATTATCTTTATAGATGTGCTGCGCTTCTTCATTGGCGACTGGGTCATAGGCTTTAACCTTAGCACCGCGTGAAATTAAACCATCAATAATGACTCGGCTTGGAGCTTCACGCATATCGTCAGTATTGGGTTTAAAAGCCAGTCCCCAAATAGCAAAAGTTTTACCCTTAAGGTCTGCGCCTATTTGCTTATCGATCTTGTTCAACAAGACTGACTTTTGATCTTGATTTACTTCTTCTACGGCATTCAGAATTCGTGCAGCATAACCATGTTGCCCAGCAGTACGATGCAGCGCTTGCACATCTTTAGGAAAGCAAGAACCGCCATAGCCGCAACCAGGATAAATAAAATGATAACCAATTCTTGGGTCAGACCCAATTCCCTGACGTACTAGTTCTATATCTGCATCTAGCAATTCCGCTAAATTAGACAACTCATTCATAAATGAAATCTTAGTCGCTAACATCGCGTTGGCAGCATACTTAGTCAATTCCGCTGACGGAATATCCATCACAATAAGTCGCTCATGATTACGGTTGAACGGTGCGTATAAGTTACGCATGATATCTATCGCACGATCTTCATCAACACCAACCACAATTCGATCAGGCTTCATGAAATCAGCAATTGCCGCACCCTCTTTTAAAAATTCAGGATTTGATGCCACGCCAAACTGCAAATCAACACCACGCTTATCAAGCTCTGCTTGAATAGCGTCACGCACCTTTGCTGCAGTACCAACAGGAACCGTTGATTTAGTCACTACTAGCCGATAATCATCTAATGCTTGCCCTATACCTTTAGCGACAGCTAACACATGCGAAAGATCTGCAGAACCATCTTCATCGGGTGGCGTGCCTACGGCAATAAATATAATTTCAGCATGTTCAACCGCGTCCTTAATTTCGGTTGTAAATTCTAAACGCCCTTCCTCAACTGAAGATTTTACTAGCCGCTCAAGCCCAGGTTCAAAGATAGGAATTCTCCCGTCTTTCAAGCGATCAATTTTTTCTTGGTTATTATCGACACATAGAACCTGATTGCCCACATCGGCAAAACATGTCCCTGTGACTAAACCTACATAACCAGTACCAACAATAGAAATATTCATGCTTTTATTGAATGAGTGTGATCGCTAAGAATTAAAGAACTGATTTTAGACTATTCGGTCTTGTTCGTCACAAATATTGGATAAAGTACACCACCGATAACTCCGTCGAGTAGCGACTTTAAGCGCATCAAGATTGCCACAGACAAAGCTAATTCAGCGCTGTAGCCCATCATTTGAAAAATAGCGATATAAGCAAACTCCATTAAACCTAAATTGCCAAACGAAATGGGCAAATTCATAATCAACATAATAATAGGCGTTGCAATCAGCATATCGATAAAGCCAATATCAACTTGAAAGACTTTAGCTGTAACATAAACATTCACGACGGCTATAAAATAAAACATCAAAGAATTAATAAAAGCCCAAACCATCGCACGATAATCATTGCGGTAGACACTAATGGAGTTCATTAAACTATCGATTTTAATAAACAGTTTTTCAGAGTTGGTAATATGTGATGTCACTAATTGACGAAACCAAAGATAAAGGCGCTCATCAATCAACATCCATGCGATAAAACCTAAACCGAGACTAAAAATCACCAAACTAACAAGAATAAAATCAACATTGAACACACTCAGTCGAGTTAAAACGGCAATTCCAGCAATTAATAAGAGAACCAATACACCGGTATAACGCTCAACAAACACCGAAGCTAATGAATCTGTTTGATTGTCAGTGTATTTACCTAACTGATAAGAACGCACAACGTCGCCACCAAC
>CAZFEM010000063.1:0-3223 GCA_964517515.1 uncultured Gammaproteobacteria bacterium | reverse complement strand
AATACCTGAGCAACTTTGAAAAGGAATGATTTAGTTAAACGCGCCATTAGTTGATTAAATTGTATTTATTTTAAATTAGAGGCATTTTTGCCGCATTGTAACTGGGATTTAGTCGGCAAAGTAAGTATTATGCGCTCCTTTTTAATAGAGAAACTTTATAAACAATTAGGTTAATTACATGACTACTGCATCTGCAAGACATATTCTCGTTACTACTGAACAAAGCTGTTTAGATCTTCAAACGCAAATAAATTCAGGTGAAACTACTTTTGAAAACGCGGCAGCTGAGCACTCTCAATGCCCTTCAGGCAAACAAGGTGGCAGCTTAGGAAGTTTTAGCCCAGGCATGATGGTGCCAGAATTTGATCAGGTCGTTTTTAATGAAGAAGTTGGCAAAGTTCATGGCCCAGTAAAAACTCAGTTTGGTTTTCACCTTGTTGAAATCACTGAACGTGATGACTAAAGGATTTTAGTAATAAGACTCAGAGTGCATTAGCGCTCTGAGTCTTATTACTAGGCTAGGCTAATTTTTCGTTCGCGCAAAGGACTAGAACGCGGGAAATGTGTTTTTAAAAACTCCATTTGGTCATGCAATATCCGGCGCCCACGCAAATAAACATATTCTGCATGAGTCGGTACAAAAGGTACTGCAATCAGCTCCATACCAGCTTGCTCAGGCGTTCGACCCGCCTTAAAATTATTGCAACGCTTACAAGATGTAACAACATTACTCCAATCATTGCAGCCGTCCTGGCTAATCGGTGTAACGTGATCCCGCGATAAATCGTAGCGATTAAAATCTCTACCGCAGTAAAGACAAATATTTGCATCACGCGAGAACAAAGTGCGATTTGTTAGTGGCGGCGTATAACTATCGTGATGCTTCCATTTAGCCTGAGGCTCACCATCAATGGCGATAATCGAATTAACCTCAAGCACACTTTGCTGACCTGTTATTGCATTTATACCACCGTGAATTTTATATAAATCACTGCCGCAGCTATAAAGAACTCTACCAAGGTGATAACAACGCACTGCCTCTTGGTATGAAATCCAATCAAGCGGCATGCCTGCGGCATCCGTCCGTAATATCTTTTGATTAAACTCTTCAGTCATGCTCTCTCACCATAGACTTAGTTCTTCAAGGTTATCACTGCAAAACTTGCTCTCTTATGCTTTAGGAAAATTTAACACGTTTTTTTAAAGTATAAAATATAAATATCTATTGACATAGCTGTACTAAGGAATGAAACTCAAAGCATGACAAGTCAAACTAACAATAACATCAATACGTTTCACGTGATTACCACAGCGGTATTTACGTGCGTGAGTATTTGTAACGCTCTAATACGCAAACATAAACGACACTGCGTGTTTTAATAATATTCAAAATATTAAGTATAAAACCGCACTCTTACACTAAGACTGCGGTTTTTTTTTACCTATTACTTTTTCTATAACTGTATCCACATCATGACAAACTATAAAATTCCAATCGCATTTATTACGGTAATTATAATTTGGAGTTCAACACCGTTAGCTATTCAATGGAGCTCTGTATCTGCACCGATGAGCAGCGTCATGATTCGTATGCTAGTCGGCATGCTTTTTTGTTTAGCAATTATGGGATTAATGGGGCTACGATTGCCATTTGACCAACATGCTCGTCGTCTTTATGTGGTCGGTGGCTTATCGATCTATGCTGCAATGGTGCTAGTTTATACCGCAGCACAATCAATACCATCAGGTTGGATTGCTGTTGTATTTGGTTTATCGCCATTAATTACTGGTGTAATTGCCGCGTTCATTGAACCCGAAAGCCGTTTAACATTAATTCGCACGACAGGTATTACGTTAGGGATCATGGGGCTTTATATGGTTTTTCAAGCAGGATTAGTTTATGACCCAGGATCATTACTAGCAATTATATTAATGATCATTGCGGCATTTGTAAGTTCTGCAAGTTCTGTTCTGATTCGCTACCTTAGTAAAGACAACCAATATCACCCAATGCAAATAACTACTGGTGGTCTTGTTGTGGCTATCCCCTTTTTTATACTAACCGCATATTTACTAGAACCAACAGTGATTTCAGCATTCTCCAATAAGGCACTTATTAGCATTCTTTATTTAGGCACAATCGGAACTGGAATAGGCTTTACGTTATACTATTTTTTACTAAAGCACGTACCTGCTAGCAAAGTTGCTTTGATTACATTAATCACTCCTATTAGCTCGCTTGTTATCGGCAATCTTTTAAATAATGAACCCTTATTCAATGAAATCTGGCTTGGCGCGACATTGGTTAGTCTTGGACTTTTGCTTTATCAATTTTTTCCATTAAAAAACAAATAATTCAATAACCAGCCTAAAAAACAGTGCAATAAAGAATGAAGCTATTAATCATTGCTCATACGCCTTCTCTTAATACTGAAAAGTTAGCTAACGCTATCTTAGCTGGTGCCTGCTCCGAGCAATCGCAAGAGCTTAATACCACATTACTTTCGCCTTTTGATTGCAACGCAGAAACAGTCTTAACACATGACGGTATTATTTTATTTACAACTGAGAACTTTGGCACGATGAGTGGCGCCTTAAAAGATTTCTTTGAGCGCATTTATTATCCTTGCCGCGAGGCAGAACAAGGTAACGATGCTAAACCCTATGCCTTGATCGTTAGAGCTGGCTTAGACGGCAGTGGCACACAAAGCGCTGTTGAAAAAATCATCATCGGTTTAAAATGGAAAAAAGCACTTCCTAATTTACTCTGCAAAGGCGAATACATTGCAGAGTTTGAACAACAGTGCCGAGAACTCGGTATGAGTATGGCAGCTGGATTAACTAACGAGATATTTTAATGACTGATACATCAACACAAACAAAAATCGAAGCCGATGTTTTTCGTAAACTAATTGATCATTTAGACAGCAACAAGGATGTGCAAAACATTGACTTAATGATACTTGCTGATTTTTGCCGTAATTGCTTAGCCAAATGGTATACCGCTAGCGCCAATGAGCATGGTGAAGGAATAGACTATGAACAGGCTAGAGAAATCATCTACGGTATGCCCTACTCACAATGGAAAGATGAATATCAAACTGTTGCGACCGAAGAGCAATTAGCCGCGATGAAAAAACGCAAATAATTAAGAAGTTATTTATTAGATCATGTTGCTAAATTCTCAATTAAAAGCGCTCATGCATAGAATTCAGCGCAGTCC
>CAZFEM010000062.1:0-7197 GCA_964517515.1 uncultured Gammaproteobacteria bacterium | reverse complement strand
AATAGGAGGAGTGCAAGATAAAACCTAATTAAAATGAGCAAACTGCATTCCAACTCATTACACAGATAGGTATATTACGCGATATTATTTTTGGGTGGTGCGATTTCACCCAGTTAACTGTTTTTGCGAGTCCACATTTAGTTATGATTTCCACCGCCAACATCACAATGCAATTCGGCGATAAGCCATTATTTGAAGATATTTCCGTTAACTTTGGTGATGGCAATCGCTACGGTTTAATTGGCGCTAATGGCAGTGGTAAGTCAACGTTTATGAAAATTCTTGATGGGTCGTTAGAGCCAACGAATGGGTCGATATCCGTGACGCCCAATGAACGGATTGGTAAGCTAAATCAAGATCAGTTTGCTTACGAGGAGTTTACCGTGATTGATACTGTCATTATGGGCTATGCGCAATTATGGGAGATTAAGCAAGAACGCGATCGCATTTATGGTCTTGCAGACATGAGCGAAGAAGAAGGCTTAAAGGTAGCCGACTTAGAGGTACAGTTCGCTGAAATGGACGGTTATACGGCGGAGTCACGCGCAGGTGAATTGTTGATGGCGGTGGGTATTCCAATTGAACAGCATACGGGTCCGATGAGTAAAGTGGCACCAGGTTGGAAGCTGCGAGTGCTATTGGCGCAAGCTTTGTTTTCTGATCCTGATATTTTATTGTTAGATGAGCCGACCAATAACCTGGATATTCACACGATTCGTTGGTTGGGAAAGGTACTGCAAGAGCGCCGCAGCACAATGATTATTATTTCGCATGATCGACATTTTTTAAATACGGTATGCACCCATATGGCGGACTTAGATTACGGTGATATTAAATTATTTCCCGGTAATTACGATGAGTATATGACTGCGGCCACCATGGTGCGTGAACGCATGCAGGCAGATAACGCTAAAAAGAAAGCACAGATTGCGGAATTAAAAACCTTTGTTAGTCGTTTCTCTGCGAATGCATCAAAAGCTAAGCAAGCAACATCGCGCGCTAAGTTGATCGACAAAATTCAGTTAGAAGAAATAAAACCGTCAAGTCGGGTAAATCCATTCATTCGTTTTAAGCAAGATAAAAAGCTCTATCGTAATGCCTTGGAAGTTGAAGGTTTAACGATGGCGTACGATGAGACTTTGTTTGCAAATCAGACCTTTAATATTGAAGTGGGTGAGCGTGTTGCAGTGATTGGTCAAAATGGTGCAGGCAAAACAACCTTACTACAAAACTTACTGCACGAGGTCATGTCTGATCGAGGAACGGCGCCTTCTGGCGGCAAGGTGAAATGGTCGGAAAATTGTGATATTGGTTATTATGCGCAAGACCATGCCGATGATTTTGATGTTGATATGACTGTTTATGATTGGATGTATCAATGGCGTAAAGACGAAGAAGATGAGCAATTTGTACGTGGCGTGTTAGGGCAGTTGTTGTTCTCCAAGGATGATATTAAGAAAAAAGTTAAAGTCCTTTCAGGTGGCGAGCAAGGGCGTATGTTGTTTGGCAAAATCATGATGCAACGACCGAATATTATTATTATGGATGAACCGACTAATCACTTGGATATGGAATCGATAGAATCTCTTAATTTAGCACTAGAAAATTTTGAAGGCACTTTGATTTTTGTTTCACATGACCGTGAGTTTGTTTCAAGTTTGGCAACACAAATTTTTGAAATTGCCGAGCAAAAAATAGAACACTTTGTGGGCAGCTATAATGATTATCTCTCGATGAAAGACTCGCAAGCAGCATAAGAACGGTCAAGCGCTATTTGCTCTTTCACACGACTACATGTTAAAAATAAACAATGAAATCGTTTGAGATAGGCGCCAAAAAAACCGATGTTTATTTCTTACATGGGCTTCGTGGTCATGGCTTGTCACAAAAATCAGCCTTGCAACATATGGTCAAGAATCTTGGTATAACGATGACCAGTTTTGAGCTTCCTGGGCACGGTGAAGAATCGCCAAAGCGTCATTGTCTTGTGCCTCCTTATGAGCAAATTGTTGATAACCTTGTTGTAGAAATAAAACGTAATACATTGCAAGTAGAGCAAATCTTTTTGATGGGCTACTCCTTTGGCGGTGCGCTTATGATCTTGGTAGCGGATAAATTACAAAATGACCCCCAATTCAAGCCGCAAGTTGTTGGCGTGATTGGCATTAGCACCGCGTTTGATGTGGCGCATAATGTCCCGCCATGGCAACTTTCAATGAGCAAAGCCATTGCACCAATGTCACGTTTTTTGTTTGAAAATGCTTGGCGATTGAGTAATTTGCTTACCATCCATGAGATGGATGTTAATTTAATTTCCAAAGATAAAACTGTGCGCCGTTCGATTTTACGTGATCCGTTAGTTTATAAAGGGCGTATTCCATTGGCAACATCTGCACAAGTTTATAGAGCTGGTTTGACGGCTAAAGAAACAGTTGCCAATTATGCTATTCCAACTTTATTGTTACACTCTAACGATGACACTATTGCGCTAGCACCGAAGCAAGACACTTTTTCTGAGCATGTACAGTTAAAGTTATTTGAAACCCTGCGTCATAATTGTATTGATGGTATTGGACGTGAAGTTATAACTGCGCGCCGTATGATTACTGATTTTATCGTTAACAAACTCTAAATCTAAGCTGACTAAAAATATGAATGCTCAACAAATACGTTGTGAAAACGACTTGGTGCTTTACCAGAAGTTACAAGAAAATATTGACGTAAAGCGTGTCAACGACATGATAGCTCGTCGTGAAGCGGAAGGTCCAACCGGTATTCGGCGCAACTTATTAGCAACATCGGTACGCCTGACTAAAGGCATGGCTCCAGAGATTGCCAAAATGGCAGATGAGTGTATCGAAAAACTAGGCGTGGAAATCCCCTTAGAATTGTATGTTTATTCAAGCCCGCAGTTTAATGCGGCTTGTTTTAAACCTGAGGAAGATCGCCTTAATGTGATGTTTTCTTCAAGTCTATTAGAAGGCTTTGATTCGAATGAATTAAAGTTTGTGATGGGGCATGAGTTGGGTCACCATGTGTATGATCATCATGCCATTCCAATTGGTTACCTCTTGAAAGGTCAAGAGCGACCTGATCCTAAGTTAGCTTTAGAACTGTTTGCTTGGTCGCGTTATGCTGAGATATCGGCTGATCGAGCTGGTGCGCATTGCGCGCAAGATATGAATGCCGTGGCGCATTCTCTTTTTAAATTATCCTCAGGGTTAACCAGTAAATTGATTAAATTTAGTCTCGATGACTTTGTTGCGCAGGCAGATGATATGAAGGTCGAAAATGAGGATATACAACCTGGCGCATCTCAAGCAGATTGGTTTTCTACCCACCCATTTAGTCCGTTGCGGGTAAAAGCGCTTAAGTTTTTTGAAGACTCTGAGTTTTATAGCAATAAAAAATCAGCAATTTCAAAAACAGATTTAGAAGTGGCTGTGCAAGGCGTTCTAAGTTTGATGGAGCCAAGTTATTTAGAGGCTAAGACCGATCGCGCTGAGACCATGCGGCGTTTGTTATTCACTGGCTTAATTGTCGTCGCCGATGCGCATGACGGTATCTCTGAAGATGAAATAGAAGTATTTGCCCAGTTTTTCGGTAAGTATGCATTTTCGGATAAGTTAGATATAGAGAAAACTAAAAAAACCTTAAAGCAGCGTATAAAGGAAGTAAATGATAAGACATCACAGCCTCAGCGCATGCAGGTATTAAGAGATATGTGTGTTATGGCGAAAGCAAATGGCGGCGTGCATCCAAAAGAGCGTTTAGCCTTAGAGGAAATTGCTGAAGGCTTAGGGATTCCCAGTTCTTTTATCTGTCAGACTGCAGAAAATGAAACTGAGTTGGATTAAAAATAGCTATAATTGCCTGCCCTTTTAGAACTAAACAATATATGTAAATATATTTTTATTATTTTTAATTATAAGGCTAACAGTCTATACTGCCGAAAATAGCCAAAGCTAATCTGTGTTTGGTAACTCGAGGAAATGATGATGAGCTTAGAATTAGTCGATGAAAAAACTGCAAATGAATCACCTACTTTTAACAAAGAGGCTAATTTAGTTGCGCTTAATGAGCAATTCAGAAACAGCAAACCTAGCGAAATCATGCAGTTTACGATTGAGCATGCTCGTAATCCGGTTATCTTTACTAATTTCCGCCCATTAGCGGTAGCCTTCTTACATTTAGTGACTCAGCCTTTGAAGGATATTAAAGTTATCTGGGTCGATCATGGCTTTAATACACCGGAGACATATCGGCATATTGAACGTGTTGTCGAAAGACTTGATTTGAACCTACAGGTTTACTCACCAAAAATGTCAGCAGCGCATTACCTTGCTGTACACGATGCAATTCCGCCAATTGACACGCCTGAGCATGATGAGTTTTCACGAATTGTTAAGCTTGAGCCATTTACCCGTGCTATGTCAGAAATCAAACCCGATGTTTGGTTGAATGGTATTCGCCATGACCAAAATGCGCACCGTAAGAGCTTAAATGTATTCACCTTTGGTAGTCATGAAACTGTGCGTGTTGCTCCTATGTTCCATTTAACCGAGCTGGATGTTGAAGAATATATTTATGATCGTGATTTACCAGATAATCATGATTATTTTGACCCTACAAAAGTTGAAGAGCATAGAGAGTGTGGCTTGCTGCTGGAAAAATAAACCCTATCTTGTTAATGGTTATAAAAGCCATTAAAAACTAAAACAAAAAGCCGTATGTTGTTAGATAAGGAAAAAATCCATCAACAGATATCTAACGCTTTGTCTTCGCATAGTGTGCTTGAGGTCGACAAAGTGCTTGCTTCAATCGAAGTATTGTCTAGTGTTGACTCAACTAATTCTTATTTACAAAATCAACAAATAATTACCAGTATGGGTAAGCTATGCGTCGCTGAAGAGCAATCTTTAGGGCGCGGTAGGCATGGAAATGAATGGCATGCGCAAGCTAATAAAAATATTATTTTGTCTTTAAGTTGGGGTTTTGAATCTCGATCAGCAACAATTTCTGCCTTAGGATTGGCGGTAGGGTTAATCGTAGTCGAGCGTTTAAACCAAGACTATTCGTTAGCCGTTGGTATTAAATGGCCGAATGATTTATTTTTAAATGATCAGAAATTAGCTGGCATCTTGGTTGATGCAACGCTTAGCGGTAAAGATAATTTTAATGTTGTGATTGGTCTAGGTTTGAATGTGCAGCAAGAAAATTTAGCGCCTACGAATTCATCGTATGACTGGACAGATTTGTACTCTCATGGCGTGATAGTGAACCGTAATGAGTTGATTGGTAATTTAACAGCCGATTTATTAACAATGCTGTATGATTTTGCTGAACGAGGCTTTGAACCATTAGTGGAGCGCTGGAATACTTTGTCTTTATATAACCGAAAACAAATAAAGCTAACACCGCAGCTTGATAACAGCTCGAGCAGTCAAGTGACTCAAGGTCAAATGCTTGGTGTTAATCGCAGTGGTCAATTGTTGTTACTGCGGCCCGATGGCGAGCAGCAAGTAATATCAACTAGCAACTATAGTTTGAGTCTTTGCGCATCTGATGAGTGATTTAAAGTTACTTTTTGATATTGGTAATACACGTCTAAAGTGGGCGCTTTATCAGGCGGATAAGTTTATCCAACAAGGTAATTTATTGGCTTCAGAAATCACCCCAGAATTGTTAGACCAAACCTTTGATGATCAACAACGCCCCGATTCGATATGGATTTCTAACGTTGGTTCAGTTGTAGTAATAGAGCAACTAAGTGATTGGGTTAAACAAAATTATTCATTGAACATTCAATTGCTAGAAGTGTCGCAAAGTTGTTGTGGTATTACTAATGAATATAAATCACAAGATACTCAAGGGGTAGATCGTTGGGTCGCAGCAATCGGCGCAAGGTCAGTCTTGACAGAAGGGCATTTGATTATTGTTGATGCGGGCACTGCCGTTACAATTGATTGGCTGAGTAAAGAAAATCGTTTTGAAGGCGGTACTATATTGCCGGGCTATAACTTAATGCATGATTCATTGATGAAGAAGACAGCAGGAGTGAGCTCAGATTTTTCATGGGCGCAGCAAATTGTTGGTAGATCGACTCAGGAATGTGTAAACTCAGGTGTAAGTTTTGGTCTAGTTGGAGCAATTGAAAGAGTGGTAAAACAAATGACAGGCATTATTGGCGCACCCGTTAATTTGTTATTAACGGGCGGTAGTGCTTTGGCTATTGCCGAACGGTCAGATTTAGATTTTATTCTACAAGAAAATTTGGTTTTATTAGGTGTTGCTGCTATCGCTAGAGGGCAAATTTAATGCGTTTTTTTTTAATCCTAATTGGTGGTCTGATGTTAATCAATTTAGGTGTATTTTTATGGCCTGGAGGAAATACTCTGGCCTCGCATGTCTATGTGGAACGTAATGATCTTAATCCACACTTTTTGAGCTTGAATAAGGAAGTCGAAGCAAAACATTACGCAGCAACAAATTCAACATCAGCGATAAATGAGAATGAATCGAGTAGAGCAAATGAGATAGCCCAAGCGGCTATTATCGGACAGTCATGTTATCGCCTTGGTCCATTTACCCATGAACCTGATTTTGAGCGAGCGCAAGCAGTATTATTCGACTCCGATGTTAAATTTCAAACATCGACTCGAGCATCACAAACAACTAAAGGTTATCGAGTCTATTTAGGCCCTTTGTATACTCAGGCCGAAATAGATGACATTCGTGTTGAGTTAAAGCGTAAAAAAGTACTCGACCATTTTGTTAAAAAGGAAGAAGACCAAACTTATACCTTGTCTTTAGGTGTTTATAACTCAGAAGTCGTCGCTAACACCGCTGTAGTGCTTTTTTCTGATAAGTTGGACGATGTTAAAATTAAGTCTGAAGACTTAAAATTACCGGAAAGTTATTGGTTGCACCTGGTGCTTGATGACAATGAATCGATTGTGCAGGAGCTTTCCAATACTGATTGGGGCGCTACTTCAGTTAAGTTGGGTAGATTTGAATGTTTGCAGGGATGATTTTGTTCACCATTTCTTTCTATTTAAGATCATAGTAAATAGTAATTTTTTCCTATCAAACGTTGTATTTACTTGCAACTACCCCTAAAATGCGCCTCCTGAACTTGGTGCGCCTGCATAGCTCAGTAGGTAGAGCAACTGACTTGTAATCAGTAGGTCGTTGGTT
>CAZFEM010000061.1:0-7381 GCA_964517515.1 uncultured Gammaproteobacteria bacterium | reverse complement strand
ATATTGATTTCATCAAACAGGTCAACAACCTCTACTTGCTCTTGATTGGTAACATCAGGAGCAGCATCGAAACTTTCACCAGAAGCTTCAGTGGAATCCAAAGAGGCAATTTGAGCAAGCTCAGGATTAATTTCTATTCTTGGTAAATTTTCTGTTCGCAGTCCAGAATTTGTAACCGATTGTTCAGATAGTAAGCCATCTAATTGTTCGCTAATCAGTGTTTCATCAATTTCGTCAATAGCGTTCTCTAAAACTGGAACGTCTATACTTTCAAGACTTATATTTTCATTTTGAACTGTGCTAACGCTCTGTTCTTCAATTTCGCTAACAACTGATGAATTATCACTAATATTAGCAAAATCAGTTTCTTCAGCAGGGTTTTGAAAATTAGCAACAATAAATAAGCCAAATACAATCATAGCGATTAAGCTAATAACCAAGCCTATCTTTTTAATTACATTTAATCCTGAAAACCCTGATTCTGAAGATCCTTTTAAACCACTACCCTTAAAATAAGTATAGCAACTCATACATCGGTGTGAATAAGATGGTTTGCGAAACCAACCATTACTCTTCGTCATAGTCAGAATATTGTCTGACGAACAATAAGCACATCTCTGATCAGTTTTTTTAAAACTGGGCTCGTAGATATTCCCAGTTTGCAAAATTGTCGTGTCACCAGGTTTGTTCATAACGTCAATAATACAATTAGTTAAATAAAAATAATAAGTATTATTTTAGAATAATTAATTTTGAAATAAAATTATTTTCCAATAGAAAGTTATTTTCTAAATAGAGCACTAACAAGTTCGTCACGTCACGCCTCCATTTTGAATCGCTTAAAGTCAGATTAGCTTTAACCTTAAAAATCAAATTTTATTTCTGACCAGTTTATTCCCCTATTACTATTTAGTTCACCAAAATCTATTGCAGATTTATTTTCTTCTCGATCACGAAAAGAATCATTGGCATAAAAATAGAGCTTATCATCGCGAACTAAAAATGATTCAGGATCAGCTTCGACAAGAGAGTTATTCCCTACTGAGTGTGCGCAATAACCACCATACTCAGGAGTAAAATGTTCAGGTGATTCTAAAAAACGATCGCGATTTTCTTCTGAAGAAAAATGCCAAGTTTTACCTAAGTATTCACAGCTGTATTGAGGTTTTCCTACAATTGCTGAGTTCTTGTCAAAATAAGCAACGGGGTCATAGCCACCAATTGCAAGACCTTCCTTATCTGATTGAATAAGAACTGGCGTAGGAACAGGGCTAAATTCTTGTGAATATGTTTGTGCGCTTAACAAGATAAGCGACATCGCAATAGACAAGGCGAGGATAATTATTTTCATTGCACAGCTCTCCAAAATAGTTATGTCAGACGATCATGAAAGACTTTTTAACTAGAGATTAGCGTCGATTTTCTCAAAGTCAAAACTGTTTCTAGCTTTTAATTAGACTAGAAGTATTCTCTTACTCTTTCATTGAAAGTGTTTAGTAAATCCATGCAACTTAAATTATTTGCTTAATTACGATGATGGACATCTGCATCATACTTGATAATCATTAAAACTTTAGGCTCTTTTTAGTCGAGCCTTATTTAAGTCAACGTTCTCTATTGATTTTTCAAAAGCTCTTGACCTCCGTCAGAGTAAGTAATTATATTTTGCTCCATATAGCGATGCTTTTTTGTAAACCACCCACAACTCAAGAGAATCTTTTTAGTGGTTTGATCAAGTTCACTATACAAATTAACGAAATTTGCATGTCGCTTAGAAACTTCCTTAACTGTGACGAATTCAGGCAAATAAAACTATTGCGCGGTATAGACCACTTTTCCTTCTACCACTGTCATCACTGAGTGAAGGTCTTTGATTTGTTCCGCAGGCACGGTCATATAGTCATCATTGAGCACAGCAAAGTCAGCTAATTTTCCAACTTCTAGGCTACCGATATGATCTTCCCGAAACAGTATGTAGCCGTTGGTGCGTGTATGCGCAACCAATGCATCTTCTCGAGATGTGGTTTCAAAGAACGTTTGTTTGCCAGAAGCAGAATGACCGGTGACCACCCAAGCAATTGTATGGAAAGGATTGGGGCTATTCGATGTGGTCGAATCAGAACCCAGGCCCCAAATTCCATCGAGTTCGTTAATCGTCTTAATCGGCGGTTGAGTAACACCAAATTCAAATCTTGCTGGAGTTAAATTGCGGCTTGAACTGTGGGTAGCAAACACCATGCCGAGTGTTTTTGCACGCTCTATAGTTTCTTCCGAAATACCATTGGTGTGATCAATGGTAAAACGCATATCGAGCACTTGCGGATGCGTCTCCGCTACTTCCGCGACTACATCTAGCATAGTCTGCGCCTTAAGATCTTGCGTGGTGTGCTCATTGATCTGCCAACCATTTTCAACTGCAGCAATCAAAATATTTTTAAAATTCTCCTTATCTTCATCGGAAATCTCAAAGGGATTAGCACGCATAGGTCGGTAAACCGTCTCTCCGTAACCAAAACGAGCAAACTGCAAGCCTTCATTATCAGGGGTATTACTTTGCATTTGCGCTATGATTTCTTCCGCACTGCCCGCTGGGCTATTTTGTGGATTCAACGTATAAAAAACGCGCATGTCGAGATCATCGGCATCTGCCACCCGTTTGATCGACTCATAAAAGGCTGGTGTAACCGTCGCGCCACCAACGTCGTAGACAGCCGTCAGTCCCATGCCAAGTAAGCTTTGCACTGTTAAGCCAACACTTGCGTCCCAGACAGCATTATTAACCACAGGAATAGAACGCATAGCAAGGTTCATGGCAGTCCCTGTTAGTTCACCAGTCAAATCACCTACTTCATCTTTAATCAGCTCGCCGCGTTGATTCACAGTTGAATTAGTAGTGATATCCGCTTCATGCATCGCCGCTGTGTTTACAAAAGCACGGGTATAAGCTTCCTGAATATAAACAGGTCGATCGGGAATATAAGCATCCAGTTCAGCCGCAGTGAACGGTGCTTCGTTATCGTGAAACTGTTCCATAATAAAACTACCGACAACAATTGCCCATTCACCTTCAGGTAGATTATCCGAACGTTCCTTGAGAAGCTGTAAAGCCTGTTCACGAGAATGCATACCGTCCCAGCGAACCTGTCTGTGCCACTGCTTGGTTGCACGCACAAAGTGCATATGATTATCAATCAAACCTGGCACAATAGTCTGCCCAGCCAGATCCGTAAGCTCAGTCTCTGCATTCGCATAAGACATGACATCGGCGTCATTACCTACTGCAACAATACGACCATCTTTAATTGCCATTGCTTCAACAATAGAAAAGTCATTGTCAGCGGTCAGGATTTTTCCATTCGTTAATATCCAATCCACACCATCTCTCTGCTCCGATTCAGCAACGGCAGTGGTAGCAGTTTCTAAAACTTCTGACTCTGAACAGCCTACTAAAGCTACGATGAATATTAGAACACTACAAATTTTGCTTTTCTTCTTCATTTATTCAGCTCCTAAACCGTTTCTTCAATCAGCCAATTAATCTGACATCCATCATAAAGCACTTGAGATGAAAAAAAAGTTGGTCTTATTTATCCTTATCGTCATTTGCCTTTATCTTTCTTCGCTAGCAATTACGCAGGACACATTGTAACGATTTCGCCTGGGCCTGTGGGAACAGTAAACTCAAGATCATCAGCACCAAAATTAAATCACAGTGGTACCATTAATATTTAAGACACCTTATCTGACATTAAGTTCGTTATTGCTTAAATTCTTCGAGCAAAAAAAACAAAGGATCATCTTCCGGTTCCGGCGTGACAGCTCCAGAAATTATACTGGGGATCTGCAACAATATATCGTCGTCTTGCTGAGCAAGAACAACGTTATAAGGTACTATGACCGACAACAATAAAATCCTAAAACAGAAATATACTTTTTTATCATATTAAAATATTTGTTAATTGATAAATTTATTTTTATACGTTCTACGAAGGATAGCCTACCATAATAAAAATAAGAGAATATAAGAAACCTAAAAGATTAGTTGGTGAGTGTAAAGAGAACCTCTTTTATTCCATTTTATTGATCTTTACTTTTCAATTACCGTCTAGATCGTGTCCGGCACAGTTCAACTTACACCACATCTGCATTTCGTAACTACGGCCATCAGTAAAAAACATCTCGATCGCACGCATGGAATTAGAACCGTCACGCGCAGGCCAACCTTTAAAAGTAAGGTGTTCGCCAACAACAACAGTGTCCTCACCCCAACCATTTTGTTGAGCAACACCAGGGCCAGCATTTGGCAGCCTCCAGGTAGCTATATTTCCCTCATCATCTAAAACATCAACATAAATCTCGATATGAGGATTTCGGTAATCAACCCGAGAGACAACCCCCTCAATAGTAATTTCTACGCGCGGATTGAAATCTGCAAAGTAGTTGTGATGCGCCTGCACAGGCAAAGCAATAAGCATTGCAAGCGACACAATAAATAATGCCATTGATAAATGGAGTTGTAGCTTTTTTACTAGATCTTTCATGAAGTAATTTAGCGATTAACAGGACTAAGTTGACCAAACATATTTGAACAACTGTAATAAATTATCTATAGCATGATTTAAATGAAGAGAGCGTTTAATTAATTCACAAAAACATTAACTCTGAATCATTCATTTCTACCAACTTGGTTCGAATCAAAAGTAATAACAGTAATTAATTTTAGAAAACATAGCATAGCGGATAAGATTCAGCTTAGGCTAAATTTAATTTCAAATAAACAGCTTTGAAATTTATTTAGGAATACGAATTTTTTGTCCGACAAATATTTTATCTGGATCTTCTATTACTTCACGATTCGCTTCAAAGATTTCAGGATACTTACTGCCGTTACCTAAAAATTTAGCCGCGATCGCCCATAATGTATCACCACTTTCGATGGTGTAATATTCTGATTGCGGTGCCGCAGCTTCCGCTTCTGGCGCTGACAATGCATCACCATTGACTGAGCCTACACCCTTCATATTGCCAGCCATCAACACCGTTTTTTCTTTTGCTTCGGTTGATGAACAAGCACCACCAAGAGTACAAATTTCATCATCAAGCGCGACAGTTAAATCGCTAACGCCAGGGTTATTTGCTTCGATATTTTGTTTAATCTGGTCCGCTGCATCAGCATCACCAATACCAAATACTTTTTTGCCAATATTGGCCGCAAAATCAAAAAGTCCCATAATAAATATCTCCTGCCTTTCCAGGCTTATAGTTTTAAAACCGTGTAGTTATTACAACAGTATGGTTATAAATTTGTATATTGAATACAACATACATGGTTCTTATACACTTTTGCAAATATACAGTTCATGATTTACAAACAACTCCAGCCTATCCTTTCTTCAAGCTGATACACATTAAATCGGATCTGACCTCTTTTTCTTGTTAGCTAAAAAGAGGACTATCTTAATTTATTTTTTAGAATATGGACTGTCCTAGGTCCTAGTCCGAGCTTATTAAACAAAACAGCCACTTAATTAGAAGTGATAGTGTTACCTCTAATTAAGTGGCTTATTTTTTAGACCTACAAATAAATTAACTCTGCAGTCCAAATCCATCCATTTTTTCTATCGATACGGTTTATTCTTCAACAGCAGCTTCAGCAGCAGCTGGGGCCATACCGCCACCCATGCCAGCGCCCATACCGCCGCCCATGCCGCCCATACCGCCGCCCATGCCACCACCACCAGCCATACCACCAGGTACTGGTTCCCATGTTCTCGGTTCAGTTGCTTCACCTAAACCTGTCCACTCCGCGCGTAACTCCCAAGTTTGTCGCTCAGAAATGCTGTCATCGCAGGTTTGAAAGTCGACAGATTTTAGAATATGTAAAGGGCTAGAGCCACCACCAGGTAATGTCTGCGTGCCAATCGTCAAACAAAGATCAGGAGCCATTGCAGGAATAATATGCCCAGTTTCAGTTAAGCTAATATCTTGCGTTATTCGGCCATCACAAGTTTCCAGCGATGCAAACGCACCAGATTTAGGTTCGTATAAAGTCATACACTGATCATCAAAAGAGGACATTCTAAATGTATCTTTTTCTAGAATGTCTTCTTGTATATAACCTTGATCCAAGCTAACACCATTTCCTTGATATAAATAACAGGTGTGTCCATGAACGCCGCCTTTTATTGCTGCTCGTATAGCTGGGCCACGTAAATCTAAACACCAGCCACGATCTTCTTCTAGGAATGCTTGTAGTTTTACTTCCACAGGAGTTTGGGCGCTTGCAGGAGCGACAACGAATAATACTGCTAAGGCAATAAATATTTTAGTAAGTAATTTTGTTTTCATTGATTTGTCCTCAATCTTCTAGTTCAAGAATATAAGCCACAACATCAGCAATAGCTTGCTCTGTGGTTAAGGTTTTTGCCATACCGGCCATTAAAGCACCACTAGTATCTTCTGGGTGAGCGCCACGTAACCCATCACGGAAATACATTATTTGTCGTTCCATATAGATTTTCGATAGGTTGGTAAGGTTCGGCGCACCTAATTGTTCATTACCTTTACCACTCGCTTGATGACACCCAGCACAAACGGCATAGGCCTTTTCGCCAGCTTCTGCATCTCCAGTAATAGCTGCATCAATACCAGCGTAGGGCGAATCCCAGATATGTCCCCGTGGGCCATTTGCATTAGCATCGGGCTCTGCACCAACTTCTATAGACGCAACATATTCAGCGACAGAGCGGATAGTTTCGTCATTGCGAAGTAGTTTATGAGTTCCCTTCATGAACTGACCTGGAATGTCTTCCTCGTGGTATCCACGAATACCATTACGATAATTATGTAATTGTTTTTCTATATACCAAGCTCCCAAACCAGCAATGGCCGGACCTTCACGACGATCCATACCTTGCCCTTGTGAGCCATGACAAATTAAACACACTGTGAAAAGTTCTTCGCCTGTTACTTGTTCATTGATATTCACCCATTCATCTTCTTGTGCGAAAACATTACCACTCATTAGAATCATAGATAAACAAACTGCTATTAAATATTTCATACACCGCCTTCGATTAAAATTTTTGTATAAGATAACTCAAAACGACATCAAAATAAATCAACTCTGAGTCTTTCTCCTTTTTTTACCCTATTTTGTTCTCGCTCTCTTTATTAAAATTCCCTTACTATTACTAGGTACGCCCCTACTTTATTTTCAGATTTATCTCTAATCAAACAACATAACCCACCACATGTAGGTGAATTTATACGAAAAGTATATTTAGATCCTGTCAATGCAAACATTTCGATCTATCTTTAACTTCCCCTTATGCTAATTCTAGAAACAAGAATTAACAGCAATTTAATTCGGCTCTGACCC
>CAZFEM010000060.1:0-7664 GCA_964517515.1 uncultured Gammaproteobacteria bacterium | reverse complement strand
TACTTTTCCCAATGCGCTTAATGAACATTTTACAGGTACATCAGAATTAATCGAAAGACTAGTTTAGTTTTTTCTTATTGATTGGTTTGGGAGGTAATGGCAAGGCTTCTACGCCCTGCTCTTTTAACTCATCCATCTGTTCACGGCTCACTATACCGCGAATATTTTCTTTCTCTTTTTCGCCGTTGTGCATGCTTATAGCTTCTTCGGTAAAACGATTACCAACATTTTCAAAATTTTCATTAATGTGATCGTGTATCTCACTTAATGCTTTTTGGTATTTAGAAAATTTCTCCGCTGCTTCCTTACCCACTAATAACTCTTTCTTACTCATTGTCGGTTTTGTTGATAATGTCGGCGTTGCAGCTAATTCTTCAGCCCCATCCTTTTTCTTTGCTCGAGTTACTTTGCCACCAATCTTAATTGCTGAAACTTTTTTCGAAATATTTTTCGAATCACAAAATGGACAAGTTAATAGCCCTTCTTGTTGCTGGCAGAGTAGGTCATCCGAGTTATCAAACCAGCCCTCGAAGTCATGATTAAACTCGCAAACTAAATCATAGATGACCATTATTATTCTAGTTTAACTGGCTTTTTCCCTACTCGCACGTTTTCGCTCATGCTCGAGCAAAAAGCGTTTACGAATTCGGATACTCTCAGGTGTGATTTCAACTAACTCATCGTCATCAATAAACTCAAGCGCCGACTCTAAGGTATGCTTTATTGGTGGCGTTAAGGCTATTGCATCGTCTTTGCCGGATGCTCGCACATTGGTCAATTGCTTGCCTTTTAACGGGTTCACCGTTAAATCGTTATCTCTTGAGTGAATCCCAACTACCTGCCCTTCATAAACCATTTGCGAAGGATCGATCATCATTTTGCCACGCTCTTGTAAATTAAAAATCGCGAAACCAAGCGCTTTACCACTGCCGTTAGAAATCAACACACCATTTTGTCGTTGGCCGAATGATTTATTTTTCTTTTCAGCGTATTTATCAAAAACGTGATACATCAGACCAGAACCTGATGTCATGGTCATAAAATCAGTTTGAAAACCAATTAAGCCGCGTGCAGGAATACTAAAATCGAGTCTGACTCGACCTTTGCCATCGGGTGACATGTTAGCTAAATCACCACCACGTTCCTGTAGCGCTTTCATAATAGTGCCTTGGTGTTCTTCTTCTAGATCGACAGTAAGGTTTTCATAAGGCTCATGAATTGTGCCGCCAACATCTTTATAAATAACTTCAGGACGTGAAACCGCTAATTCAAAACCTTCGCGGCGCATATTTTCGATCAACACGGATAAGTGCAACTCACCACGGCCAGACACTTTAAATTTTTCAGGGTCATCGGTATCATCAACTCGCAACGCCACATTGTGTAGTAGTTCCTTTTGTAAACGATCGCGAATCTGACGAGATGTTAAGTACTTACCTTCTTGGCCGGCGAATGGTGAGGTATTAACTTGGAATGTCATCGTAACCGTTGGCTCATCAACGGATAGTGGCGGCAAAGCCTCAACCGCATCACGCGCACAGATCGTATCAGAAATAAATAGTTCATCAATTCCCGATACCGCAACAATGTCACCGGCTCGTGCTTCATCAAGCTCAACACGCTCCATACCTTTAAAACCAAATAATTTAGCCAGTCGACCATTTTTAGTTTTACCCTCGGCATCAATAACGGATACCTGGCCATTCGCTTTAACACTACCTTGCTTAATACGGCCAATGCCGATAACACCTAAATAACTTGAATAGTCTAACTGCGACACTTGCATTTGAAATGGCGCATCCACATCAACTGGCGGCGGCGGCACATGATCAATAATAGTTTGAAACAAGTAGTCCATGTTATCCGTAACATTACTCACGTCTTCAGTGGCAAAACCATTAATCGCAGAAGCATAGACTACGGGAAAATCCAGTTGCTTATCATTTGCGCCTAGCATATCAAACAAATCAAAAGTTTGATCCAAAACCCAGTCTGGTCTCGATCCTTCACGATCAATTTTATTAATGACGACAATCGGATTAAGATCATGCTCAAAAGCTTTTTGCGTAACAAACCGTGTTTGCGGCATAGGGCCATCTACTGCATCAACCAACAAGATGACCGAGTCAACCATCGACAAAATACGTTCTACTTCACCACCAAAGTCTGCGTGTCCTGGGGTATCAACAATATTGATCCGATAGTCTTGCCAAGTTAATGCTGTAGGCTTGGCTAAAATAGTAATGCCACGTTCTTTCTCAATATCATTGCTATCCATCACGCGCTCAATCAATTCAGCTCGTTCATCGAACGTTCCTGATTGCTGCAAAAGCTTGTCTACGAGCGTGGTTTTACCATGGTCGACGTGCGCGATAATCGCGATATTACGTAGTTTCATTAGAATTTAGAATTAAGTTTCTTAAGTACAAAAGTAACAAGCGTAAATTGACAGCATGCTCAATACTCGCGACATTAAATAAAGCCGCGATTATAGGTCAAAATCACTTAATTACCAGTGCCAAAAGACACCTTTAGTAAGAACCTAAAAGTAGGAAGCTAAATAAATAGCAGGAAGCTAAATAAATTATTTTTTAAAGCAGACTACGCGGATCAAACTGTTGACTGGCTTCAATATTCATCGTTTCAGTAATAGCTTTATTTACAATGGTATCGGCCTCAACTGGACCGATCAATGTAGTCGACATCACATAGAATGCTATGGCAACGTCTTTACAATCATCAACACTAATATCATCTGGAAAATCAATCTTATGCAAACCTGAGGAACCCCAATTTTTAATAACCGGTTGTAAATATCGAGGAATATCTGGTAAGCCTTCATCACCAATCATAATGCATAATTCATCATATGAACTAGAGCTGAGACGTTTAAGGTGTTGACTAAATAATTGTAAGTATCGAACAGTTACTAATTTATGCGGCGAGCCTAGAGGTCCTGAAATAATATCTTCTTTAACTACTGCTTCAACACCACCACCAGCTTGATCAGACAGCATATAGTCAGGCACCGGTTCTAATTCATCAACTAAGCGCCCTGAGGCAGCGTGCATTGACAACATTAGTTTTTTTCTTTCATCGACCTGTAAACCTAAAAACTTATTTAAACCATCAACTATTTCAAAAATATCAAAGGCTTGCGAAGACAAAACATTTTGCCAATGTTGATACCCTGCTTTGATGACATTACGGTCATTGGACATTCGAGAAAGTGCCGCATAAACGACTCTTTGTTCATATACATCAGAAGAAACCATTACTAAAAACGCCTTTGTTTAAAGTTTGTATTCGAATAAAGCATTATGAATCTGCCTTAACGTGCGTAATGACAAAGTCACTGTAACCAATTTCTTTGTGCTCACTAATGTCTAAACCACGCTGTTCGATTCGCACTGGAACACGAATCGCATGTATTTTACTGATGGTCCAAAAAATCACCAGACTAGCACTAAGCCCCCATACAAGAGCAGCAACAATACCAGTTATTTGCACAATAATGCGCTCGATATTAAACATATCACCAGCCCAGAACAAGCCAACTACCAACGTTCCCCAAGCACCACAAAAACCATGTACTGCTACCGCGCCAACTGCATCATCAATACGAAATTTATTTAAAAACTGCTCTGTAAAAACGATGATGTTGCCACCAATAAAACCAGCAAGAATCGCATAAGGCGCTGTGATTACATCTACCCCTGCGGTAATCGTGACTAAGCCACCTAGAGCGCCATTCACGATGGTTACCATGACAAAGCCTTTTTTCATCAAAATACTGGCAAAAATAGCACCACAAATACCGGCAACAGCACCAAGGTGAGTATTTAATAAAATTTGTCCAATGTTAGAAAAATCCTCATTAACCGAACCACCATTAAACCCAAACCAGCCAAACCAAAGAATAAAACCACCAATCGCAACATAAGGTAGATTATGACCTGAGATTGCATGCACCTCACCTTTACGAGTAAAGCGCCCTGTTCTCGGTCCAATCAAAATCAATGCACCTAAAGCACACCAACCTCCAATTGAGTGAACAACTGTTGCACCCGCAGAGTCGTGAAAACCTAGCTCCGCCAACCAACCAGTATCGCTCCATGCCCATGAACCAAAAATTGGGTAAACAACTGTGGTAACAACCAAAGCGCCGCCAACATAAGGTAAGAAATAAAATCGTTCCGCCACCGCACCCGACATAATCGTTGCCGCTGTTGCTGCGAACATCGTGTTATATAATAAATCAAGAGAAGCACTAGTGCCTGTATCGGTCGGTGCAAAGCCCGATAAACCAATCCAACCAGTTTCATTCGTGCCGTACATCAAACCATAACCAATCAACCAGAAACCAACTGTACCGATGCCTACGTCAGTAAAGTTTTTTAGTACAACGTTGATGGCATTTTTAGATCGAACAACGCCACCTTCTACGAGCAAGAACCCCGCTTGCATGAATAGCACTAGACCACAACAAATGCTAAGCCAGACAATGCTTGCGTAATCTTGAATTGCTTCCAATTCAGTAGTTGCTTCTTGAGCAAAAACATTAAAAGACATCGCACACAAAGCGACAATCACCATTGCGCTAAAAATAGAGAGCTTATTGATTCTCTTAAACATAGTTTTTCTCAGTCTTCGTCTAAATTAATTATTAAGTTTGCATTGGTACCACGCCAATGGATTGGAATAACATAAATATTCACCACATCTGAAACACGTACATTGTCACTTTTGCCTTTCAAAACAATCGGCACAGTCAACATAAATTGATCACCAAATTCACGGCGAGCATTACCCGAAATAGTATTCGACACCTCACCAACTAAATCCATTAGCTTTTCTTCTTGGGTAGTTATAATGCCAATCTGGGCTATTAATTTTGTTAGCAAAGAATTCGGCGCGCTAAAGAAAACCGAGCCTTTATGATTACCAGAAATACCAATAATTCCTGTGTAATCTAATAAGTACTTATTCACATCTTGAATTAAAAATGGTGTCCCTACATTTGCTTCTGTGTCAGTAACAGTACCAAAATAACGCGCGGCGCCATCTACAAACACTTCTAAATTTCGTTCGTTCATTTAAACTAAATCCTCAATTAGTTCTTCGATTGCATCTGCAAGATCGAGATCAGAAAAAGGCTTACATAAGAAGCCATAAGCGCCAAGTTTCATCGCTTTGATTAATGTTGGCTTATCCGCCAGTGCTGAAACCACTAAAATTCGAACTTCAGGATCAATTTTAATAATCTCGGTAATTGTTTGAATGCCATCCATAACCGGCATTGTGATATCCAAAGTTATTAACTTCGGCCTTAATTCTACGAATTGTTTAACTGCTTCTAGACCATTTTCCGCCGAGCCGACAATCTCATACCTTTCAGTATCAAGAACATTTCGAATTTTAGTCCGGATCACGTCCGAATCATCTACTACCATAAATTTCATTTTACGCCACCATCATAAATGCCTATAAGCATCGTTACAGACTAAAGTCTCTTCTAAAAAGGTTATTATTTCTTAGGAATTACAATTTGAAATTGACTGTATTCACCGACACCATTACGCAATGTGAGTTTACCTCCCATATCTTTAATTAAGCCGTAAACAACGTCTAAACCAACACCTCGGCCGCCATCAATATCAGCTTCATCTAGCGTAGAGAAACCAGCATTAAAAGCTAAACTTAGAATACCTTTTGAATCTAAATCCATTGCTTGATCTTCATCGACCAATTGGTTTTTAAGTGCTTTTGCAAGAATCTTATCTTCATTAAAACCTTCTCCATCATCACGGACAGTCAAGACATAATTATTATCCATCTCTGTGAAGCTAGTCTTAATATTGATGAAATCACTTTTACCTGCTGCCAGGCGTTTTTCCGGAGTCAAACAGCCATGCACAATACTATTACGAATAAGTTGTACCACAATGCTATTAACATCTTCAGCAAGTTCTTCTGGAACTTCACCTTCGCCTAGACCGTAACTAACTAAATTGACTTTTTTACCTGAGCGCTCACTAACCGTAGCCGCAAGTTGTTGTAAGGGATCTAACGGTGCTGCATTTGCTGGCGCTGCTTCAGCACTAGTACTTAATGGTGAAACACCTTCATTACCACTTGCCATTACAGCCCCTGAAAATTTATCTACCAGAGATTGCATATTTTCTAATTCACCAAACAAATCTTTCAATAAAGTAATTGCAGGCAATAACTCTTTACCAGTAATGTTTTCATTTTCTTTAGTGACACGTTCAAGTTCTTCCTCAAGAGCATGCGCAGAAAACTCAAACTTATGTAAACCAAGTGCAGCTGAGTCACCTTTAAGCCTATGAACAGAGCTCATGATTTCAGAAATCTTGCTGCGAATCTCGTGATTACCATAGCCTTTCTGTTCAAATGTATTGTTGATATCATTCAGAGCTGACTCTGCGGTACCGAAAAAACCAGTTAACTGAGTATTGTCTACATGCAAGATACTCATCAACAATTCAAGTTGTGCTTCTTGCTCTTCTTTAGATTCTTCCAGTTCTTTCTCTAACAGAACTCTGCGAGTTACATCAGTTACCGAACCCAAGATATGACTTAAACGATCGCCTTCCATTACGCGGTTAAAGTTAAAGTCTAAATAACGATTATCAAAACTACCATCCCGTCGAACAATATTAATTTCCACTTCGTTGAGTGGGTTTAAATCTTGTACCAATTTTTCCTTTACTCGATCACCATATAATAGTTCAAGGTAATCGCGCGCAATTTGTACTGTACTTTGCGGTACATAATTAGCAATAAAATCAAAAAAATCACCTTCTAAGTCACGTTCTGACTTAAACATGCCTTTTAATGCTGCTGACTGCTGAGTTCCAATTTGATGTTCTTTATTTAATAGAAACAATCCCTCAGACACCGTGCCCATGATGCCAGCAGCTTCTTTTTGAACAACTACTTCTGTCTCTTTATCTTGTGATAAGCGACGAATGGAAGGTATAACTAACAGTAGGTATAGCAATAAGGTAATAATCCCCGCTGCAATCTGTAGCAAGCCACTTATTTTAGATTTCCGTTCTTTAGCACGCCCTAAAACAGTCAAGGTATTATTAAAAGTACTGCGAGCAAGCGCAGTATTATTATTGCGCAAACTGCTGATTAGTGTGCTTATATCAGAAACGTCAGGCGCTAAAAATTGATCTATTGCCTCAAAATCTGCTCCGCCACTTTGAAACAATTCAAACTGGTTAATTAGCTGATTACTCCCTGACCCTAATAACACTGATAAATTAGCAAACTTATCAACATAAGAAGCATTCTTAACTACATTTTTCTGCATTGCAGAATTAATCGCTATATAGCCAAGAAAAAACAACACTAAAACCAGTGTTGATATAAAAAGGCCCTTGTTTTCTAAAAGCTTACCCACGCTGTAACCTCCAGTATTGAAATGCGATTAGGTTATTCTTAACCCCTAAACAGTCAAAATATAAAGTAACTAATTTAGTATATTTTTATAATTCAGCTTATCGAAAGAAAATATCTTATTTTTCAGTGATTTGCAAATTATTGCTGATCCAAATTATATTTATATTGTGCTAAGGCACAATAGACTTAGGTCTAAGATTAAAAACGCTTATGTTAACTTTTGTAAACTACTG
>CAZFEM010000059.1:0-8091 GCA_964517515.1 uncultured Gammaproteobacteria bacterium | reverse complement strand
ATGATTCTTATGCCAGAAGCGGACTCAGCGGTTCTTGATCCGTTTTTTCAAGATAAAACACTCAATATTCGTTGCGATATCGTTGAGCCTAGCGACATGTCAGGTTACGAACGCGACCCGCGTTCTATAGCAAAACGCGCTGAAGCATATCTTAAAGAATCGGGTATTGGCGATACTGCTTATTTTGGTCCTGAGAATGAATTCTTCGTATTTGATGATGTTCGTTATGCCAATGAGCCACGCGGTTCTTTTTACGAAGTAGATTCACAAGAAGCTTATTGGAACTCTGAAAAGCCATATGAAGGCGGTAATATGGCCCATCGTCCGGGCTTAAAAGGTGGTTACTTTCCAGTGCCGCCGGTTGATTCCTTGCATGATTTACGTGCTGCCATGTGCCAATCTTCAGAAGCAATGGGTGTTGAGACTGAAGTGCATCACCATGAGGTTGCTACTGGTGGCCAGTGTGAGATTGGAACTTTGTTTAGCACCTTGGTACGTAAGGCTGACGAAGTTCAAATCTACAAGTACGCAGTACACAATACAGCGCATATGTTCGGTAAAACGGCGACCTTTATGCCTAAGCCAATTGTTGGCGATAATGGTTCTGGTATGCACGTACACCAATCTATTTTCAAAGACGGTGAAAATTTATTTGCCGGTGACGGCTACGGTGGCTTGAGTGAACTAGCTCTGTACTACATTGGCGGTATTTTTAAGCACGCACGTGCTATCAACGCCTTTGCAAATGCTTCGACTAATAGTTACAAGCGTTTGGTGCCAGGTTTTGAAGCACCAGTATTGCTTGCATATTCTGCTCGTAACCGTTCAGCGTCTTGTCGTATTCCTTATGTGGCAAGTCCTAAAGGGCGTCGTATCGAGATTCGTTTCCCAGATTCAACTGCCAACCCATACTTAGCATTTACTGCTATGTTGATGGCTGGTCTCGATGGAATCAATAACAAGATTCATCCTGGCGATGCGGCTGATGAGGACTTGTACGAGCTACCTGCGGCTGAGCAAGCAAAAATCCCAACGGTTGCACCGGGCTTGGATTACGCGCTTGAAGCATTAGATAATGATCGTGAGTTCTTGAAAGTTGGCGGTGTATTTAGCGACAGTGCTATTGACGGTTATCTTGAACTTAAACAAGAAGAAGTCGATGCCTTACGTATGCATACGCACCCGATTGAATTTCAGCTTTCTTATAGCTGTTAAATAAAACGAAAACGCCGCAAGTTTGCTTGTGGCGTTTTTTTAATGGGGCGTGCACTATTTTGGTGCAAAATTAAGATGTAATGGCTTTGACGTCACCATTTTGACGTAAGAGTTGGTCTCTAATGCAAAGTGTGTAATCGATTTTATGAGTGATGCCAGTTTAATAGAGAGTTTGGAGTGTTCACTGCTAGTGGTGAATCATGAACGTGTGCTCGAGCGCGTCAACCTCTCAGCTGAAATACTCTTTTGCCAAAGTAGGCGTTATTTGGTTGGTCAAAATATTTCTGATCTTATTCCAGATGAAGTTTTGAGTGATTGTCTTAATCAGTGTATTGAAAGCCATGCACAATTTACTCTGCGTGAATTGGACGTTTTAATTGATGATCGAGAGGTTCTTTTAGACGTGACTTTGTCTAGCATGACAAGAGAATCTCAGGCCACACCTTCGATATTGTTAGAGCTGAATGAAATAAATCGTATTTCTCACTTTATGAAGGAAGTGAATCAAGTAGAACGACAGCAGGCCTTTCGCTTAATGATGCGCGGTTTAGCACATGAGATAAAAAACCCATTAGGTGGTATTCGCGGCGCGGCGCAATTGCTCGATCGAGAATTAGAGCAACAACAACATCGTGAACTCACTGACATCATGATCAAAGAAGCGGATCGGCTCACAAGGTTGGTCGATCGCGTCATGGGTTCTAGGCAACAGTTAAAACCAGTTTCTCTTAATATTCACGAGGTGCTTGAACACGTTGTTCATCTAGTCTCTGTTGATGCCCAAGTGCCAATTCATCTTGAACGTTTTTATGATCCGGCCTTACCTGAGATCAAGGCTGATAAAGAGCAACTCATTCAAGCTGTTCTCAATATCGTTAATAACGCGATTGAAGCGCAGGCAGGGCAGCAACAAATTAAGTTGGGTTTTGTAACTCAGTTTGAGCGTTTTTTCACCATCAACCAAATACTTCATCGGCAAGTAATGCGTATTCGTATTTGGGATGACGGCCCTGGGGTAAGCGATGATCTTATGGAAACCTTGTTCGACCCGCTAATCACCGGTCGGCCTGAGGGCACCGGTTTAGGTTTATCCATTACCCAAGAAATTATTCAACGTCATCAAGGCATGGTGCAACTTGAGGACTATCACGGTAAAACCAGTTTCTCGATTCGATTGCCGTATATCGATGACACTGATAGTACTTAGTAGTAGGTAAAAATTTATGAATCCTAATGAAATCTGGATTGTTGATGACGACTCGTCAATACGGTGGGTGCTATCGCGAGCATTGATTGCAGCCGGCTTCGATGTGCGTGATTTTGAAGATGCTGAATCGGCTTTGTCGCAATTTGATGGTGGTTTACCAGCGGTGCTGATGACCGATATTCGCATGCCTGGGATCAGTGGTTTGGAGCTTGCTGATCAGGTTCGCCAACGTCATCCAGAATTGCCAGTAATTATTATGACCGCGCACACTGACCTTGATAGCGCTTTAGCCAGTTATCAGAGCGGTGCGTTTGAGTACTTGCCAAAACCATTTGACCTGGATGAGGCTGTTAGATTGGTTCAGCGTGCTGCCGAGCCTGCGCAAGAGGCCGTTGAAACAAGTACATCCTCGATTGCAGAGATGGACATCATTGGTGAAGCACCAGCCATGCAAGAGGTATTTCGAGCCATTGGTCGGCTGGCAAAGTCTAATATTAACGTTATGATTTGTGGCCAGTCGGGCACTGGTAAAGAATTAGTGGCTAATGCTTTGCATCAACATAGTCCAAGAGCGAATAAACCGTTTGTGGCGATTAATATTGCAGCTATTCCGGCGGAGCTTTTAGAGTCTGAATTATTCGGTCATGAAAAAGGCGCATTTACTGGTGCACAGGCGCAGCGCAAAGGTCGCTTTGAGCAAGCCCATGGAGGCACTTTATTTCTCGACGAAATAGGAGAAATGTCTGCTGAGCTACAAACTCGTTTACTACGAGTTTTGTCTGACCGACGTTTTTACCGAGTAGGTGGGCGTGATTTAATCACAGTTGATGTGCGGGTATTGGCGGCTACTAATCAGAATTTAGAAAAGCAGGTTGCTAACGGAAAATTCAGAGAAGACCTCTATCATCGACTCAATGTTATTCGTATCGACTTGCCCTCACTGAGTGAGCGTCTTGAAGATGTGCCGTTGTTGAGTAGCCGCTTTCTTCGAGCCAGTGCTGAGGAACTTGACGTGGAAATGAAGGTTCTAAGCAGCGAAGCCTTAGAGCAAATGATGGCCTTTTCATGGCCAGGTAATGTTCGTCAACTCGAAAATATTTGTCGCTGGATCACCGTTATGGCGCCAGCTGTGAACGTCAGTTTAGAGGATTTACCGAAAGAAGTATTAGATAGCCAGCACGCTGCCAAAACCAATAAATGGGAGACACTTTTGGCAAAACAAGTACAGCAGCAATTGAATCACGGACATCAAGACGTTCTATCTGATTTACGCAAACGTTTCGAAGGTGTGCTTTTAAATGTTGCTTTAGAGCACACCGGTGGACATCGGCAAAATGCTGCCAAATTGTTGGGCTGGGGGCGTAATACCTTGGCACGAAAATTGAAAGAAATTGACTAAGATTCTTGGTTTTGACTGAGTGTATAATAAGCGCCAATTATTTTGGTGTTAAAGCTACTTTGGTATAAAGCAATGAAATCCATTATTTCTCCTAAGATTTGCATGGTTAGCTTATTTGCAATTTTAGGTCTTAGTATCTGCGTGGCAAGTCATGCCCAAACTCGTTACGTCACGGATGACTTTGAGATTATGTTGCGAACCGGTCCGAGCATACAAAATAAAATCGTAAGACCGATGCGCAGTGGCACTAAGGTTGAGATTTTAAGAGAGAATGCTGGTAATGGGCATTCCTTGGTGCAAACCCCTGAAGGCGAGACCGGCTATACCTTGACACGTTTTTTGACCCGTGAACGTGCCGCGCGTGAGCGCCTTAAAGTGGTGGAGGCTCAGCTTAAGACTCTGCGCTCTAAACCTGGTGAACTGCAGTCCTTATTAGCGCAAAGTCAGGATGAAAACCAAATTCTTATTCAACAAAACACCGAGCTTAGCAGCCAGCTACAGAGTACTTCTGAAGAACTAAAACAGATTAAACGGGTGTCATCAGATACTGTTGCCTTGGCGGAACGCAACGAACGCTTAGAAAAAGAAGTGATCCAGATACAGCTTGAGTTAGACGAAATGAGGATCTTGAGTGACACATTTAAAGACCAGAAAGATCTTCGTTGGTTTATATATGGAGGCGGTACGCTCGTTCTTGGACTGTTGTTCGGTTGGATTTTATCAAGGGCCAAGAGCCCGCGTCGAAATTCTTGGGGGGCATAGTTCTAGGCCTAGTCCGAGAGTTGGTTCTAGAGTTAGTTCGAGGATTAGTTGAAATCTTATGTCCGCACTTGAATATTTAGATTTAGTCATGAGATTCGCTGCCGCCTCGCAAGCGATGCTGCTGTTGGTATATGTTGGGGTTTCAAATAATCCTTCCCGAGTAAAAATCGTTAGCCTTATGTTTTTGTTGGGTTGTATTAGCTATTTGCTGTTACCGACCATAGAAGACCACCAACCCTTGTTTTATGAATCGCTACATTTTCTGTGGATTTTTGCGAATATTGTGCCGAGTATGTTGTTACTGCTCGTTTGGTTTATCTTTGAAGAAGAATGTAAGTGTCCGATTTGGCTGTTAGCTTTGGTCGCCGTGTCGATTTGCAGCTCCCTTTATTATCAGTTTATCGGCATTGGCCTGCCGATCTCTCCGATCTGGTTGCAGGCACTTAAGGTTGTGATCGTGCTCATTGCCCTGTTTATTGTCTGGTATGGCCGTGATAATGATCTTGTCGAGATGCGTTCAAAGATTCGATTGCTAATAGTGTTGGTAATCTCACTGGAAACCTTGGTCATCGTTATTTACGAGAGTGCTTGGCAATCTAGTCCACCTATCCTTATTGATACTGTGCTGCTATTGATTGTTTTAGTTTGTTTATTTTCAATGTCGTTTTTCATGCTAAGGCTCAACCCTGAAGGCTTGTTCATGCGCATTGAGTCGCCGATAACGCATGACACTGAAGATCCTCTTTTGATGGACTTGGTTGAGCGTATGAAAGGCGAGCGTTTGTATGCTGATCATGACTTAAGAGTGGGTAGTTTGGCTTCAATGCTTAACGTGCCAGAGTACAAGTTGCGCCAGAAAATTAACCAAGAGCTCGGTTATCGGAATTTCAACCAGTTTGTAAACCGTTATCGTATTGAAGAAGCTGGCGCTAAGTTACGTAAAGACGCCCGTACGCCGGTGCTCAGTATTGCACTGGATGTGGGCTTTCGATCTATTTCTTCCTTTAATTCTGCATTTCAAGAGCATTTTGGCGTTTCGCCCACCAAATACCGAAGTGAAAGCCTTACGGAATCTTGAAAAATCGGCCGAATTTCAAAATTTGGTAGTGATTATTAATATTTAGGCAGCGCCTATGCCGCAAAACTTGTTCAATACAGTCTTCGTAAGATAAGAAACGAATTTATCTTTCTTCAACTCCTAGAAATTTATTGAACATTATGAAAACTCTTATTAATACACTTGTTATTTCCACAGCGCTCTTAATTGGAGCTAACGCTTTTGCGCAAACCGACGCTCAGCAAATTTCCGCATGCAAAGCACAAGTGCTAGCCGAGTATGGCGAAGTTGATCGCATAAAGGTTGCTAGTATCAATTCAAAGCGTAAGGTTTTTAAGGCTAAGCTGAAAGTCAGCGTCAACGGCGATAGAAACCTATATAACTGCGAAATTCGCGAAGGCTCTCCTATTGTGTTGAATTGCTTGAAAGGTAATTGTGGCCTTGAAAAAGTAGCAGCGAAATAATTCCCGATTTATTTACTTTCGTACTTTAGCCCTGAATCCTTTGTTTCAGGGTTTTTTTTGTCTTGATGGTTATGCTATCGGCATAGTGTCAGGCATTTTTGACAATATCAGCCATCAATTGTGCGTGCGCATCGGACTCATTCAAGCATGGAATATAGCTATAAGCCTTGCCGCCAGCTTCTAAGAAGTATTCTTTGTTTTCACCCTCGATTTCTTCAAGAGTTTCAAGGCAATCGGCGCTAAAACCAGGGCATATCATATCCACCGATTCTACGCCTTGGCTTGGTAATAGTTTTAGCGTCTCATCACAATAGGGTCTTAGCCATTCCTGCGCGCCCAGTCGTGATTGAAATACTACCATCCATTCGTCGTCCTTAAGATTCAGCTGTTTAGCGATGGATTTACCGCTGTCCAAGCATTGTTGTTGATAAGGGTCGCCTTTTTCAATGTACTTCTTAGGGATGCCGTGAAAAGACATCAACAGTTTTTGCTTGCGTCCATGTGTTTGCCAATGCTCGGTGATAGAGTCAGCAATGGCTTTGCTATAGGCAGGATTGCGGTAGTAATCACTAACGAATTTAATGTCGGGTACCCAGCGATGTTTACTGAGGGCTTTGCCTAAGGCATCAAATGTTGAACCATTAGTGCTACCGCTGTATTGAGGATATAAGGGGATTACTACTAATTTTCTGACGCCTTTGTCATGCAGTTCTTTTAAGGCATTGGCGACACTCGGCTTGCCATATCGCATGCCCATGGCAACATCAAAATCGTTGCCAAGTACTTCTTGAGTTTTCTTACAAAGACCTTGCGTATTGAGCATCAATGGTGAGCCGTTTTCGGTCCATATCTCGCGATACGTTGCTGCGCTTTTATGCGAGCGAACATTAACAATAATGCCTCTCACCAAAATGGCACGAAACAGAGCAGGAAGCTCTATTACTCTAGGGTCCATTAGAAATTCAGACAAGTAGTCGCGAAGACTCGGGCATACAGGTCGCTCTGGCGTGCCAAGGTTTACCAATAGTACGCCGGTGCGCTCATTGCTATTTTCAATGTCTGAATTTTTACCGAAATATTTCATTTATTTAGTTTAATCGACGACCGGTAAGGCAGGCGTGAGACTATACCGCTTTTCTACACCTTGGTGGAACCGTGTAGCGTTGGATTTATTTGTTGGGGTGCTGGAAGTGAAGTTGCGTGTCGCAGGCAAGAGAGCTTATTGAGTCCTTAAGTACAAGTTCTCCAATGGTTAGCCAATCAGCCTTTTTCTTGTTTTTTGCCGGTGCAGCTACGTCAATTGCGTAGATGATTTCGTTTTGTGGGTAATGTTCAAGGTCTAGCTCATTGCGGAAATCATCCATGTCTACACGTTTATCTACATTTGCGCTAAAGCGGATCCATTTAGGGCTCAGCACTTGCTCACTTTTATAGGCAGCCACGTGCTCTAAGCCTCTGTAGGTCACGTTGGCTTTGGTGTTTTTTGCACCAGTTTCTTGCAGATACTGCTTTTCTGCACGTTGAAGGTCAGCCTTTAAACGTAAAGCGGTACTGATATCGCTTAATTTTGGAATTTGTCCGAAGTCCGGTTCATTATCTACACTGAGGTCTAAAACGTGCTTTTTGATTACCCCTCCAAGCGAGTTTAAGGTAAAAATATTAATACTTGGACTAACTCCTAAGTCACTTGGCAATAATTTTATTGCCAGCCCGAAAGCGCGCTTGTTGGATTGTTTGGTGCCGCTTAATGACACCGAAGCTCGAACAATCACAGGTGTTTTCGTGTTCTGGCTAAATAATCCGGTAAAGGCTGATTGTGAGTGAATATGCCAATATCCAGAAAAACAAATGCCGTTGGCTTGCAGAAGTTTATGTGGTGTTGTGAGTTTAATTAAATCAGCCGAAGACCCTAAAGTGCGCTTGCCGGCTACTAAAACGCGATTTTCTTCAGAATTACCGCGTTTACCAAAGTCTCTGGCTTTGACTT
>CAZFEM010000058.1:1468-8613 GCA_964517515.1 uncultured Gammaproteobacteria bacterium | reverse complement strand
GATGCTGAGGGTAATGATTTCACACTAGCGCCATGGGATTGGAGTTTTTATACCAACAAACTCAGAGCACAACGTTTTAATTTTGATAGTACGCAACTCAAACCCTATCTTGAGATGAATAATGTATTGACCAATGGCGTATTTTATATGGCAGAACGCCTTTATGGTTTAACGTTTAAATTACGTTTAGATCTGCCGACTTATCATCCTGATGTCAGAGTTTGGGAAGTGTTTGAAGAAGACGGTTCAACATTAGCATTATTCATTGAAGACTTTTATGCGCGTGAATCGAAACGCGGCGGCGCATGGATGAATGCTTATGTATCGCAATCGAAGTTATTGGGTAATCAGCCTGTTGTGGCTAACCATTTAAATGTTTCTAAACCGCCCGAAGGCGAACCGACTTTATTAACTTGGGGTGAAGCTAATACCATGTTTCATGAGTTCGGACATGCGCTCCATGGGATGTTTTCAAATGTTACTTACCCTTCTTTTAGCGGCACGTCTGTACCGCGTGACTTTGTTGAGTACCCCTCGCAGGTCCATGAGATGTGGATTGATTGGCCAGAAGTGTTAACTAATTATGCGGTCCATTATGAGACAGGTGAGACAATGCCAGATGAGTTGTTGGAAAAGGTATTAGCCAGCAGTACTTTTAACCAAGGCTTTGCTACTTCAGAATATTTGGCTGCTACTGTTTTAGATCAAAGACTCCACCAGTTGCAGCCAGAAGAAGTACCTAACGGTGATAACTTGATGACATTTGAAGCACAAACTTTAGCCGATGCAGGTATCGCTATCGATACAATACCGCCACGTTATCGAAGTACGTATTTTTCTCATATTATAGGTGGTTATTCAGCCGGTTATTATTCCTATATTTGGAGCGAAGTATTGGATGCAGATAGCGTTGAATGGTTTAAAGAAAACGGCGGATTGACGCGTGAAAATGGTGACCATTTTCGCAAGACTTTATTATCTCGTGGTGGCTCCGAAGATGCCATGACGATTTTCAGAGAATTCCGCGGTGCAGAACCAAATATTCAACCGCTATTAGAGCGCCGCGGTTTACAAACCAAGTAAGCAAACGAACCAACGAAATTCAAAATGCCAAATCATGAAAAGATCGATTACCTTGAGTATGCTGCACATGACCTAGCTGCAACAAAAGAATTTTTCATTAACGTTTTTGCTTGGAGGTTCACCGATTATGGACCTGATTACACAGCATTTGATAAGCAGGGACTCGAAGGCGGCTTTTATCGTGCCGAGCTTGTTAGTAATTCAGACCAAGGCGCGGCGTTAACTGTTTTCTATAGTAATGATTTAGAGGCAACGCAGCAGAAAATATCTGACCATGGCGGAAAGATAGTTAAACCCATTTTTGATTTCCCAGGCGGAAGACGTTTTCACTTTACTGAACCTAGCGGCAATGAGTTTGCCGTTTGGAGTGATAAATAAACTGATATTTTTACTGGAATTTCAATAAACGTGTGTCTATAATCGCGACCTCAAGCACTTGAGGAGCGTTGCAACTAGTTCTATTAGGAACTGTCAGGCTCAAGTGTTCTAGCTTTTAAATAAGCACACAATAGCAACGGCGCTCATTTTTCATTAACTTTAAACTTGGAGATGAAAGATGAGTGTAAATCCATCGAATCCTGAATTTTCTGACTATCACGTCGCTGATATTAACCTTGCTGATTTTGGTCGCAAGGAAATTGCCATTGCCGAAACTGAAATGCCTGGCTTGGTATCTATTCGTGAAGAGTTCTTAAAAGAGCAGCCTTTAAAAGGCGCACAAATTACTGGCTCATTGCATATGACTATTCAAACAGCAGTGTTGATCGAAACACTGGTTGCTTTGGGTGCTGAAGTGCGTTGGGCGTCATGTAATATTTTCTCAACCCAAGACCATGCGGCGGCGGCTATCGCAGCGCAAAACATTCCTGTGTTTGCATATAAAGGCGAAACTTTGGAAGAGTATTGGGACTACACGCATCGCATTATGGATTGGCCGGGCGACAAAGGCCCTAACATGATTCTTGATGACGGTGGTGATGCCACTATGTTGTTGATTCTTGGTACTAAGGCGGAAAAAGATATTTCTGTTTTAGATAACCCAGGTAGTGAAGAAGAAACTTTCTTATTTGCAGCGATCAAAGCGCAATTAGAAAAAGACAACACTTGGTACTCACGTCGTTTAGCAGAAGTACAGGGTGTGACCGAAGAAACAACGACTGGTGTCGCGCGTTTATACCAAATGGTAGAAAATGGTGAGTTACCGTTCCCAGCTATTAATGTAAATGACTCGGTGACTAAATCAAAATTCGATAACCTATATGGTTGTCGTGAGTCTTTAGTTGATTCAATTAAACGTGCTACTGACGTCATGATTGCTGGTAAAACAGCCGTTGTTTGTGGTTACGGTGACGTTGGAAAAGGTTCAGCTGCATCATTACGCGGTTTGGGCGCGATTGTTAAAGTAACTGAGATTGACCCGATTTGTGCATTGCAAGCGGCAATGGAAGGCTACGAAGTTGTTACTCTAGAAGACGCGGTTGCTGACGCTGATATTTTTGTTACTACTACAGGTAACTTCAACATCATCACGCGTGATCATATGGCTTCTATGAAAGACCAAGCAATTGTTTGTAACATTGGTCACTTTGACAATGAAATTGATGTTGCTGGTTTGGCTGATTGCGAATGGGAAAATATTAAAGACCAAGTAGATCACGTGATCTTCCCAGACGGCAAACGAATTATCTTGTTAGCGCAAGGTCGTTTAGTGAACCTTGGGTGTGCAACAGGACATCCAAGTTTTGTTATGTCTAACTCATTCACTAACCAAACACTTGCGCAAATCGAGTTGTGGACCAAAGGTGAGAAGTACGGTAACGAAGTTTATATTCTACCTAAGCACCTTGATGAAAAAGTCGCTCGTTTACACCTTGAAAAAATTGGTGTGAAGTTAACAAAGTTAACTAAAGAGCAAGCGGACTACATTAATGTAGATGTTGATGGGCCGTATAAACAAGAGCATTACCGCTACTAAAATTCGTTTTTGAGCGGTACTTTTGGCGTTACTCTTCGTTGCTTTGGTGCTCGGTCAGTTACGTACTTGATGTACGTGCCTTTCCTGTGCGCCAAAGCGCCTCGATTAACGCCAAAATTCCCGGCTCAAAAAACGAATTTAGCTTCTGATTTATGGAGTATAAATGACTAATAAAAAAAGCTCGCCAGAATTAAGTTTTGAATTTTTTCCGCCTCGTACTGATAAAGGCGTGGAAAATTTGGCTAAGGTGCATAGTGAGTTAGCGAAGTTTGAACCGGAGTTTTTTTCGGTAACATTTGGTGCTGGTGGTAGTACTCAAGATGGTACTTATGATGCTGTAAAAAGCATGATCGACGCTGGCTCGGATGCTGCGCCCCATGTTTCTTGTATTGGCGCATCGCAAGCTAACATTAAAACTATGATCCAATCCTACGTTGACCTAGGTGTTAAACGTTTAGTTGTATTGCGTGGTGACTTGCCGTCGGGCATGGTGGAACGTGGCGATTTTAATTATGCCAGTGATCTAGTGTCATTTATTCGTCAGGAATTTGGTAATGATTTACATTTGGAAGTCGCGGCTTATCCAGATTTTCATCCTGAGTCACCAAACCCAAAACAAGATTTAGAAAACTTTAAACGCAAAGTTGATGCGGGTGCCAATTCGGCACTAACACAGTATTTTTATAATGCGGATAGTTATTTTGCCTACGTTGATGAAGCAACGAGACTAGGCGTAGATATTCCGATTGTTCCAGGCATTATGCCGATTACAAATTTCGCAACCTTAGTTAGATTTTCTGATGCTTGTGGTGCGGAGTTACCGCAATGGATTCGCGCACGTTTAGAACAGTATCAAGATGACGAAGCATCACTCAAAGAATTTGGTTTAGATGTCGTTACACATTTGTGCCTTGATTTACTCGATAACGATGTTCAAGGTTTGCACTTTTATGCGTTAAACAAAATTGAACCAGTAAAAGAAATTTGTACACGAGTAGGATTCACACAAAGCTAGTTATATGACTAACCGCACAGAACAATTAAAAGCCTTGATGGCGCAGCGCATCTTAATCTTAGATGGCGCTATGGGCACAATGATTCAAAGACGTAAGTTGGAAGAAGAAGATTATCGTGGCGAACGTTTTGCCGATTGGCAATCCCCGCTCAAAGGCATGAATGATTTACTGGTAATAACACAGTCTGAAATCATTGCCGATATTCACCGTGAATATCTTGAAGCGGGTGCAGATATTATTGAGACCAATAATTTTAATGCGACCCCCAGTGATTTAGTACGCTATAACTTACAAGACTACGCACATGAAATTAATGTGTCGGCTGCTAAGTTGGCGCGACTTTGTGCTGATGAGTATTCCACCGAGGACAAGCCGCGTTTTGTTGCAGGGGTGCTTGGTCCTAATCAAAAAACTGCTTCTGTTTCAGTCGATGTGAATGACCCAGGTGCACGAAGTATTACTTTTGATGAATTAGTGGTTGACTATTCGGTAGCAACACGCGGTCTTATTGAAGGCGGCGCGGATATTATTTTGATTGAAACAGTGTTTGATACTCTTAACGCTAAGGCAGCGATTTTTGCCGTTAAAACAGTGTTTGATGAAGATAATATTGAATTACCAATTATGATTTCAGGCACGATTACCGATCAATCCGGGCGTACATTAACTGGGCAGGTAACCGAAGCTTTTTATAATAGTTTGCGTCATGCCAAACCAATTTCTATTGGTCTGAATTGTGCTTTAGGACCAGATGATTTGCGTCAATATGTGCAAGAGTTAGCGCGCGTATCTGAGTTTGGTGTGTCGGCTCATCCTAATGCAGGCTTGCCGAATGAGTTAGGTGAATACGATCTAACGCCAGAAGAAATGGCCGAGCACATTGAAGAGTGGGCAGATAGTAGTTTTCTCAATATTGTGGGTGGTTGTTGTGGCTCTTCTCCAGATCACATTCGTGCTATTGCAGATAGCGTTGCGGTACTGGAACCGCGAGCTTTAAATTAATTGGTATCAGTTATGCAAGATAATAATATGCGACTATCTGGTCTTGAGCCATTTAATATTTCTGAAGATACCTTATTTGTAAATGTTGGTGAGCGAACCAATGTTACAGGTTCAGCACGTTTCAAAAAGTTGATTAAAGAAGAAGACTTTGAGACGGCTCTCGAAGTTGCGCGCCAGCAAGTGGAGAGCGGTGCGCAAATAATTGACGTTAACATGGACGAAGGTTTGATTGATTCTGAAGCGGTCATGGTGACCTATTTAAATTTATTGGCTTCGGAACCTGATATTTCACGCGTACCCGTGATGATTGATTCCTCTAAGTGGGAAGTAATCGAAGCTGGGCTTAAATGCATTCAAGGTAAAGGTATAGTTAACTCGATTTCATTGAAAGAAGGTGAAGAAAAGTTTATCGAGCAAGCCAAATTAGTCATGCGCTACGGAGCAGCAGTTATTGTGATGGCGTTTGACGAGGTAGGTCAGGCTGACACCAAAGAACGCAAAGTTGAAATTTGTACACGTGCTTACAACATTCTGACTGAACAAGTCGGCTTTCCGCCTGAAGATATTATTTTTGATCCAAATATTTTTGCAGTCGCGACCGGCATTGATGAACATAATAATTACGCAGTCGACTTTATTGAAGCAACCCGCGAAATAAAACAGACCTTACCGCATGCAAAAGTGTCGGGTGGTGTTTCTAATGTGTCTTTCTCCTTCCGTGGCAATAATATGGTGCGCGAAGCGATTCACTCAGTGTTTTTATATCATGCCATTAAAGCGGGTATGGATATGGGGATTGTTAACGCTGGCCAGTTGGCTATTTATGAAGATTTACCAACTGATCTGCGTGATAAAGTTGAAGCCGTTATTCTGAATAAAAGCGATAGTGCGACCGAAGATTTATTAGCAATTGCTGATGATTATCGTGGCGATGGTAAAAAAGCGGATAAAAAAGAAGACTTAGAATGGCGTAAGGAAGACGTTAACAAGCGCCTTGCTCATGCGTTGGTTAAGGGAATTACTGAATATATTGAAAGCGACACCGAAGAAGCACGTACTCAAGCATCTCGACCTTTAGAAGTAATTGAAGGCCCTCTTATGGATGGCATGAATATCGTTGGTGACTTATTTGGTTCAGGAAAAATGTTTCTACCACAGGTTGTGAAATCGGCCCGCGTTATGAAAAAAGCCGTCGCTTATCTTATGCCGTATATTGAAGAAGAGAAGGCTAAAGGCGACGTTCCTGCCGAAAGTAACGGCAAAATTTTGATGGCAACCGTTAAAGGTGACGTACATGATATTGGCAAAAATATTGTTGGTGTTGTGTTGCAGTGTAATAACTATGACGTCGTTGATTTAGGTGTCATGGTACCTGCCGAAACGATTCTCAAAGAAGCCAAAGCGCATAATGTCGATATGATCGGATTGTCTGGTTTGATTACCCCGTCATTAGATGAAATGGTGCATATGGCGAAAGAGATGGAACGCCAAGATATTTCGCTGCCGCTTATTATTGGCGGAGCGACGACTTCTAAGGTTCATACAGCACTAAAAATTGAACCGTATTTTAATAAAGACCAAGTGGTCCATGTGCCCGATGCATCGCGTGCGGTGGGTGTCGCGCAAAGTTTATTGTCGGCTGATAATAAGGCTGGTTACATTGTTGATGTTAAAGATGAATATGAGCGTATTCGTGTAGAGCGCGCCAAGCATGGCAAGGTACACAAAACTTTGGAAATTGATAAGGCGCGAGCTAACCGAGTACCTATCGAATGGGCAGACTACACGCCTGATGAGCCAACATTTTTAGGATTAAAAACATTTAATGACTACAACCTTAATGATTTAGTAGAACGCATTGATTGGACGCCATTTTTTAGCGCTTGGGAATTAGCGGGTCGTTACCCGCGTATTCTTGAAGACAAAGTAATTGGTGAAGAAGCGAAAAAGCTTTATGCAGATGGTAAAGCGATGCTCAACAAAATCATCGAGGAAGATTGGTTACAGGCACGAGGAGTGATTGGTTTTTTCCCTGCTAATGCAGTCGGTGATGATATTGAGCTCTATGC
>CAZFEM010000058.1:0-1368 GCA_964517515.1 uncultured Gammaproteobacteria bacterium | reverse complement strand
GGTTACGACGTTTAAAGAATTTCATAAATTTTCCTGAAATCAAGTAATCTGTAGCATAATGATTCGTAAATCATTAGGTTAATCTTATTCCCTGATGATAATTGATTTGAATAAACTAAACACGGAGCACTTATGAAAACTTTAATAACTTTAATTTTAACCTTATTAACTTTGAATAACGCCAATGCGGATATGGACGCCAAATTGGATCAGATGTGTGACAAGGTTAAACAATGTAGTTTGGAAGAAATGGGTTCCGACGTACCACCTGGAATGGAACAAATAATGCAAGGCATGTTTGATAGCATGTGCAAGAGTATATTGTCTTCTTATGCTTATGGAGAATCTTATCAAGAAGTGATTCAGGCTGGTTTAGAAGATAAAGCTAATGCCTGCACGGATTCCTTTTTACAGGCTAGTTGCAATACAATCATGGAAAGCCAGGGGGAGAATTTTTCGCCAGAGTGTGAAGAGTTTGAACGAGCAGCGGAAGAGGCTGGCATTGATATAGGAAAGTAGTAGGGCCTAAGTAATATGTTTAAATCAGCTAATGGTTTACTCGATTTTATAAGCTGTGAAAAACTTGATGATTGTTTGTATCAAGGTGAAAGCAAGGATCTCAACACAGGGCAAGTTTATGGTGGTCAGGTCTTAGGTCAAGCGATTAATGCCGCTTCAGATACCGTGGATGAGGCTCGTATTTTAAGATCCGCGCATGCCTATTTTTTACGCAAAGGCGATGTTAACGAGCCGATTACCTATAGCGTAGATCGTACATTAGATGGTCGTAGTGTGTCATCGCGAGTTGTTGTTGCCAAGCAACATGGCAAACAAATGTTACACCTTTCTGCTTCTTACCACAGAGCTGAAGAGGGGCTTGATTATAAGCCTGAGGTTGATGTCCCTTCCGAAGCACTGGATAAAGCGATCAAAGCTAAAAGTTTTTATACCAATCATTTTCAGTCCGAATACCTTAATATTATTCCAATTGTTGATACGAAAATTGTCAAGAACGCCATGCAATTTTGGGTAAAGACGAAAGAATCATTACCCGATCAGATTGATAAACATGAGTCAGTGCTGACATACATCTCGGATTCTGGGCTACTTTTTTCGGCACTTGTTCCTCATGGCTTACAAAATAGAGATGACCCGAATAGACCTAAAATCATGATGGCTTCCATTGATCATGCGATATGGCTGCATCGCCCTTTTCGTGTAGATGATTGGTTTTTCTATGATTGTCGATCTGTTTCTACTAGTGGTGGTAGAGCCCTTTGCGAAGGTCGGTTATATGATCGCGAAGGTCGTTTATTTGCATCCACCATGCAAGAAGGAATCTTAAGAGTTAAAAATAAGTAGTTAAAT
>CAZFEM010000057.1:7039-8657 GCA_964517515.1 uncultured Gammaproteobacteria bacterium | reverse complement strand
AACAAGCGTTTAGCGCAAAGACTTACGCAATATTTTACCGACATTACTTTTAGGCAATTCTTGCATAAACTCTATTTGTTTCGGGCACTTATAACCGGTAAAATTTTCTCGACAATAGGCCATAACGGCTTCCTCAGTTAGTTTTTTATTGTTAGTAACAACGAACAATTTAACAACCTGCCCCGCCTCTCGATCATCAATACCAATTGCCGCTGATTCAACAATATCTGAGTGTTGATTTAACACGTCTTCTATTTCATTCGGAAAAACATTAAACCCCGACACTAAGATCATATCTTTTTTACGATCTAATATTGTTATAAAACCTTGTTCATTAATGCTGACGTAATCACCGGTCTTAAAATAACCGTCATCAGTCATCACTTCTTTTGTCGCCTCTACATTATTCCAGTAACCACGCATTACTTGCGGGCCTTTGACACACAATTCGCCCATTTCACCAACACCAACTTCTTCATGATCGTCATTAAGTAGTTTTATATCTGTTGATGGTAACGGCACACCAATTGTGCCATTAAAATCTTGACTAGTGATTGGCATCGAAGAAACGCCAGGTGACGTTTCTGATAAGCCATAAGCTTGGATAATGGAGCAACCAGTACGCTCTTTCCACTCACTTGCTACATCTTTAGTGACGGCCATACCGCCGGCGAAGGTTAAACGTAATTTAGAGAAATCAATTTGATCAAACCCCGGAGTATCTAACAGCTTGCGAAGCAAAGTATTAACCGCAACTAAACAATTAAAACGCGTCGACTGCAACAGTTTAATAAACCCTTTAAAATCTCTTGGGTTGGTAACTAAAACATTGGCAATTCCCATATTCAATGACGTGAATAAATTTATCGACATGCAGAAAATATGATACATCGGTAAAGGTGCAATCATTACATGCTGTTTGTCCGACATAATTGGTTCTAGCCATGCTGACGACACCAAAGTATTTGCCACCATATTGCCATGCGTAAGCTCAACACCTTTAGGTACACCAGTCGTGCCGCCGGTATATTGAAGAAACAACAAATCATCGTGATTCAGTTCAGCTTCACGCAGACGAATTAATTGCCCTATTTGTGTGCCAGTATATTTATTTAAAGCGCTACGCATATTAATCACCTTACTCAGAGAATACGCTGGCACAGCTCTGCGAATATATTTAACGAGCGTGTTGAGTATTAACGCTTTAGTAAAAGGTAAGCAATCGCCAACCTTGGTAACAATGACATTTTTAACCGGTATTTCAGGCAATGCTTTTTCGACTTCATAAGCAAAGTTTTCCAGCACTAATAAGGTTTCCGCGCCAGAATCATTTAATTGCTGCACTAACTCTCGCTGTTTGTATAAAGGATCGACATTAACAATAACAATGCCTAAACGAACCGCCGCTAGCACAGCAACAGGATACTGAATTAAATTAGGCAACATAACTGCCATGCGATCGCCTTTTTTTAAACGCAAATCATTCTGCAAATAAAAGGCAAACTGTTTTGTCATAGCTTCTAGTTCAGCAAAGCTAACAGAGTGACCAAAGCTAATGTACGCAGTTTGCTCTGCGTATTTTTCACATGACTGGTTAAGAATCTCCAAAATCGAAGAA
>CAZFEM010000057.1:0-6939 GCA_964517515.1 uncultured Gammaproteobacteria bacterium | reverse complement strand
ATTGCCTGTTGGATAAAAACATGAAAAACACCACGACAGCGAACACGGTTGTTTGCGCTCTTTATAAGTTTGTTGCACTGCCTGACTTTGCAGATCTTAAGCCTTTATTTCAACAACAGCTTCTTGAACATAAAATTCGTGGCACACTGCTGCTTGCTGAAGAAGGAATCAATGGCACAATTGCAGGTTCTAAATCAGCTATTGAGGCATTTTTAGCTTGGCTTATAAGCGATCAACGATTTAGCGACATTGATTACAAACTCTCTTTACATGAGAAACCACCTTTTCATCGCACCAAAGTAAAACTAAAGAAAGAAATTGTCACGATGGGGGTGGAAAACATAGATCCCAATGATATTGTGGGGACCTATGTAGAACCTGATCAATGGAATGAACTGATCAATGACCCCGAAACATTATTGATTGATACACGCAATGAATACGAATATGAGATTGGCACCTTTGATAATGCTGTCAATCCACATACCGAGACATTTAGGGAATTTCCTGACTATGTTAAAGACAACCTTGACCCGAAAAAACACAAAAAAGTCGCAATGTTTTGCACTGGCGGTATTCGCTGTGAAAAAGCCTCCGCTTTTATGAAACAACAAGGCTTTGACGAGGTATTTCACCTCAAAGGCGGTATCTTAAAGTATCTAGAAAACGTTGAACCCGAACAAAGTGCATGGTCTGGTGAATGTTTTGTTTTTGATGACCGAGTTGCGGTTAATCACAATTTAGATAAAGGTCAGTACGATCAATGTCATGCCTGCAGACACCCAATTACTGAAGAGCAAAAAAAATCCGCGCATTTTATTGCAGGTGTTAGTTGTCCGCGCTGCTACGATCAACTGACCGAAGATCAAAAATCACGTTTTGCCGAACGCGAAAAACAAATACAATTAGCTAAAGCAAGAGGAGCTAGCCATATAGGCGCTGATAGCAAAAAAACCTCTGAAGAAAATCGTCAAAAAAAGCTAAAAGCCAAGCAACAACAGACTAATAACAAACACGAACAAAAAAATATTAACGCGAGCCAGATAGAACTCGATTAAGACTAAACCATATCCTTGTAGGGGTTTTCGATAGTAAGGTCAACTGATTGAGAAAACGCCTTGATTGAAACAGAATTGGCATCAATATCTATTTCCTCATCGCTAATAATGCCTTCACCAAATTTGTATATGACATGATAATTAGCGTTAATCGCGTCATTTTCATAGTTTAACGCCTGTTCATTCACGCCCTTCTTTTTTTGTTGATAGCTTTTGAATTCACTAGCGCTATAGCGTTTCTCTAACATTGATTCGACTATATACGGAGCTAATACAACAGCCGAAGCATTATTACCGCCAAAGCCTTTAGAGTTTAAAAAGGCTACGTCCATCTGCGCATTTTTATCACTTAACAATATGTCTAAATTAGCATCAACGACATCATCCGCGACCTTCTCGGTGGTTTTAATACCTGGAATAATGCCATCAGCAAACACACCCAGTGAGTTAGCTAATTGATCGCCACTTGCTGGCGCCAAAGGGTGGCCAACAAAGGCTTTTACCGCAGTAACTGGCCATGATTGAATATCAAAAGCATTCGCAACTTTATCAAAGATAGTCGACTCGGTAACTCGGTTCTGCGGAGTACTAGAGCCATGCGCTTGAATAAAACTACGCTGTTGGATTGCTTCATCACCAACAATTGTTTGCGCTGAAGCAACCGCTTTTGCGAGTGTTATATAGTTGCCCGCTCCAGGTGCTGAAATAGATTTTTTAAAACCATCAGAGTTAACATGCACACTTGGCACGGCACCATAAATTTGTGCGCCTAATTCAATTGCTAGCGCATCATCCATAATCACGAAGTACTGCGACGATTCACCAATCGTAAAACCACAATTTTCCCCAAAAGGACGTGACGCACGACGATGGTCGGCTTGCTCAGCGGCATCTAGTTTAGCAATACGCTCATCAGTACCAAGTGCATTCATCGCAGCAAAGGCCTCAATTATTTCTGAGGTTACCGGTGCTTCGCTAGAACCAACAACAGCTACGCGTAATTTACCAGCGGCAATATCATCAACCGCAAGTCGAAGATTGTACAAAAATGTCGCACAGGCACCAGCAACAGCTCCAGTCGTACCGACCGTGCCACACACATAAGCATTGACAAAATCGGTCGGCATTGAGGTAAAACTAAACGCCATTTGCTTTGTTGACGGCCGAGAAGATTTTAATCGCGCCTGTAAATAACCAGCTAAACTATATTCATCCAATTGCCCTAAACAACTTGAGGCAAATACCGCAATTTCATCTGGGTGAATGCTATCAAGAATTGTTTGCCATGGAATACCGATAGAATTAATAGCATCTGATGCGCCTAAAATTGACATCTGCAAACCACGCGGATGGAAGTGCGATTTATAATGTTCCGCGGGTTCAAAACCTGTTGGTAATATTCCTGCTGATTGCACTTGCAGCTCGCGAAAACTCTCCATTTTAACGGATAAATCACCCTTAATAGTGACCTTGACTGACTTGTCGTCAAGCGTTTCTACCTGCCAATTTTCAGGTATAGGACTGGGTAAATCTCGACGACTTAGGGTAAATTCACTTGACGCGTCACTAGATAAATCAACATCACGATTACCTGACACACGAGTAACATCAAATAAACCTGGGTGAATTCGCCTTACCAGAGTGTTTTCTCGAATGATTGGTTCAAACTTTTCGACAACCTGTTGCGGCGTTAAAGTATTACCTTCTTTATCTTGGTAACCGCCATCTTGATAGTCAACTAGCGCCATCATACAAGCCAATCCGAGCAAGGTTTTATCGCGCCTTTCTTTATCAAGGCTGTCCAGAACAGTACGCCGATAGGCATGATGAAAAGAGCTACGTCCTGCAGCATTAAAACCACCAAAACCAACAATTACCGGCAATCGAGTCATATTTTTCTCCAATATCTTGAGTAAGCATTATAGATAATCCGCTCATGATAAATAGAACAAAAAAGCCATTCTATATGGTAAATTAGCCAAACTAGCCAATTATATTGAAATTGACCGTATGAAAATTGCTTTTGTTATAACCCCGCGAATGCTCGCAACCAGTTTAACCAATGCATACGAACTATTTTTCGCTGCAAATGAAGTGAGTCGAAGCTATGCAAAAACCGATAAAGATTCCAGCGACGCTAAAATTGAACTAATTAAAGTTGCTAATAACGACGCACGAATCACTTTACCAACTGGTTTATCACTAGCCCCTGATACTGGTTTAAGTAAAGAAAAATACGATATGGTCTATATTCCTGCTCTTTGGCGTAACCCTCGCCCTATTATTAAAAAAAACAAAGAAATTGTTGATTGGCTGCGATGGCAATACGAACATGGTGCTATTCTCAATGCTACCGGTACGGGAGTTTGTTTTATTGCTGAAGCAGGACTACTGAATAACAAGCCTGCCACGACACATTGGTTTTACTTAGAGCAATTTGCCCGTGATTACCCACAAGTTGAAGTGAAACGGCAACATTTTATTACGCAGTCTGGGCGTATTTATTGCGCAGCAAGTATTAACGCCTTAACCGACCTTACATTGCATCACGTACACCGCTTTATAAACAAAGATGTTTCCGAACATTTATCCCATCATTTCTCACATGAAGTCCGCCAACCTTATGATCGATTGAGCTTTAGTGCTGAAGAAAACACCAATCATCCTGACGAGTTAATTTTACAAGCGCAATTATGGTTACAAAACAATCTTCATAAAACCGCAATCTCTATGCAAGAATTGGCACAGTTGTTTGGCATGAGTCAACGCAACTTTACTCGGCGGTTTAAACAAGCTACTAATATTTCGCCGGTGCAATACTTACAAAAACAGCGCCTAGCGGCTGCTCAAGACTTATTACAAAGCAGCAACTTAAGCATTAAAGAGATTGCTTATCGTATTGGTTACCTTGATGTTAGTTATTTCACCAAATTATTCAAAAAAAGCACTTCAATCACGCCAAAAGAATACCGCAGCACCGTGCGAGCTAAGCTTTTTAGTAGCATTAATTAATCAATAATTAATACACATTATGTTTAATAAGCAACGTTATACTATTTTTTTTAGTATACTTAAGCATGTAGAACAAAAAGGCATTTCTATTTTATACAGGAGAAAATTTTCAATGCGATGGTTTTCGAATTTAGGCGTAAAGCTTATTTTGCTTATACTATTAAGCTCATCTCAAGTGATGAGCACTGCTCACGCGAGCGATGAGAATAATGGCTTAAGAATCGCTACAGAAATGAAATCGCGAAACACCGGTTGGGTTAATTCGCAAAGCGATATAATTATGACCCTGCGCAGCCGCAGTGGCCAAGAAGTAGTTCGAGAAATGCGTAACAAAACTCTCGAAGTTAGCGGTGATGGCGATAAAGGATTAACTATTTTTGATACGCCACTCGATGTCAAAGGCACCGTATTTTTATCCTATTCACATATTGAAGGAGCCGATGACCAATGGCTATATTTACCAGGATTAAAACGCGTTAAACGCATCACGGCAAGAAACAAGTCTGGCCCGTTCCTGGGCAGCGAATTTGCTTTTGAAGACCTAGTTTCATTTGAACTCGAAAAATATTCATATTATTTTTTGCGTGACGAAGAGCTTAACGGTCAAGGCGTTTTCGTCGTACAAATGACACCATTGGATGAGCATTCAGGCTATAGCCGTAGCGAAGTATGGATCGATCAAGAGGAATTTCGACCACAAAAAATTGATTACTTTGATCGTCGTAACACCTTACTCAAAACTCTAACTTTCGAGGGCTACCAACTTTATAACGATAAAATATGGCGTCCTGACAAACAGTTTATGGTCAACCATAAAACGGGTAAAAGCACCGACGTAGAAATCAAAAATTTGCAGTTTGGCGTTGATCTAACCGAAGATGATTTCAAGGAAAACCGGTTACCGCGGATTCGTTAGAAAATCTCTATGCGCTTCAAGTATTTTACTAGTTTTATACTAGTTTGCATCTACTCTGCACAAACACACGCGCAATTTAGCTGGGACGGTGCTTTAGAATTAGAGCAACGCTATTTTTTAGAATCTGACCAGCTAAATAACATTAGCAATGGACAAACTTCCGCACGTTTACAACTAGAGTTTTTCACTAACTGGAATGACGGTGATGACCAGCTTATCTTTGAGCCATTTGTGCGGTTAGATAATCAAGATGATGAACGCAGCCATGCCGATATCCGTCAATTACTTTGGACGCACTACAGCAATGACTGGGAGCTCTCAGCCGGCATTGGCAAAGTTTTTTGGGGCGTCACTGAAACTCAACATTTAGTCGATATTATCAACCAGACAGATTTTGTCGAAAACATTGACGGCGAAGATAAATTAGGCCAACCCATGGTGCGCTTTCAATACCATAGCGACTTTGGCACCTTTGACACCTATCTACTACCCTTCTTTCGAACGCGCACTTATGCAGGGCAAGATAGCCGTCTAACCGGAGGTATTATTGCCTCTAATGATCAAGAGTTTTATGAATCAGCGGATGAAGACAGCCACATCGATTACGCTTTTCGTTATAGCAATACACTAGGTTCTTGGGGGCTAGGCTTCTCTGTTTTTGATGGCACATCAAGAGAAGCTGACCTATTGCAATTTTTGGATACGGCTTCACTAACTTTACCACTCAATACAACACCATTTTATCCGCAAATTACACAATACGGTGCGGATATTCAAATAACCACAGCTGCCTGGCTAATTAAACTAGAAGCCATAAGACGCAACTTTGACAATGCTTTATTTGAGGACTTTAGCGCCGCCACAACGGGTGTTGAATACACTTTTGTCGGCGTCTTTGGATCAGCTTACGACATTGGCGCACTGGCTGAATATTCTTGGGATGAACGTAAGGAAAATGCCACCTCACCCTTTCAAAATGATTTATTTATTGGTGCCCGCCTAGCACTGAATGACATTAGCGGCTCTGAAGTATTATTCGGTTTCACCAACGATTTTGATGATTCAAGCAGTCGCTCAGCATTCATAGAAGGCTCAACACGCCTCGCCTCAGCCTTTACTGCCAATATTGAAGTACGCTATTTTGACGCAGACAATCCACAAGATCTATTGTTTAATTTCCGCGATAGCAGCTTTGTACAATTAGGTATTGAGTATTTTTTCAATTAGCTTAAACCAACTCTCCATCCAAAGCAGACACAAGCTCTTTGTCCAAACCCAAACCATCTACCAAGTCTTGTAAATAGCTGATCTCTGCCTGTGAGGCATCATCATCAATAAACATTCGCGTCGCCATATAGACCTCACTGGCAGTAGCGTCACCATCCACCCGCTCACTTAACTCCTTAGCACTCAAAGGTTTTTCGACAATTGCTGATACATCACCAAATAATTTTTTTGGTAACTTCATGCCCAAAATCTCGCGTTTTAGAATAGCAGAATCATTGTCATCTAAATTTCCATCGGCATTGGCTGCTGACACCATCGCGGCAATCAGTAAAAAAGCTCGATCATGTGCTTGCTCGCCTTCCAGTTCATGTACCGGACTGACTTCGTCAGAACTCGAACGCCAGCTTTGATAACCTTTGTAAGCGGCAGTACCTAAAGCAGCAACACTACCAATCTTAAGTGCTTTACCAGTCAACGAGCGCCCACCTTTAGTGCCTAACAAGCCGACCAAAATAGCGGTTGTAATAGCGCCTTTCTTTAAACCATCTAGCTTATGTTGTCGCTCCTCACCACCTTCAGGAATATCCAATGCGCCTTCAGCATAATTTTTCCCTCTCTCAGCAAAGTCCTTGCTTGCCGTTAAAACTTTATCGAGTAATTCTTGTGAGTTAAAGTCAGCGATATCCATTTTGAAACCTCATTGGTTAATTGAATAACTATATTTAT
>CAZFEM010000056.1:0-11604 GCA_964517515.1 uncultured Gammaproteobacteria bacterium | reverse complement strand
AGATACGTTTGGTGGGCCCGGTAGGACTTGAACCTACGACCAATGGATTATGAGTCCACTGCTCTAACCAGCTGAGCTACAGGCCCAAACGTGCGCGCGATATTAACATACCTTAGTAACTAAAAACTAGTTGTGTCGTTTAAAAGGAACAGTAAGGTTCCAGGGTAAGGATGCTGGAGAATCTGTTTGAAACTCTTCCAAACCTATTGTCATATCATCATGACCTTTTTTGGGCTGCGCTATATAGGTTCGACATAAGCGATCCCAGAGCGATAGAAAAAAGCCATAGTTGCTATCAGTTTCAGTTTGAATAGTAGAATGATGGACTCGATGCATATCAGGTGTAACAACAAAGATTCTTAGAATCTTGTCTAGCCAAAGCGGTAAGCGTAGGTTGGCATGATTAAACATGGCTGAACCATTCAGCACCACTTCAAATAAAAAGACAGCAATAGCGAGTGGGCCAATAATTAAAATCACCGCACATTTATAGAGCATTGAAAATAAAATTTCGATAGGGTGGAAACGAAAGCCGGTAGTGACATCAATATCGCGATCAGCATGATGCACTTTATGAAAACGCCATAACAGCGGTATTTTATGTGACAAAACATGTTGCAGATAAATTAGAAAATCTAGCAAGGCGAAGGCAATAACAATGTCTAGCCAAAGAGGTAACTTGGCGCGGAATAAGGTGATTATTCCATAGCCGTTTGCTTGTGCGTAATGGGCGGCGGCGATCGCAGTAATCGGCCCTAGAATTTTTAATGCAAAAGTATTAATCATCGACAGTGATATATTATTAACCCAGCGAGTAGTTCGCTTGCCAACCCTTTCTTTTCTTGGCCATAAGGTTTCTAATACTGCCATAGACAGCAACACAAGGATAAATACCGACAGTCTTATTGAATCTTGATCCATATTTAGTAGATAAGTATATCTTGCTCTGCGGGGCTGAGAGTGAAGTGATTGCTGTGCAAGTCTTTACCAATCGATCTCAGTCTCCCTAACGTATATAATATCATCTATAGAATGTTGGATATGAAGTAATAAGAAATGATTTCGATAGTAACTAGACTTTTACAAAGTGTTATTGTGTTTTTGCCAATGCAATATGTTTTTGCACAACAAGACTTTCAAGAGTATTACGATCAAGTTTATCAAATTCGCGTAATTTCATCTCAAGCAGGTAGTAAGTCATCAATTGGTTCTGGGTTTCAGGTTACTCTTGATGGTCTTATTGTTACTAATTACCATGTTGTTTCTTCTTTTGTGCTTTCGCCTGAAACATTTCAGATTGAATATCAATCGCACACCGGTGAAAAGGGTTCGCTGCAATTACTCGACTTTGATGTGGTTAATGACTTAGCTGTATTGCGTCATTCAAACCCGCAGGCTCGGGTTTTGAACTTTGCTCGCCAAGATTTAAACAAAGGCGAAATAGTTTATGCCTTGGGTAATCCGCATGACTATGGCACTACGTTAGTCAATGGCGCAAACAATGGAATGGTGGAGCATAGCTATAATGATAAAATTCTTTATTCGGGTAGCCTTAATTCAGGGATGAGCGGCGGTCCAGCGTTGAATGAAAATGGAGAAGTGGTCGGTGTGAATGTTGCAACCGCTGGCAGCCAGTTGAGTTTTTTAGTGCCAGCAAAGAAAGCAATGACATTGGTTGATGCAAAACGAGAAATTGCGCAAGCAGATTATTTATTAGAGATAGCTAAACAAATTAAGTCTTGGCAGCGACCGCGTGTTCAAGAACTAATAGATCAAAAATGGGGTCAAGAAACGTTTGCAGGTCTAAACTTATTTGGCGAAATTCGTAAAGATTTTCAATGTTGGGGTAGAACGAATGACGACAACGAGGCTCGCCACGTTGAGCATACTTCTAAGTCGTGTCGCTCGGGCGATTCAATTTATCTCGATCCTGAATTATCTGCAGGCGAGCTGTACTTTAGTTTTGAACACTCCAAAACACTGGACTTGAATGCCACTCAATTTGTTGCACGCTATCAGTCCATTATGAGACCGCGCAATAAGTCTAATTTTGAACACTCGACTAATTTTCAATGCCATACCGATTTTGTTGATAATAAGAATGCGCAAAGTTTTGTTAGAGTCACGACTTGTATAAGAGCGTATAAAAAAATACGTGAACTATATGATTCATTATTTCTTGTCGAGCAAGTTAGAAATGATGAAAAAGTAATTAGTCATTTTTCAGTTTCTGCTGTTGAAAAAGATCAAATCCAAGCAGTTAATCAAAAGTTTTTTGAGGAGCTGCTATGACTGATTTGATTGTCAAAATCTCCGATAAGAGCGGTGATCGATTCGAAAAAGTAAATTTTTTAGAAAAGGTTTTTCGTATCGGTAGGGCTTGGGATAATGATTTAATTTTGCAAGATAAGTTTGTTGATCCTCATCATTTAGCCATTCAGCTTGATGAGAGTAAAGCCGTATCGATCAATGATCTTGCTAGTAAAAATGGTTCTGTAATAGGACGCAAGAATTTAAGGGGTGAGTCAACTCTTTATTCTTTGGGCGACACTATCCGAATTGGTGATACTCGTTTAGCGTTTTATGATGAAACTGCAAAAATTGAGCCTGCGGCACTAAGATCTTCATGGTTTTTGATCGGCGAAAAATTTAATAGTTTTGTTACATTAATTGCCTTAACTCTGGTTGCCTTACTACTGTTTAATTTTGATAACTGGTTTTTTTCTAGAGAATCTTTAACGGTCGGTGAAGGTTTAATAAATAGCGGTGCGTTGCTTATTCTTACCGGTGGAGCCTCTGTTCTTCTAGGGTTTTTAAGTAAGCTAATTCGAGGTGAATTTAATTTTAAGAAATTTTGGATACTATCCTGCTTTGGGATTATATTGTTAGCAATACTTACTTTAGTTGTGCGTTTGTTACGATTTAATAGTGCAGATTTGCAAGTAGGAGAATTTATTTCAACAGGTATTTATGGGCTCTTGATAATATGGTTTTTGTTTGGTGTATTTACGTTTAGTAGCTACCTTTCGCGAGCCTCTAAATGGGCATGGTCTACATTAATAGTTATTGCTACTTTCGGTTTAGTTCAGAGTAACGAGCTCCTCAGAGAAGAGCATGAGAACTGGGACAATGACGCTCATATAGAAAATGTAACTCTGCCACCTGCTTTCTTACTACGAAAGGCTGTTTCGACAGATAGTTATCAACAAGCCACGGATGCTTTGTTTGATTTCGATCTAGAATAGATCGGTTAAAGAATAATCAGTTATTTGTCTGCCTGGGAAATAAATCACGTCAGGCGAACAAAAAAGCGCCTCGAATGAGACGCTGTTGATTTGTTTTTATAAAAAGACAGATTTAGTTCTGTTCTAAAAAGCTTTTTAAATGCTCAGAGCGTGAAGGATGACGCAGTTTGCGCAATGCCTTGGCTTCGATTTGTCGAATACGTTCACGCGTCACATCAAATTGTTTGCCGACTTCTTCGAGAGTATGGTCGGTATTCATGCCTATACCAAAACGCATACGCAGCACTTTGGCTTCACGTGGTGTTAGGCTTTCTAAAATATTTGATGTTGCAAATAATAGGCCAGTTGTGGTGGCTGCTTCCATTGGTGCTTCAACATTTTTGTCTTCAATGAAATCACCTAGGTTTGAATCTTCGTCATCACCGATTGGCGTTTCCATTGAAATTGGTTCTTTAGCAATTTTAAGAACTTTACGGACTTTATCTTCCGGCATTTCCATTTTTTCTGCTAATTCTTCAGGCAGTGCTTCGCGACCTTTCTCTTGCAAAATTTGGCGCGAGATTCGGTTTAGCTTGTTGATTGTTTCAATCATGTGCACTGGAATACGAATTGTGCGCGCTTGGTCGGCAATAGAGCGGGTAATCGCTTGGCGAATCCACCATGTTGCATAGGTCGAGAACTTATAACCACGACGGTATTCGAATTTATCAACTGCTTTCATTAAGCCAATGTTGCCTTCTTGAATTAAATCTAAGAATTGCAGGCCGCGGTTAGTGTATTTTTTGGCAATTGAAATAACCAAACGAAGATTGGCTTCAACCATCTCTTTTTTCGCGCGGCGGGCTTTCGCTTCACCGATCGACATACGGCGGTTAATATCTTTGATCTCTTCAATTGGAATGCCAAGTGTTTCGACAATACGCTCAAGCTTTGCTTGTGAGAGCAAGATTAATGCTTCGTTTTCTTTTATCGCGTCTTTATCTTTACTTGCTTTTAATAGTTTTTTATAGAGACCGTCATCAAGCTCGTGATCAACGAACATTTCGATAAACTCTTTACGGGTAATGCCGGCATCATTGACCGAAATATCCATCACTACTTTTTCATGCTGACGAATCGTTTCGACTTGATTACGTACGATGTCCCAGAGAGCTTCAACAACTTTTGGCACAAACTTGATTTCCATAAGGCCTTCAATGATTTCACCTTGGATTTTTCGTGCTTGCTTGCTGTCGTAGCCATGTGTGTTTAATGCTTTGTCATGGCGCTTGTGTAATTTAGCCATCGCCTTGAAGCGTTCAATTGCTTCATCCATGTCTGGGCCAGTATCGATTACTTCTTCTTCCTCTTCCTCGTCATCTTCGTCATCATCTTTCTTTTGCGCAGCCGAGCCTGATTGAACAGGGTTAGGATCAATCTCTGCATTCGGATCGATGAACGCGACTAATAAGTCAGTAAGACGCATCTTTTCTTCCTTGACGGCATCGAACATTCTTAAAATAGTATCAATTGAATACGGGCATGCGGCCATTGCGACAGTTGATTGACGAATACCATCTTCAATACGCTGTGCGAGATTAATTTCATCAGCACGTGTTAATAAATCGACTGTGCCCATTTCACGCATATACATGCGTACTGGATCGGTAGTTCGGCCAAATTCACTCTCAACAGCAGTTGCTAAAACTGCATCTGTGTTGTCGTCGTCATCTTCTGCTTCTTTCTCGGCTTGAGCTTTGAGAAGTAGCGAATCAGCGTCTGGCACGGCATCAAAAACATCAATGCCCATGTCGTTAATCATATTAACTACTGACTCAATTTGGTCAGTATCGTTCATGTCATCCGGTAGATGATCGTTTATCTCACGGTAGGTCAAAAAGCCTTGCTCTTTGCCTTTGATAATTAAACGTTTTAGCTCAGTTTTTTGACTAGTAGAGTCCATAGCTTGATCTCAAAATACTCACATTGATGCGCGCCTTTTTTAAACATGGCGCGCAATTATTGTTCGGTCAGGGTATTGCTCAGAGTGAACCCCCAATTTTATAATAAAATTAATATAAAATCGCTGGTTTTATAATGTTTTTTCATTCTTTAATAAAACAAAATTACGTTGCATTAACGCTGATTGTTGCTAAGTAACTCCTTTAATCGATTTTTTTCGTCATTATTCAAAGTTTCATGTCGAGATTTTTCTAATAACTCTTCAAGTTGTTGACCAGTTGAATCATTTTCTAGTTGCTGTAATAAGACAATAAAACTGTTGGAAATTTCATTTTCAGGAATTAAATGGTCATGCCCGGCAAGTTTTTCAAGGGCACTAAAGTGTGATTCCTGACGATGTTGTTCTAATAAAGCTGCAGTGTTCATTGCAGGGTCAAGTTTTGCTGAGCCAATTAGTTGATTCAGTAAATCGCCGCCTTTAATTGTAATTTTACTAAGATCAAACTCTGTCGGTATTGACTGAGCTAATGCTGGTTGTTGAATTAGCATGGAAATTGCTTTGCGTACTGTACTCATTGGCAAAGGCTGTGTGTGACGGGAAGCTGTTTTTTTGTTTGCGCGGGAAAAAGTCGAAGACTTAGTGGTGTTTGCAGTATCCAAAAAATCTTGTGGGCTAGTTTGTGTCATGCCTGCTAGGCGTTCGATCACTAGCTTGCGTAATACCCCTTTGGGGAATTTTGCTAGCAGAGGTTTTGCCAGTCGTACTAGTTTTGCGCGACCATCTAGACGTTCTAAGTCGGCTTGTTGCACTAGACTGTCTATTAGAAAATCAGTGAGAGGCGTGGCTTTTTCAACCAGTTCAATAAATGCGTCTTTAGCAATTTTATTGACCATGCTGTCGGGATCTTCACCATCGGGCAAAAATAGAAAGCTAATTTGGCAACCATCATCTAACAACGGCAAACAGGTTTCTAAAGCTTTCCAAGCCGCTGCGCGTCCAGCACGGTCGCCATCAAAACTAAAAACAATATTTTGACTATGGCGAAGTAAGCGTTGCAAGTGCATTGGTGTTGTTGCTGTGCCCAATGTAGCAACTGCATTATCAATACCAGCTTGGGCTAGGGCGACGACATCCATATAACCCTCGACAACTAACACATTGCCGGCTTCTTTAATGCCTCCTCTAGCGGCATATAGTCCATACAATTCAGATCCTTTATGGAAGATGGGTGTTTCTGGCGAGTTCAAATATTTAGGTTCACCTTGACCCAAGACGCGTCCGCCAAAGCCAACGACACGACCTCGGTGGTCATGAATTGGAAACATGATGCGCGCTCGGAAGCGGTCATAAATTCGCTCATTGTCATTCTGGCTAAGCATGCCAGTATCAACCAAAGCTTTTTTAGAAGCATCAGTTGCGCCATGCGCTGACATTAAATTATCCCAACCGTCAGGGGCAAAACCTAAGCCAAAACGTTTGGCAATCTCACCGCTCAAATTACGATTTTTTAAATAATCAATTGCCTGCTGCTTGTCTGGGTGCTGGCGTAATTGGGTTTGATAGAATTCGTTAACCGTATCCATCAATTGATAAAGATCGATACCTTGCGATACTTTAGGCTTGTGTTCATAGCCTTGCGCTTCTTCAGGAATATCTAGCCCTACATTACTCGCTAGTTTTTCGATCGCCTCGCGAAACTCCATATGCTCATATTCCATTAACCAACTAATCGCCGTACCATTCGCGCCACAACCAAAGCAGTGATAAAACTGTTTGGTTTGTGAGACCGTGAAAGAGGGTGACTTTTCATTATGGAACGGGCAACAGGCTTTATAGTTTGCACCGGCTTTTTTTAGAGGCACATAAGAATCAATCAAATCGACAATATCGATACGATTGATTAGTTGGTCTATAAAGTGTTGAGGAATCCGCCCAGCCATCAGGGTAGTTTACCCTTTCTTGCTTACTTCAGTCTAAATCAATGCTTTATTAATTCTATTTTTGTTACTTTAGCAACTAACTTAGTAAGTAGGGGTATCTCAGGATAGCTTTGCTTTAATAATACCGCTGACTTTTCCCATGTCGGCTTTGCCTTGTAATTGGCCTTTTAGTAAACCCATTACTTTGCCCATATCTTTCATGCTTTGTGCGCCGGTTGAACTAATGGCGTCTGCGACGGCAGCAGCTATTTCATCATCACTTAATTGCTCTGGAAGATAGCCTTTCAGGTTATCAACATGGACTTGTTCTTTGTCAGCTAGGTCTTGTCGCTCACCAGCAGTGAATTGATTAATAGCATCTTGCGATTGTTTGATTTGCTTTTGTAGAATGGCGAGCACTTCTTCGTCGCCTATTTCGGTTTGATCATCAACTTCCTTGCGTTGAATCGCAGCGCGTAGCATGCGAATGGATTCCAGTTGCGATGCGTTTTTCTCGCGCATCGCGGTTTTCATGTCGGCTAAAATTTGCTCTTTAAGCGACATTAAATACTATACTAGCTACTAACTAAAGTAGTTTAGTACATGCGGTTCGTACGAATACGACCGCGTGAAGCGCGTTTCATTTCACGTTTTTTTGCAGCAGCACCTTTGCGCTTGCGTACTGATGTCGGCTTTTCGTAGAATTCACGACGGCGCATTTCAGTGAAAATTCCAGCTTTCTCGCAAGAGCGGCGAAAGCGACGTAAAATGACGTCAAATGGTTCGTCGTTTTTTACTTTAACTTGTGGCATAAACTTAATAATTCGTTATATTCATACAGGACGCGCGATTCTAGCCGTTAAATCACGTGCTGTATAGCGAAAATGAATAAAAAATCCCTACTTTAAATCTAATTATCGATCGTTATTGGTAGTTAGCGGATATAGTTTTATCAACAAAATTTAGCAAATGAGAGTACTTGGAATAGAAACATCGTGCGACGATACTGGCGTTGCTATTTACGATAGTGAGCTTGGCTTGTTGGGCCATGTGCTTTATTCGCAGATAAAAACACATCAAGACTATGGCGGTGTCGTGCCTGAGTTAGCGGCCCGTGACCATATTCGTAAAGTGATACCCTTAGTCGACACGCTTTTTGCTAAAACCGAATGTGATGCAAAAAGCCTTGATGGTGTAGCTTACACTGCGGGACCAGGATTGGCAGGGGCGTTGCTTGCGGGCAGTGCTGTTGCCAAAGGTTTAGCATTTGCTTGGGATAGACCTGCAGTTGGTGTGCATCATATGGAAGGACATATGTTGGCGCCGATGTTAGAAGAAGATGCTCCGGCATTTCCATTTATTGCTTTATTAGTTTCAGGCGGACATACATTGTTGGCCAGCGTGGAAGGTGTTGGGCAGTATAAAATTTTAGGGCAAACTCTTGATGATGCAGTGGGTGAGGCGTTTGATAAAACCGCCAAAATTTTAGGTTTGGGTTATCCAGGGGGTCCGGCAATTGCTCAAGTTGCTGAGTCAGGTGACATAAGTCGTTTTGAGTTTCCGCGACCATTGAAAAACAGACCAGGCGTTGACTTTAGTTATAGCGGTTTAAAAACCAATGTTTTAAGGACAGTACAAGCTCAAACAAAAGATCAAGATTTGGATGAGCAGACCGTTGCCGATATTGCTGTGGCATTTCAAGAAGCGGCAGTCGATCTTTTGGTTATTAAGTCGCAACGCGCATTACAAGAGAGTGGCATCAAACGGTTAGTTGTAGCAGGTGGTGTGGGTGCAAATAAACGTTTGCGAGAACTACTCAAAGGTATGGGGAATGACCTTGGTGTCAGCGTTTATTTTCCTAGAATTGAATTCTGTACTGATAATGGTGCAATGATTGCTTATGCTGGAGCGCAGCGTTTGCATCAAGCTGATGGCGATTTATCATTTCAAGTAAAGCCCCGTTGGTCTTTAGAAGACTTGCCACCTATTTAATAGAACAAGGATATGATTTTTTATTCTCGGCAAGGTTTTGCCCGTAGCTTGTTATTGTTCACTTTGGTTTTTATAAAGCCAGCATTGGCGCAAAATAGCCAGCCGATACATGTGACTAACACCTTACCAATTATGATTGGCAGTGGTTTATCTGCACCCAAAATATCGGATATTACTAGTCAAAAGAGTTTGTCGGTCGATTTTTTTAGCCGTGTAGAATCGAATGCGAATGACGCTGGCTCTGCAACAGAAACACTAACAATTGATGGTGAAGTTCAAAGCTTTTCTGCTTTAGGTAAATGGAATTTTTTCCCGCGCTGGCAATTAAGTATCGAGTTATCGGCGTTAAGACACGCAGCAGGGAATTTAGATAATTTAATTCGAGAGTGGCACGATTTTTTTGGTCTGGATCAAGGCGATCGCGATTTTTTACCTGATGGGCAATTTCTATATCAATATGAAAATACCGATAGCGAGTTATCAGCCATCAGTATTAATGATTCTGTATCTGGTATCAGTGATACTGAACTTAGCCTTGCCTATCAATTGTATAGTGATGACAAGATTAATCTCGCGACATATATCAGTGCAGTTTTACCAAGCGGTGATGCAAATAAACTAACAGGGTCGGATAAAACTGACTTCAAGTTCTCGTTAGCATTGGGTTCGCGTGCTCAGCGTATTGGGTGGCATGCTTCTGGTGACTTTATTCGTATTGGTGACCGGCGCCTTTTTACTATCCCAACTAAAGATACGACTTGGGCAACTTCAATGGGTGTTCACTTTAAGGCTAGTAACGCATGGCGTTGGTCTGCGCAACTTGATGGACATGGTGCGATTTTTGAAAGTGCTATTGATGAAATTGGAGGCAGTGCTTGGCAGTTGTCTCTAGCGACAGAGTACCGAGGTTGGCAAATGTATTTTTCGGAAGATGTGAGCGTTAATCATGCTGCTGATTTTTCTTTTGGAATCAATTGGCGTGCTGCTTACTAATTGTCTAATTTAGAGTATTAAGATTTCCTTCCAATTTTGCCTTCTTGACCTGATTTTAGACGTTCAATGTTCTCTCTATGGCGCTGAAATAGAAACGCAACGATTAAAGCAACGCCACCAATTAATTGCATCTGATCAGGTTGATTAAAAATAGCAAAACTTGCCAACGCAGAAACGAGTGCAGCGATTAATGCTGCTAACGAGGAATAGCGACTAATAAATGCGACTAGCAACCAAGTAATTGCAAATACTGCGAACAGTCTAAAATCTAAAGCAAGGAAAATCCCTACTAAGGTGGCAACACCTTTGCCGCCTTTAAAAGCAAAAAAAATTGGAAACAAATGCCCCATAAAACTAGCGATAGCAACAAGCGCGATAACACCATTTGTTTGATCAAAATATTGCGCTAATGAAATTGGAATAAAGCCTTTTAAAACATCGCCAACTAAAGTTAATCCGGCCGCAAATTTGTTTCCAGATCGCAGCACATTAGTCGCCCCTGGGTTGCCACTACCAACTTTACGTGGATCATCCAAACTAAATAGTTTTGAAACTATTACTGCACTTGATATAGATCCGAATAAATAGCCGATTAATGGCCAAATGATTGAGAGTAGAGTCGGCGACATGCGAACTAGTGTCGCTTCATTTTACGCTTGCGTCAATGATCAGTTTGATACAGACTGACAGAATACTTATTTTGAGTAGGTCAAAGCTTTAAAGGTGAAAGCATTGGATATTATTTACATACACGGTCTTAAATGCGAATGCCGAATTGGTGTTTGGGAATGGGAAAAGCAGCTTAGCCAAACTTTAGTTTTGGATATTGATTTAGCGACTGAGATTAGCAAATCAGCGGAGTCGGATGATTTAAAAGATACGCTTAACTACCAGAGAATTTCTGAACGCGTTATTGATTTTGCTCAGCAAAGTAACTTTGATTTAATTGAGACCTTAGCGGAAAAATTAGCGGTAATTATTCTTGAAGAATTTGATGTGTCGGGAGTGCGAATAAAACTCGATAAAGGGCAAGCCGTTAAACAAGCGAAAAATGTCGGAGTGATTATAGAACGCGGTTCTTTTAAGTAATCAGTGGTAGCTTAAAGAAAAATTTTGTTCTCTCACCAGGTAGAGATTCAAATTCGATCTCGCTATGGTGTGCCTCTAAGAGGTGTTTAGTAATACTTAACCCCAACCCTGTTCCTGGTCGCTGTTTATTTTTATCGAAACCAAATTGTTGGAATTTCTTAAACAATTTTTCTTGATCCGCTAATGCTATTCCGACACCAAAGTCTGTAACACTAAATTCAACGATTCCATTCTCAATTTGCAGGGCGACGATGATTTTCCCATTCTCGTTTGAAAATTTAGCAGCATTTGAAATCAGGTTTGCTGAAATTTGAAGCAATCGTTGCTCATCACCATCGACAAAAATAGAGGTCATGCCTTCGGGGCTTATTAATTCAGCTTCACAGCCAAGCTTGTTTATGTACGCCTGATTTAACTCTAAGGA
>CAZFEM010000055.1:0-11754 GCA_964517515.1 uncultured Gammaproteobacteria bacterium | reverse complement strand
TTTAATAAGAGCGTCAAAACGTTTATTTAGACTCTGTTGTTGTTTAGCTTCTGCGCCAGGCAAACACAGCCATTCAATTTTAAAATCATCTATTTTATCTTTTAATGTGGCGTTGCTATGGCCAAGTCCTTTTGTCTGCATGCGTTGTAGTTGAATCTCCATGCGGTATGCACGATCCTCAGAAGGACTGTCTGCGCCTAATAAGATTTCTAAGTCGATACAAAGCTCTTTGCGAGTTTGGGTATATGTTTCGCGATCATCAAGGTGAGCCGAATCGAGGCGTTGTTCTAGGCGTTGTTGAATTTTTTTGTCACTAATGACTAACTCAGTGATTTCTGTTTTGATTTTTAATGTTTGTTCAGGAGTTGCTTTAGAACCTAATGCTTCTAATTTCTCGCATAGGTTTGCGTATTGGTAGACCGCTTGCATTGCCTTTGCCTTATCGGCAAGTTGAACGCGTTCTCGGGCTTTGCTGTAGTTATCACTTGAGCGTCGATAGTCGCTTTCTAGCCCTTTGATTAGTTTTTCTGGCAAATTATGCGGTAGCTCAGGCAATGCTTGATACTCATTCTGTAGCAATTCAAATTCTCGATCACCTTCAGCAAGAGAAGTGGTGTTTTTTGCTAAGACTTGAACCTTTTTAATCACTGATCGATAGGCATCGAGTTGCTGGTCTTCTTCAGCGCGTTTATCTTTGCGCAGACCTTGAATTTTGGCGTAGACATCATCAGTCGCCTTGGTGAACTTCTTCCAAGCAGCTTGGTCTTGTTTGCGTCGAGTGACGCCGATTGTTTTCCACTTACTTTGCAAATACTGTAACTTTGTTAATGATTGTTCTTGAATGTCACTTTCCAACATAGCCAGTGCTTGTGCAATTAACTGGTTTTTTAATTCAATATTTGCGTCATACACAACATCTAATTTTGCATAAATAGCTGATTTAAACTTACTCAATTTTAACCATTGTTTTTGCCCTTGCTTAGGCTCAACATCTTTGATTTTTTGCCACTCATTACTAATTCTTCTGAGTTCGTTTTCAATACCTTTGTAGTCGGGTTGGTAGTCTAATTGTTCATCCCAATCAGTTTTTTCTAGCAGGTCACGCATTTGTGTAACTAATGGTTCACGGCGTTTTAAATTCTCCAAACGAGTAGCGCGTCGTTGCTTAAAAAATATAGAACACGGTTCATAAGCCTGATCGGCAGCAAGTTTAAATCTATCCCAATGTTTATCAGCACTATCCGATTGACCTACGGCTTTCCATTTCTGCTGCAGATCGTTAATCTTTTTTGCCAGCTTATCTGGGTGTTGCGTTGATTTTTGTAATGCTTCCATCTGATCACACAACGCTAAATACTTTGGCTCAGTAGCAAAATCTTGCCAGTCACCCATTTTCTTTATCGCTGCGGTCGCTTTTTCTATGCGTTCATCCAAAGCGGCTCTATCTTTGCCACTGTATTTTTCGACCGCTTTTTGCACAGCTTCAAGCTCGCGACGCGCAACGACTAAAGTTCCTCTATTAGTATTGCCAAGTAAACGATTAATTCTTTTATGTAATTTATCTAACTGATTTTTTGCGTCTGTTTTAGCTTGTTCATTGCTTTGCAATAAGTCATCTATACGCTTTTCTATTTCTGTCTTAGCAGTAAGTTGTGGATAATCCGATGACCAATTGAGTTGTTTGAGTGCAGTTTTTAGCTGTTTGATAGTATTTTTGTTATCAACAACGTTGGCGTCATCTTCAGGTGCAGGAATATTTTCAATCACCTCAAAAAACGTTAACGCACTCTCGGCATTTTGTTGTGCCTTGTTGAACTGTTGAACTAGGTCGTGTTTAGGTTCATCAATCTTAATCTGTTGCTGCCATCTTTCTAGCGTATCCTTGTGTAATTTTGTGTGAGCTGACTTATCTTTTAACGCCTCTTCAATGCTCAGTGTCGCTAAAGTAGTATTAAGGGTTGTAAATTGCGAACAGCATTCTTGTTGAGTACTCTGCGCTTGTTTTATTTTAATCTGCCTCTCTACCTCCGCTGAGACAACTGCGTGAGCAGAATCATAACGGGCGAGCACTGATGGTTCAGGTGAAAAGCCTTTTTCTTGCCATTGCCGGTCACAGATTATGTATTGACCTTTGAATTCTGGACGCCATTTTGTATAACTAGCCAATAGCTCCATTTTTGCACACAGTTCATCAGCCAGTTCTTTCTCGCTAGCTAACTTTTTTGCAGTGGTGTTAATCCCATCCAGTTTGGACTTTATGATTTTTTCCGCACTAGTGTCTTTACCTCTAAGTCCTTTTTTAGCCGTTCTTAGGGCATCTTCTGATACAAGGTTTTTTGCAATCAATTGCCGAGTATCAGTAAAAGAAACCTCAGCGATAATCTCACTTTGTTGCGCTTCTGATAGTTGTTCTATGAGTTCATGACGCAACGCTGCATAGGTGCAATGTTTGGCAAGTGCAGGTTTTATCTTTGGGTTGCTTTTTATCAAGTCGCGACATTCTTGTTCGCTAATATTGCTATTAACACCAATAAGTTTTGCGAGTACACGAGATGCATGTTGGCGTGTCGTGACATCATTATGAGCGTTACTCAATTCAAAGGCTTGTAACGGTGACGTTAGTTTATCAAGCGCGGCCTGACGAACACTCAGTTCCGAATCTTGCTCAACGAGACTAACGAGTATTGCTTGTTTTGTAGGGGTCGACTCATCGACTTTCTGTATCCATTCAAGGCGTTTCTCCACCACATCACTTTGCCACGCCTGAGAAAATAAACCTGCTAACATTTGCAATAGCCTTCGCTGTTCAATGAGGAATTATAAAAACACTATTTTAAACTAATCTGATCAACTATTTTATATAAGTAGATCATACAAAGGCTGTTCATACTCAAAGCTTATATTCATAATTAAACGTGGTTTATCCCCTTTTATTCTTTTATTAGAATAGTTTTGTGAAATATATAGTGGAGTTCTCCTGTCATTTAGTACATGCCATTATATTTTATAGGAGATATTCCATTGTTTATAAAACGCGCACTTATTTCTTTTGCCTTACTTGCATTGCAGTCGCTACTTTTAGTCGAGTACAGTTTTGCTCAATCATCTGTGAATAGTGGTGTTTCTGCTGCAACTTCTCTTGCTCGAGCTGCATTGCCGCGAGGCAGTGAAAGAGATTTTGGGTCGGCACCCGCAGTGCCTAATGGTCCATTGAGTACAGCACTGCAGGCTGCTGTTGAGAAAGTTTTTATTGATGGGTTTACAGATGGGTGGGGTACTGAGCAAGATGAAGCCATAAAAATTATAAGAGAATCTAATGATCCGCGTTTAGCATGGATAGTGACGGATTTATTACGATTTTCTGGTGGCGGAGCGTTAGGCAATGAACTTGAAACCACAATAAAGCAACTGCTCAACTTTGATTCAGGCAATGTAAGTGTTTGGCATGATGCTACTAATCGCTTAATAGCGTGGGATATTCCTGAACCACCTGATTATCTCAAATATAAAAGCAATATCTTCACCACAGCACTGCCAGCGTGGCAACCAATTTTTGTTGAAGGTGATATCGATTGGCGATTTGTGTCATGGGGTGGCGTTCAAATTGATAACCGTGCGTTTGATAAAACAGATGATGCCTGTAACTGTATCCCTGCAGCGGACAACCCTCCTGTCACTGAGGCAAAATTTGCAGAATGGCTAGACGATGATGATATTGTTTTTGGTATCGCTCTCAACGGCGAAGCCAGGGCTTACCCACGCCAGATTATGGAAGTTCGCGAAATGGTAAATGACACACTCGGGGGGCGTGATTTAGGCATTCCTTACTGCACTCTCTGCGGTGCTGCGCAGGCATGGTTCACAGATGAAGTCCCAGATGGTGTTGAACGTCCTGTATTACGCACCTCTGGACTATTGAGTCGCTCTAATAAAGTAATGTACGACCTGAATACGTACTCTGTTTTTGATACTTTTAGAGGCAATGCGGTGACTGGCTCTCTATTAGAAAAGGGAGTGCAACTTAGTCAAGCTAGTGTTGTCACAACGACTTGGGGAGAGTGGAAAAAATCCTATCCTAATACGACAGTATTGGATGAACGATTAGCCCTTGGTCGAGATTTTGATTTTAGAAATGGTCGCGATGCGAACGGTCCAATTTTTCCTGTCGGCGACGTTGATACTAGGCTTCCTGTTCATGAAGATATATTGGGTATCGTCACTGCATCAGGTAAACCCATTGCGTTCCATGTTGCTAGCCTGATTACAGTGCTCAATGCAGGTGAGGAAGTTGAGATTGAAAATATCAAAATTGTATTAGATGCAGGCGGTGTGAAAGCGATTGATTCAGAAGGAAAAGATCTAGGTACTCACCAAGCATTTTGGTTCGCATGGTCACAGTTTCATCCTGAAACACTACTCTGGCCAGAGATATAAGGTTTATTGATGAGGTCTGACCACATTTATGAATGCTCACTTAGGGCAAACTAGATCGTATTGAATATCATTAGAGTCTGTTGCAGACTAAATCGGTCATTAAAAAATCGGCTCTGACCCCATTTTCCTACCATTTTCCTTTGGAATATGGAACTAGTGATCAACTATCATTAGGCCGTTACAGATGAACACTTGTTTGTGTATTTTGGCTTCTAATTAGTGCAGTCATCTTCAAGAATAACTCTGTCGCCAAAACTTCTACTCCCCGAAACGAAGCTCACAGAGTCACAAATGGCTTCAACAGTCCCACCAGCTTCAAAGGTTATCGGATCATCAGTGCTATTTGGGAGAGAAATAATGGTGTTGCTGACAAGTATGTCAGGGCCAGCTCCGGACGATGTAATGCCAACAGCGCCTGCTACACTTCCAGTAACTTCTAAGATACTATCGCGAATAATTGTATCATCTGATAATCGGACGAAGAGCACTTGTCTATTAGAAGAGTTATCGTTGTCTAAGGATGCATGTACGTTTTGCACTATTGCCCTGTTTGATCGAAATCCATCTATTACTGTTTGTGGTCCTGTCGTAGTGCCAGTTAGCACTAAGCTTACATCTTGGATAAACGTATCATCGTTTGTAGCAACAAGTTGAGAACCGGTACCTGTTATTACTGTAATTTTAGGTCCACTTCCAGCAACGGAAACAAAAGACTTAATATCTAAATCATCAGTTCCGATGTCATACACACCGGGCGCGATAACAATTAAATATGGATTAGTTTCGGATGCATCAGAAATTGAGTTCATAGCATCGATTGGATTGGTAAAATCACCATTGTTTTTTGCTACTGTAATGATATTAGCTAACGGTTCTAAGTCATCACCTGACAGCGGTATAACGACAACTCTGTTTTGAGCCATAACAAAGGCTGAAGAAGCGAGTGAGGTGACTAGTATAATTAGCCTTAATGAGGCTAGAAGGGATATTTTTTTCATGATTTTTTGTTAGTAAATAGAGTAACGTCAGTTAGAAATTGTGATTTAAGCATTTTGATTGGTAAAGCATTTAACATTTAACCTTTGTCTATAGCATGTAAATCCAATGTATTTAATTGATCAGAGCATGTCTTTTTTGTAGTAAACTCGCCGCTTAGCTAATTAGCTAGATGTGTAGGCGAAAGCTAAACAAACACTGCGCGACCTTTATTTAGATAGACGCATGTATAGCATAACGCAGACTTAGTTTGCAAATGTTTGATTTGAATTTTGAGGGTAAAGACTATTTTATATGCTTGCCATGGTAAGCGTGAGTTTTTAGGGACTATTGAATTAGTTCGGCGAGATAATTAGCCAATGAAGCTGCATCAGTTCCTTGATAACACCAATGTTATCTCCGCGATTAATGTCGAAGAAGAATAAACGAGAAAGTGTGGAAATAGGTGTCACGTCTTAAATCTTTAATATCCGCTAAGGTCAAATAGTTGACGTCTAGATTTCTACACCTCAGCGTAGAGAGCCCTCACTAAGGCCAACGACGTATTAAACCTACAACGACACCTTCAATGGCAAATACTTGATTTTGTAAGTCGACGTCAATCGGGTCGTAGTCATCATTCTCAGCAATTAAAGAGACTTTACTTCCTTGGCGTTGAAAACGCTTAACGGTAACATCGTCTTCAATACGCGCGACAATAATTTCATTTTCTTTCGCTGAAGAAGTGCGTTTAATCGCTAATAAGTCTTGTTCATAGATGCCGGCATTAATCATGCTGTCACCTTTAACTTTGAGTAAGTAATCGGCATTTTCAGAAAACAAAGCTTGGTCAACATTGACATATTGTTGGACGTGCTCGCTAGCAAAAATAGGTGCACCAGCAGCAACATCACCAATAATAGCAAGTCCTTCGGCGCGACCTAATTCAGGGTCAATTTGTTCTAATTGCGTGTTTATTCGGGCGGCTTCGGCAATAAAAATCCCACGAGAGGTGCCTGAGATTAGTTGAATATGGCCTTTTTTATCCAGTGCTTTGAGGTGGTCCTCTGCCGCATTGGGTGACTTAAAGCCAAAATGTTCGGCGATTTCAACGCGCGTTGGTGGCGCTCCGTTGGTAGTCATGCGATCTAGGATAAAGTCAAAAATTTCTTGTTGACGTTTAGTAAGTGGTTTCAGTTCTGTATTTTTCATACAACTGATCTTAACAAAATACTGAAAATATGTACAGTGTTTTTTTATCCAGTTAAACAGACCATATTAATATGTTGCTTAGATACTTAAACTAATGATATTAATTACGTCTCAATCCTTGAGTTTAGAAGCAAATCTTGTGGGCTAGTAACTATGTACGATTACGGTAGGTAATACGACCTTTGGTTAAATCGTAAGGTGTGAGTTCAACCATCACTCGGTCACCGCGTAAAATACGAATGTAATTCTTTCGCATTTTGCCAGATATGTGCGCGTGCACAACATGACCGTTTTCAAGTTCTACTTTAAATTGTGTATTTGGGAGGGCATCAATAACTGTACCTTCCATTTCGATTTGATCTTCTTTTGCCACTTAGACGTCTACCTATGGTTTTGAAATTAACTAAAATGTTGTAAATCAAGCGTGTTGCTTTGATTTGGTCGCTATGATGCCCCAAGTTTAGATATAAATAAACCCTTTATTAACGACATAAAACAGAACTTTGCATTGTATAAAACGGTTACCAGAGTGCTGCTTGCGTAGAACTTAAGCCATACCAGTTGGGAAAAATAATGACCGACAACAATACGGCTAACTGAATCAGGATAAAAGGAATGACGCCGCGGTATATATCCATAGTACGAATATCATTCGGTGCGACACCTTTAAGATAAAAAAGAGCAAAGCCAAATGGCGGTGTTAAAAAGGAAGTCTGCAGGTTCATCGCAACTAAAATGGCGAACCAGATTAGATTAATGCCTAATTCGTCAACCACCACATAAATTAATGGCAAGACGATATAAGAGATTTCAATGTAGTCTAAAAAGAAACCAAGAAGGGTGATTAACAACATGGTGAAAATTAAAAAGCCCCATTTTTCACCAGGGATCTTAAGTAATAATTCGGCAATTTGTTCTTCACCGCCTGTGTAAGAAAAACCCATTGAAAAAATTGATGCGCCTAATAAAACAGCAAACACCATAGCGGTTATTTTGACGGTTTCTATGGCACTTTCCCAAAGCATTGCGATAGAGAATTTACGATAAATAAGTGCGAGAGCTACTGCGCCTAAGCAGCCTAATGCTGATGACTCAGTTGGTGTGGCAATGCCCTGAAAAATAGAACCCAAGACAACCAAAATTAATAGTAGCGGTGGAATAACGGCAATAAGTGCGCGCACAATAATTTTAGATTTTTGCACAGTCGGGTCTACCGGTATGGCAGGCGCTGATGAGCTGTTTAACCAGCTTGATACGATGACATAAAGAATATAGGCAGCGATTAAGGTGAGCCCCGGTAACAGTGCTGCGCGAAATAAATCTCCAACAGGAACATTAAGAACATCGCCTAAAATAATCAACACGATTGACGGCGGAATAATCTGACCTAAAGTGCCAGATGCTGCAATGGTGCCGGTGGCAAGTTTTTTGCTGTAGCCGTGGCGTAGCATGACGGGTAAAGAAATTAGCCCCATAGCAACGACACTCGCGCCAACAACACCCGTCGAAGCGGCTAACAGTGCGCCTACTAAAATAGTTGAAATGGCTAGACCGCCACGTAATGAACCAAATAACTGACCCATCGACTCAAGTAATTGTTCAGCCAGTTTGGTGCGTTGGAGAATGATGCCCATAAAAATAAACAGCGGCACAGCCATCAGCACTAAGCCTTCACCGTTATCACCCATATTTGAGTAGATACGATAAGGAATTTGCGCGAGTTGATTGGGATCAGCAAACAGTACAACAAAAGCAATACCAATGCCGGCAAAAGTAAAGGCAACAGGGAAGCCAAACAATAAAAGCAGCAAAGCAACAATGAAAATCGAAACACCAATCATCAGTGTGCCTGTCCTTGTTTGACATCATCAGGTTTGATATCAAGCTGTTCAATACCAAGAAAGGTATTCAAACGTTGTATAAAAAAGCTAATGCCGCCGAGCAATAAAAAGAAAAAGGACAGTGGGATTAGCCCTTTAATTATCCAACGGTTTAATAAACCGCCAGGGTCTTGTGATTTTTCACCAATGCCGGTAGTTACTAGCTGTTGAAAAAAAGCGCTGACTGAATCGGGTTGTGTGCCAAGCCCGTAGGCAGCAAAAGTGAATTGCCAACCAGTCCAAATCACCACCAAGCAAAAGGGCAGTAGGAAAAATAGGCAGCCGACTAGATCAATAAGGGCTTTTGTTTTACTTGATAGGTTTTCATAAATTAAATCAACGCGCACGTGCGAGCCTGATTTAAGTGCGAAAGACAGACCAAGTAGAAAGATGGCTGCATAGAGGTGCCAAGATAGTTCCTCAAGACCAATAGAAGAAGCGCTAAAGGCATAACGAGCAATAACGTTATACGACATCACTAATACTAATAGAATCAAAAGGGCGGCGGCTAAAGCACCGACCATATCCATTAGCCTGTTGAGTTTTATCTCAAGCTTTTTTAGCAATAGCATATCGAGGTTTGACCAAGCAACTTATATCACCAAGCGTTAGGTGCGCGCTGCTTTAATTGATCGGTGATACGGTATCGAGGTAGGCGCGTTGGCCGATATTCGTCCAAGCGCGAGATTTACGTAGGTACTCAGCGCGTGAATCGATTATTTTTTTAGCCAATGGACTGCGTGCTGATTCTGATTGCAGTAAATCAGCATTGGATTGCTTGAGGGCATCAAGAACTTCTTGCGGAAACTCTTTTATCTGCACATCAGGGTAATTCTTAGCAATGGTATCCCAATTTTCGACGTTGGCAGCATAGGTCGCTGTACTCATGTCATAGGCAATTAAGCGTGCCGCATTATGCAGAATAGATTTAGCCCATTCAGGTAGTTTAGCCATGCTGTTGGTATTGAAGAAATACATCAATTCCGTGCCGGGTTCATGCCAGCCAGTGTAATAGTAAGGCGCGATTTTATGAAACCCCATGCGTAAATCAAGACCCGGCGCGACCCATTCAAGAGCATCAATCGTGCCGCGTTCTAGAGCTTGGTAGAGTTCACCTGTGGGAATGTTGGTTGGTACAGCACCGACACCCGCGATGACTTTGCCACCAAAGCCAGGGATGCGCATTTTTAAACCCTGCATATCTTCAAGGGTATTTATTTCTTTACGAAACCAACCACCCATTTGCATGCCAGTATTGCCGCCAAGCGCAACTTCGATATTATGTTTGGCATAAATTTCATTAGCCAGTTCAAGACCGCCGCCTTCATAAAACCAGGCTGTTTGTTCTAGAGTTGTCATGCTAAAAGGCATTGAAGCAAAGAACAGAGTGTCGGGATCTTTGCCGCCATAATAATAGGAAGCAGTTTGACCGATGTCGTATTGACCGCTTTTAACGAAATCAAAAATGCCAAAGGCAGATTTGTGTTTGTTAGTGCTGTCGACGGTGATTTCGATACGCCCGTTAGACATTTCGTTAACTAATACCGCATAATCATCAACTGATTCACCAAATATCGGATAAGACTTTGGCCAGCCATGCGCAAGTTTAAGTTTAATTGTTTCAGCAGGAGCTGCGGCAGTATTAGCAACGTTTGATGAGTTAGTTGGTTCGCCAGAACAAGCGGCTAACAAGCTAGTTAGTGCAACAAGAATGGCAATATTTTTAATTTTTATATAAGTCATGAAACACGCTTAAGGTTTTTATTATTTGCTGATTTTAGAGGCTGCTGAGCACGAATGCTAGGGTTAAAAATTAACACTCGTTACTCAATTCGCTAGTTACGCGCTGCCTAGCACGTTCTCTAGTTTGGATGATTTCCGTTTCATTTAGGTATAACAGATTTGCTATTTTGCGCACTAAGTGGCGTTCATGGCTGTCAATAATTTCATCACTTAAGGCTAAAAACCACAGGTTTTCTAATAACTCTACTCGTTTTGAGTTATCCCATTGCTCGCATATTTCGCGCGTAAAAGCATGCAAACTAATTGCTTCGATGGCGTTCTCTTCGGCGAGTTGGCAGAGTCTATCGACCGCGTTGTTGTCTAGAGCAAACTGCGAGACCAGTATTTCGCGCATGTGCGCCACTTCATTCGGGTCAACATTACCATCGGCGCGGATTAATTCAAACATTAAGGTGGCTGCCGCTAGTTTAATATCAAGCTGATTGTTAGCGCCTTCTTTATCCGGTGTGAAATTAAATAATTCTTGCAGTGCACTCAGCATATTCGTAAAGTAATCGTTTGTAGATAGGTGTAAAGAATCGAATGCCTTATTTTGTAACAAAAACTTACAAAGAGTAAGCTTGAATCGACTATTATTAATCACCATATTATAGCTAACTTGATAAAAGAGGAGTAAAGACGTGAGAAGAGTTTTATATTTTTTAGCGACCAACGCTGCCGTCATGATTGTCTTCAGTATTATTCTTGCAATAATTATGCCGCTTTTGCCGGTTGAATATAGAACGCAGGCTACGACATCTTTAATATTTGCACTAATATTTGGTATGGGTGGAGCGTTTATTTCACTATTAATGTCTAAGCGCAGCGCAAAAAAAATGGCTGGCTTGCAAATGATTACAGAACCGCGCAACGAAGTAGAGCAATGGTTAATGCGTACCGTGACTCGCCAAGCTCAAGAAGCGGGCATTGGTATGCCTGAAGTTGGTATTTTTGCCGCTCCCGAGATGAATGCATTTGCTACAGGTGCAAACAAAAATGATGCGTTAGTTGCTGTCAGTACCGGGTTGCTTGAAAATATGAGTCGCGAAGAAGCTGAAGCCGTTATGGGCCATGAAATTGCGCACGTAGCAAATGGTGATATGGTGACACTAACGTTAATTCAAGGTGTAGTTAATACCTTTGTGTTAGTTGCTGCTCGTGGTTTAGCACAGATTTTAGGGCGCAATAGCCGAATGGGCTACTACGCAGGTTATACCGGCGGACAAATGATCTTTGGTTTTTTAGCGTCGATCGTTGTTAGTTACTTTAGTCGCAGTCGTGAATTTAGAGCTGACGAAGGCGGTGCAAAATATTCTAGTACACAAAATATGATTGGCGCACTAGAACGCCTCAAGATGGGTCAGAGTGGTGAGCTGCCATCACAATTAGCGGCGTTTGGTATTAACAGCAATCTTAAAAAGATGTTTTCAACGCATCCGCCATTAGATGATCGTATTGCCGCGCTACGTAA
>CAZFEM010000054.1:0-13086 GCA_964517515.1 uncultured Gammaproteobacteria bacterium | reverse complement strand
TCCGTTTTTTAAAATTATCCGCGCCTCGATTCAAGACAAAATCTACCGCACTAGTAGTGCTGAAAGTAGTGCTGATAGCGGTAGATTTTTTTGATTAAAGATTGATTTAATCGACCACTAGCGCTGGATAAATTGTATGGGCTAATGTATATTAGCCCACCTTTTATGTACCTATGGTTTGAGAGAATTTAAGTGCTTTTTGTAAGTGTTTGATTTTGTTGATAATAATAGTTTAGGCCAGTAGCTCAATTGGCAGAGCGACGGTCTCCAAAACCGTAGGTTGGGGGTTCGATTCCCTCCTGGCCTGCCAACTTAAATTATTTTAAGAAGTGGTAGCAGAATTAAAGTACGAAAATAGAAGTTATTTATAGAAGTAGTTTATATATAAAAGTTTAGAAAGTAGTTTGATTTTAGTTAATTACGACCGAGAGTTGAGATAAGTGAATATTGATAAAGTGAAAATTGGTGCATCAGTGTTAATACTGCTCGCTGGAATAATCGCTTACTACCAGCTACCTAGTTTTTTGGGTCAAGACATTTCTGTTTTGATTCGAGTTGGCATTATGCTCGCAGCCATTGTTTTGGCTGTGTTTGTTGCTGCTAGCTCACAATATGGCGCTGACGCAATTGGTTTTGTCAAAGGCGCCAATATGGAAAGACGTAAAATGGTTTGGCCAACTAGACCAGAAACGATCCAAATGACGATTGTCGTTTTGGTTGCAGTCTTCTTAGTAGGACTGTTTTTATATTTGGTTGATTTAGGCGTCTTCGAAGTGATCTATGATCTTTTGTTAGGAATTGGTAATTAATTCCTATTTTAATAGTACTTAAAAATAAGTATCGAAAATATTATTCTCATGTCAGAAAATACAGTACCCGAGCAACAAGCTGAGTCAAATGTATTACCAGAGGGAAAGCCTGGTATGCAGTGGTTTGTGGTGCAGGCATTCTCAAACTATGAGAAACGAGTCAAATTGACTCTAGAAGAAAGTATTAATCGTCATGGCATGGAAGATTTTTTCGGTGAGATCCTTGTCCCAACTGAAGAAGTCGTTGAGATGAAAGCGGGTCAGAAACGTACTAGTGAGCGTAAGTTTTATCCTGGTTACGTGCTCGTGCAAATGATTATGAACGATGAAACTTGGCATTTAGTTAAAAGCACGCCAAGAGTATCGGGTTTTATCGGTGGTAAGGCATCCGATCCAACGCCTTTGACTGAAGCAGAAGCCAGCGGTATTTTGCAACAGGTTCAAGATGGTAGTGATCAGCCGCGTCATAAATTCTCATTCGAGCCAGGTGAATTGGTACGAGTGACAGAAGGACCGTTTGCTGACTTTAATGGCACGGTTGAAGATGTAAATTATGAAAAATCGAAATTGCGTGTTGCGGTTTCGATTTTTGGTCGGTCGACTCCGGTAGAACTGGATTTTGGCCAAGTAGAGAAAGGCTAATTTGAGAGCCATAAGCAACGCTTATCCTGCGTTGTAGATGATTCTTGAGTGCTCACGTGCTTCAGCACGCTCCGCGCTCAAAAATAATCTACGCCTTGTTTAAGCATTACTTCTGACTCTCAAACGAGGAAAGTAGTAATTATATTAATCGGGGAGCTTGTTAATCCAAGCGTTTGAACCCAAACAATAGTATTTTTTTGAAATACTACGGAGTAAATAGAGATGGCTAAAAAAGTTGATGCTTTGATTAAGCTTCAAGTGCCGGCTGGCGGCGCTAACCCGAGTCCACCAGTTGGCCCTGCATTGGGTCAGCATGGCGTTAATATTATGGAGTTCTGTAAAGCCTTTAATGCGGCTACGCAGGAGATGGAGAAAGGCTTACCTGTCCCCGTAATTATCTCTGTGTACTCTGATAAGAGTTTCACATACATCATGAAGACGCCGCCTGCGTCTGTGTTACTAAAGAAAGCAGCGGGTATTCAAAAAGGTAGTGGCGTTCCACATACTGATAAAGTAGGCAAAGTTACCCGCGCCCAGTTAGAAGAAATTGCTCAGGCAAAAATGGCTGATCTAAATGCTTATGACATTGATCAAGCAGTAAAAATAATTGCCGGCTCTGCTCGTAGTATGGGCATTGAGACGGAAGGAGTTTAATCATGGGTAAAAGATATAGAGCAGCTGCTGAAAAAGTAGACCCAGAGAATTTTTATTCGGTAACCGAAGCGTTTAGCTTGGTTAAAGAAACTGCATCAACAAAGTTTGATGAATCGGTAGACGTATCTATCAACTTAGGTATTGATGCAAAAAAATCTGATCAAGCCGTGCGTGGCGCAACTGTGTTGCCAAAAGGTACGGGTAAATCAGTTCGTGTTGCCGTATTTACTGATGGTGACAATATTGATAAAGCTAAAGATGCTGGTGCAGATATTGTTGGTATGGATGATTTGGCAGATAAGGTCAAAAAAGGCGAGATGGATTTTGACATCGTCATCGCTAGTCCAGATGCGATGCGCGTTGTTGGTCAACTAGGTCAAATTTTGGGCCCTAAAGGTTTAATGCCAAACCCAAAAACGGGCACAGTATCTCCAGACGTTGCAACCGCAGTTAAAAATGCCAAAGCCGGTCAAGTACAATTTCGTATTGATAAGGCAGGCATTATTCAATGTACTGTAGGTAAAGCTTCTTTTTCTGCTGAAGATTTACAAACAAATTTCGAAGCTCTTATGACGGCGTTACATAAAGCAAAACCATCGTCAGCTAAAGGGCAGTATGTAAAGCGAGTATCAGTCTCCACTAGTATGGGACCTGGTGTTCGTGTTGATCGAGCGACATTACCGCAGTTATAAACTGCGTAGTCGTTTAATCAACAATGGGTGCTCAATAATGCTTCGGTATTGTTGGGTTTGTCAAAGACCGTAGGTGGTTCGCTGTCTTATCGCTCACAAAAGTTCGCTTGGGTTGAAGGTTTGTTTTTTTAGATCTTCAATCCAAAGTAAAGTAAATGTAAGTGTTTAGATAGAGAAACTTAATGTCCTGCGTAGATGGTGTCCCAAAAAGACAGTTAATGCATTTATTTGTGAAACTGAATTTAGGGTACCAAAACTGGAGGTAGCTCTGATATGAGCCTTAATCTTGATCAAAAGAAACAGGTCGTTGAAGATGTCTCTACTGTAGTCGGTAGCGCTAAAACAGCTATTGTTGCTGAGTATCGTGGTTTAACTGTAGAGCAAATGAAAACTCTACGCCGCGAAGCTCATGAGAACAATGTGTACGTGCGAGTGGTTAAAAACACTTTGTTACGTCGTGCTGTTAAAGATACTGACTTTGCATGCTTGGATGAGCATTTAGTTGGACCTTTAGCATTTGCTGCGTCGGAAGACCCAGTAGCCGTTGCTAAAGTGATCAACAAATATGCCAAAGAGTATGATGCCTTTGATATTAAAGCGGGCTCGATGTCGGGTGAGCTTTTATCAGATGGTGAGATCACAGCACTTGCGAAACTTCCGAGTCGCGAAGAGTTGTTGGCGAAGTTAATGGGCACTATGCAAGCGCCTGTTGCAAAGTTCGTTCAAACACTCAACGAGGTTCCTACCAAGTTCGCACGTGGTTTGGCTGCAGTAAGAGACGCAAAAGAAAGCTGAGTTTGATTAGCAATCTTTTGTAACGATTAGTTTTTACCAGTTTTAGTTATTTAATTTAATTAGAGGTTTTACAAATGAGTAAGCAAGATATTTTAGAAGCGATTGCTTCAATGTCCGTTCTTGAACTTTCTGAATTGATTTCAGAGATGGAAGAGAAATTTGGTGTTTCTGCAGCAGCTGCAGCTGTTGCTGTTGCTCCAGCTGGTGGCGGTGACGCTGGCGGCGCAGCCGAAGAAAAAGACGAGTTTGACATTGTTCTAACTGGTTTCGGCGATAACAAAGTAGCAGTAATTAAAGCTGTGCGTGGCGCAACAGGTCTTGGCTTGAAAGAAGCTAAAGACATGGTTGAAGGCACGCCAGCGACTTTGAAAGAAGGTGTTGCTAAAGGTGAAGCTGAAGAACTTAAAAAGTCACTTGAAGAAGCAGGCGCTTCTGTTGAGTTGAAATAAGAGTTGTTCACTTTCCCCGATTTTTTTGGGGTGTGTTTAGTGGTTGATTTTAGCCATTGAACATAACTGCAAAAAGCAGGATTAGTACCAAGGCTGATGGGTGTGAACTCATCAGCCTTATCCCGCTTTTTCGAGAGTCAAATTAGACTCTTATTTATATGATTACTAAGGTCGTATCAAAGTAGTTTAGATACGATGATTTATGATTGTTTTGTAAATAAAACAATCTCCATGTTTAACATACCGAGGTTAAAAAATGGGCTACTCTTTTACTGAAAAGAAGCGTTTGCGTAAGAGTTTTTCAAAACGTCCGGAAGGCGTTTTACCAATTCCTTACCTTCTATCAACTCAACTTGAGTCTTATCGTAATTATTTACAGGCAGATATTGAGCCTGATGCGCGTAATGATAAAGGTTTACAAGCTGCTTTTAGTTCGGTTTTTCCGATTGAAAGCTTTAATGGTAGTGCTGCGCTAGAGTTTGTCAGTTATCGATTAGGTGTTCCAGCTTTTGACGTTCGAGAATGTCAGCAACGTGGATTGATTTATGCTGCGCCGTTACGCGTGAAGATGCGTCTTGTTATTTATAACAAGGATGAAGGGAAAACAGCGACTGGTTCAAAACCAATTAAAGAAGTAAAAGAACAAGAAGTCTATCTTGGCGATATGCCACTGATGACCGATAACGGTACATTTGTTATTAATGGTACTGAGCGTGTTGTTGTTGCTCAGTTACACCGTTCACCTGGTGTGTTTTTTGATCATGATCGTGGCAAAACACATTCTTCAGGTAAATTATTATTTTCTGCACGCATCATTCCTTACCGTGGTTCATGGTTGGATTTCGAATTTGATCCGAAGGATTTATTGTTTATCCGTATCGATCGACGTCGTAAATTAGCGGGCAGTATTTTATTGCGTGCTTTGGGTTATACCACGCAAGAAATTTTGGAGATGTTCTTTAATAATGACACCTTCAATCTTGGTAAAAAAGAAATCACCATGAATCTAGTGCCATCACGACTACGTGGTGAACAATTAGCATTTGATATCACTAAAAAACGTGGCGCAATGATTGTTGAAGCAGGTCGCCGTATAACTGCACGCCACATTCGTGAAATTGAAGAAGCAAAATTATCTGCGATCACAGTTCCGAATGACTATTTTATTGGTCGCACAATGGCAAAAGATATTGCCGATCCATCGACCGGCGAACTGGTTGCAGAAGCCAATCAGGTTGTAACTGAAGAGTTGGTTGAGCAACTTATTGAGTTAGGCGTTAAAACGGTTGAAGTTATCTACACTAATGATTTGGATGAAGGTCCATACATGTCTGAAACCTTGCGTAATGACCCATCTAATAGTGAGTTAGAAGCGCAGGTTGAAATTTATCGTATGATGCGTCCTGGTGAGCCACCAACAAAAGAGGCGGCACAAGGATTATTTCAGAATATGTTTTTCAACCCAGATCGTTATGACTTGTCTGAAGTAGGTCGTATGAAATTTAATCGCCGCCTTGCTCGTGAGGAAGATAAAGGCGACGGTATTTTGAGCAAACAAGACATCATTGATGTTATGAAAACGCTTATCGACCTGAAGAATGGTAAGGGTGATATCGATGATATTGACAACTTAGGCAACCGACGTGTTCGTTCAGTTGGTGAATTAGTTGAAAATCAATTCCGAGTTGGTTTGGTTCGTGTTGAGCGAGCCGTGAAAGAGCGTTTGACTTTAGCAGAAGCTGAAGGCCTTACACCGCAGGATTTGATTAACGCAAAGCCGGTTTCAGCGGTCGTTAAAGAGTTTTTTGGTTCTAGCCAACTTTCTCAGTTTATGGACCAAACAAATCCATTATCAGAAGTGACGCATAAGCGTCGTGTGTCAGCCTTAGGCCCTGGTGGTTTAACGCGCGAACGCGCTGGTTTTGAAGTGCGTGACGTACACCCTACTCACTACGGTCGAGTTTGTCCGATTGAAACGCCAGAGGGTCCAAACATTGGTTTGATTAACTCTCTAGCAGTATTTGCTCGTACAAATAGTTACGGTTTTCTTGAGACGCCGTACGTTAAAGTTGAGAAAGGCAAAGTAACAGATGAAGTTGTTTACTTGTCGGCTATTGAAGAACGTTTATATGTGATTGCCCAAGCAAACGCGGTAGTTGATAAAAACGGCAAGCTAACGAATGACTTAGTTAACTGTCGTCATCAAAATGAATTTTCTTTGTCGACGCCAGAACAGGTTCAATTCATTGATGTTGCACCATCACAAATTGTGTCGGTAGCCGCATCATTAATTCCATTCTTAGAGCACGATGATGCTAACCGTGCTTTGATGGGATCAAACATGCAACGTCAAGCAGTACCGACGATCCGCAGCGAGAAGCCTTTGGTTGGAACGGGCATGGAGCGCACGGTTGCCGTTGACTCAGGTGTTGCCTTGACTGCATTACGTGGTGGTGAAGTTGAATCAGTTGACGCGGCTCGTATCGTAGTTCGTGTTAATGAGAAAGAGGTTGCTGAAGGTGAGATTGGCGTTGATATTTATAATCTAACTAAATACACGCGTTCAAACCAAAATACCAATATTAATCAGCGTCCATTAGTTAAAGCGGGTGATTCGATTGCACGTGGTGATGTGTTAGCAGACGGACCGTCTACTGATATGGGTGAGCTTGCACTAGGCCGAAATGCTTTGATGGCTTTCATGCCTTGGAATGGTTACAACTTTGAGGATTCAATCCTTATTTCAGAAAACTTAGTTAAGGACGATGTTTACACGACGATTCATATCGAAGAGCTGACTTGTGTAGCACGTGATACCAAACTAGGTTCTGAGGAAGTGACGCGTGATATTCCAAATGTTGGCGAACATGCCTTAGGCCGTTTAGATGAAGCTGGCATTGTTTATGTTGGTGCTGAAGTCAAAGGCGGCGATATCTTGGTTGGTAAAGTGACACCTAAAGGTGAAACACAGCTAACACCAGAAGAAAAACTTTTGCGTGCGATCTTTGGTGAAAAAGCCTCAGATGTTAAAGACACTTCTTTACGCGTGCCATCAAGCATGAAAGGCACGGTGATTGATGTACAAGTATTTACTCGTGATGGTGTTGAGAAAGATACCCGTGCATTAGCTAACGAAGAGTCAGAGCTTGCAAGTATTCGAAAAGATTTAAATGATCAATTTCGTATTGTTGAAGAAGACATTTATGCTCGAATCGAAAACCTTCTTAAGAACAAAGAGGTTGTCAAAGGCCCAGGCCTGAAGAAAGGCCAAAAAGTCACTCAGTCGTTCTTAGAAGAAAATGAGCGATCTAAGTGGTTTGAAGTTAGCTTAAAAAACTCTGATGCAGCAGATAAGATCGAGCAATTGCAAGAGAGTTTAAAAACACAGCGAACTTATTTCGACGAATTATTCGATGAAAAACGTGGCAAGTTAGAAGCGGGTGATGATCTTGCGCCTGGCGTCTTAAAAATGGTTAAAGTGTTTGTTGCGATTAAACGTCGTTTACAGCCCGGTGACAAAATGGCGGGTCGTCACGGTAACAAAGGCGTTATCTCTAAAATTGTTCCAGTTGAAGACATGCCTTTTATGGAAGATGGAACGACTGTAGATATCGTTTTAAATCCGTTGGGTGTACCGTCACGGATGAACGTTGGTCAGGTATTAGAAACACATCTTGGCTGGGCAGCTGCTGGGCTTGGTAAGAAAATTGATCGGATGCTGCGCGAGGAAAAATCGGCCAAGCAGATGCGTGATTTTCTTGGCAAAGTTTATAACACCAGCGGTAAAGTCGAAGATCTAACACAGTTAAGCGACGATGAAGTTATCGAAATGGCATCTAACTTACGCAAAGGGGTGCCAATGGCGACTCCAGTATTTGATGGTGCTGCTGAAACTGAAATTAAGAAAATGTTGGAATTGGCTGACTTGCCAACTTCTGGTCAAACCACTTTATATGATGGACGTACTGGCGAAAAATTTGATCGCCCAGTTACCGTTGGTTATATGTACATTTTGAAATTGAATCACTTAATTGATGACAAAATGCACGCACGTTCGACTGGTCCATACAGTTTGATTACGCAACAGCCGCTAGGGGGTAAAGCGCAGTTTGGTGGTCAGCGTTTTGGTGAGATGGAGGTATGGGCATTAGAAGCTTATGGTGCTGCCTATACCCTACAAGAGATGTTAACGGTTAAATCCGATGACGTGAGCGGTCGTACAAAAATGTACGAAAACATTGTTAAGGGTAATTATCAGGTTGAGGCAAATATGCCTGAGTCATTTAATGTACTCGTTAAAGAGATCCGATCCTTAGGTCTCAATATCGAGTTACAAGAAGACGCAACCAATTAATCATCTGAACCTAACGAGGAATAAACAATGCAAGATTTACTAAATCTATTTAAGCAACCCGGTGTCGTTCATGATGACTTTGATTCAATTAGAGTCAGTATCGCGTCGCCTGAGAAAATTCGTTCATGGTCTTTCGGTGAAGTAAAAAAACCAGAGACAATTAATTATCGTACGTTTAAACCTGAACGTGATGGTCTGTTTTGCGCCAAACTATTTGGTCCAATTAACGACTACGAATGTTTATGTGGAAAGTACAAACGACTAAAGCACCGTGGTGTTGTTTGTGAAAAATGTGGTGTTGAAGTTACTTTAGCCAAGGTTCGTCGTGAACGTATGGGGCATATTGATCTAGCTTGCCCAGTTGCGCATATTTGGTTCTTGAAATCATTGCCATCGCGCTTGGGCTTGATGCTCGATATGACAGTACGAGAAATAGAACGTGTGCTCTATTTTGAAGCCTATATCATTATTGATCCTGGTATGACACCGCTTGAGCCAAAAACTCTGATGACAGAGGAAGCATATCTCGACGCAATCGAGCAATATGGCGACGAATTCAAAGCTGGCATGGGTGCTGAAGCAGTTCAAAAATTGTTAGGCGATGTGAATATCAAACGCGAGATTTCGCAATTACGTGAAGATCTTGCCGCGACGGGTTCTGAAACTAAGATTAAAAACATCACCAAGCGCTTAAAAGTATTAGAAGCATTTGAATCATCGGGTAATGATCCACGTTGGATGATCATGCAAGTGTTACCGGTTCTTCCGCCTGATTTGCGTCCATTGGTAGCACTAGATGGTGGTCGTTTTGCAACATCGGATTTAAATGATTTATATCGACGTGTGATTAATCGTAATAATCGTTTACGTCGTTTATTAGATTTAAATGCGCCTGACATTATTGTGCGGAATGAAAAACGTATGTTGCAAGAGTCGGTTGACGCCTTGCTTGATAATGGACGTCGCGGTAAAGCGATCACTGGAGCTAGTAAGCGCCCATTGAAATCGTTGGCCGACATGATCAAAGGTAAGCAAGGTCGTTTCCGTCAAAACTTACTTGGTAAGCGTGTTGATTACTCAGGTCGTTCGGTGATCGTAGTTGGTCCAACATTACGTTTGCATCAGTGCGGGTTACCAAAAAAGATGGCACTAGAATTATTTAAGCCATTTATCTTCAACAAGCTTGAGTTGCGTGGTCTATCAACGACAATTAAACAAGCTAAAAAGTTAGTAGAAGCTGAAACGCCTGAAGTTTGGGATATCCTTGAAGAGGTGATCCGCGAACATCCGATTATGTTGAATCGCGCACCTACTCTGCATAGATTAGGAATCCAAGCGTTCGAGCCTGTTTTAATCGAAGGTAAAGCGATCCAATTACACCCATTAGTATGTACGGCTTATAATGCTGACTTTGATGGTGACCAAATGGCGGTACATGTGCCATTGTCTATTGAAGCGCAGTTAGAGGCACGTACTTTAATGATGTCTACTAACAATATTTTGTCGCCCGCAAATGGTGATCCGGTGATAGTACCGTCGCAAGATATTGTTCTAGGCTTGTACTATATGACTCGCGAAATGATTAACGCTCAAGGTGAAGGTAAAGTCTTTAGTAGTGTTGATGAAATTCGTCGTGCTTATGATGCTAAACAAGTAGCATTGCACGCCAAGGTAAAAGTACGTATCCGTGAAGTTGCTGTAGACCAAGAATCTGGTGAAAAAACAGTAACACACACTTTAACTGAAACAACCACTGGTAGAGCATTGCTTTCAGAGTTGTTGCCTGATGGCATGTCTTTTGATTGTCTGAATCAAAAGATGAAAAAGAAATCGATTTCTGAAGCAATCAGTCTTTGTTACCGCACCGTTGGTATGAAAGAAACGGTAATTTTTGCTGACCAATTGATGTATACCGGGTTCCGTAATGCGGCGTTGGCAGGTATTTCAATCGGTGTTGAAGATATGGTTGTTCCTGCTGAAAAAACGAAGATTGTTGATGAAGCAGAAGACGAAGTTAAAAACATTCAGGAGCAATATTCATCGGGCTTGTTAACTGATGGTGAGCGTTACAACAAAGTGGTTGATATTTGGACGCGAACTTCAGAAAACATCGCTAATAAAATGATGGACAACCTTGGTTTTGATGAGGTTGAAGATGCTGAAGGAAAAACGGTTGAGCAAGAATCGTTTAACTCGATTTATATGATGGCAGACTCAGGCGCGCGTGGTTCACATGCGCAAATTCGTCAGTTGTCAGGTATGCGTGGTTTGATGGCAAAACCGGATGGTTCGATTATCGAAACTCCAATTACTGCTAACTTCCGCGAAGGTCTAAATGTATCTCACTACTTTATTTCGACTCACGGTGCACGTAAAGGTTTGGCTGATACCGCGTTGAAAACAGCAAACTCTGGTTATCTGACTCGCCGCTTGGTTGATGTTTGCCAAGACTTAGTGGTAACCGAAGTTGATTGTGGAACAACCAATGGCGTCCTACGTAAAGCCTTAGTACAAGGTGGCGACGTAGTGATCGGTTTGAAGGATCGTATCCTTGGTCGTACCGTCATTGGTGATTTAATCAGTCATGTTGATGACTCGGTTGTTGTGCCTGATGGTGAAATGATTGACGAAGAATATTTTGCTGCTATTGAGGAGCACAATATCGATGAGGCATTAGTTCGTTCAGCAGTAACTTGTGATACGCGTTACGGTATTTGTTCAAAATGTTATGGACGTGATTTAGCTCGAGGTCATTTGGTTAACCGTGGTGAAGCTGTTGGTGTTATTGCAGCACAATCAATTGGTGAGCCCGGTACACAGTTAACGATGCGTACATTCCATATTGGTGGCGCAGCAACAGCTGGTGCATCTGTTTCTAATATTGAGGTTAAGAATAACGGTAGTGTCAAACTCTCTAATCTTCGCTCAGTGAAAAACTCAGATAAGAAACACGTTGTCGTTGCGCGCTCGGGTGAATTGATCGTGCAAGATAATCGTGGTATTGATCGTGAGCGTTATAAGTTACCTTATGGGGCTGTGCTACAAGTCAACGATGGCGACGCGATTGAAGCGGGCCAAATTGTCGCTAACTGGGATCCACATACTCATCCAATCGTAACGGAAGTGGGCGGTAAGATTAAATTCTCTGAAATGACGGAAGGTATGACTGTTAATAAACAGACAGATGATTTAACTGGTGTAACTAGTTATGAAGTAATTGACCCATCTGAGCGTCGTGGTTCTGCACGTGAGTTAAAACCAATGATTGAATTGGTGGATGGCAAAGGCAAGCCTGTTATGTTGGCGGGTACTGAAGTGCCTGCACGTTATTCGCTACAAGCGGGTGCGATTGTAACGGTTGAAGATGGTCAAAAAGTGGGCGTTGGTGATGTTTTAGCTCGTATCCCGCAAGAGTCATCGAAAACACGTGATATTACTGGTGGTCTACCGCGAGTTGCAGAATTATTCGAAGCACGTAAACCAAAAGATGCGGCGATTATGGCTACTGCATCAGGTGTTATTTCTTTTGGTAAAGAAACCAAAGGCAAACAACGTTTGGTGATTACTGATAAAGAAGGTGAAACACATGAGACGCTTATTCTCAAAGGCCGCACTATCAACGTATTTGAAGGTGAGACTGTAGAGAAGGGTGAAATTGTTGTGGATGGTTCGCCGGTTGCTGAAGATATTTTGTCGTTACGTGGCAAAGAGTCGTTAACAAATTATATTGTTGACGAAGTGCAAGATGTTTATCGTCTACAAGGTGTGACAATCAATGACAAACATATTGAAGTTATTGTGCGTCAGATGTTACGTAAAGTTCGCATTACTAATCCTGGTGAAACTAAGTTGTTGCCAGGTGAGCAAATTGAACGTACTCGTTTCCTTGAAGAAAATGAGAAAGCAAAAACAAATGATATTACTGGTGCAGAAGCAGTACCAGTATTGTTAGGTATCACTAAAGCATCATTAACAACTGAGTCATTTATTTCTGCGGCTTCTTTCCAAGAAACAACGCGAGTCTTAACAGAAGCATCTATCGCTGGTAAAGTTGATCATCTGCGCGGACTAAAAGAAAACGTAGTCGTTGGGCGTTTGATTCCAGCGGGTACTGGTCTAGCTTATCATGAAGATCGAGTGCGCCGTCGTCGCGAAGCTGATGAAAAAGAAGCTGAATTAGCTGCTTTATTAAGCCAAGAAACAGCTGAAGCAGAAGCAGCGTTCGATGCTTATGAAGAAACGCCTGAAGAAGGCGAAGCTGCTGCTAAATAGTTTTTCTTTATTAGCTCAGGTTTTAATTCAGAGGTATTTATCTATAAAAAAACACCTTGGTTAGCGCCAAGGTGTTTTTTTATGTCTGGGATTATCATCCAAATTAGCATCTAACTTTTAATCGACTCTAAATACCATTCTAGTTGTTCCATATTCCCATAGTCTTTAAGTTTTTTCTCATGTGTATGGCTTTGGTGCATTTCCCAAGGCATATTGAGATTTTGCCATTCGTAGTTCACTGCTAGCTCGTTATTTACCTTACCGATCAGTATTTTTGACACCTGTGCTTGGTGGACTAAATCCTCATGCCCAAGGCCTTCGCCAGCAATCCATTGATAAATCCCTTTGTGGTCGTATTCAGAACTCAGGTGGACATGCCCGCATAATAAATTCTTGGCTTCAATGCTATGCATAGCATT
>CAZFEM010000053.1:0-13494 GCA_964517515.1 uncultured Gammaproteobacteria bacterium | reverse complement strand
GGTACCTCTAACTCACCGTCGCTAGGTGGCTGGTCGAATAAACCGGATAATCGGTTTCCAGCAACATCTTCCAAGGTGGCGTCTATAGCAATTTGGTAGTCTTGAGCTTGCCAAGGTGCGGAAGGTGTAAAGCGCCAGACTTGTTCATTTTCTGCAAGCTCCAAAGCACCTCGAATTGCATTACCTTCTAAGTCTTGAACCCGAATACGATAAGCTAAGGAGAGATGATCAATCATACGTCCCAGACTAATTGATAGAGGTTCGTTAGTTGCCACTTTGGGTTGATTGGTTTGCCATTGATCGATATCAGGCGCGGTAGTGTATTCAGGCAATGCGATAAAGTTTTTAGTATGGCTAGCAGCAAGTTCACAGCCGTGTGCATCAAGCGGTGCATCGATTCTTAACTGATAACTTTCTCCGGCAACAAAGGCTCTGCCTAAACGATTGTGCGCAACCAAGCCCGTTTTTACCCGACCGGGATCGAGCAATAAGGTAAGCCGAGTGCCGTCCGGAGACCAAAGGTCATAGCGATTATCTAAAAAGACTTCGGGAATTTCTTCCCCTTGACTATCTAATAGTGAAATTGAAGAGAGTATGTTTTCACGAGACATAGGCTCGGAAAAATAAATGTAGAAGCGCAATAGATTTTCGGGAAGTTGATCAGCTGTTGGGTAAATATCAGATACTTCGGCTGTACCCTTGTTAGAAAGTTCTTGGCTATCATTTAAATTATCCGTCGCGCATGTCGCATAAGCACTACTGGCGACAAATACCGCCAGTAGTGCAGCTATGCACTGCCTAATTACAAGCACGATTAAGCTAAAAACTTATTTGATATGGTCTTCAAAACCTTCTTTTGTTTTAAAGTCATTATGAAATGGGCGTATGCGGGCATTGTCCGGGTATGCATAGGTGTCGAAATCATATTCATTTAAATACTGAGAAATTCGAATATAAACACCCTTGGTATAGGAAACCAAGTCCATATCGCCTGTCTCTAGGTTGCGCTGCAGCGCTAGTAGAAACTCGGAATCTTGATCCGCCGCTTGCAAAACACCGGTCATAGGTACAACAGAGGTAGTCACACCCAGTGTTTGGCCTGGCCCTGCTTTAGCGGTAATGCTGTCCGCTTCAACAGCTGTATTTAGGTCTGTCATACGAATTAGGTCAGCAGCTTTTTCGCGGTTAAGAACCAAAACAAAATCTTCTGTCTGGCCTCGACGACTAGTCGCAGAAAAAGACACAACATCAAGCGGCGTATTACCATAACCCAGTTCGGCAATAGTTTTGCCCAGTACATGAGTGCCATCTTTCAGCTCCTCAACCGGCACTGTCACTAGAGGAGTGCAAGTATAGGCTGCGACGACTGTTTTTTTACCATCAATGGAAACCACTTCCATTGCCCGAATTGGTGCACGAGTTTCATTTTGGCCATGCAATGCGTGGTACATTTCAATGCTGGCAGTATGCTCTTTGCCATCAAAAGGGAAAGGGATGCGTCGTAATGTCGATGAGAATTCACCCGTCGTAAGGCCAGATACAAACAGCTCATCATCAACAAAATCTAAATCTGTTACTGAAAAAGTGCTGGCTGGAATGTCACGCCAAAAAGTGACGCTATCATCTGCAGCACCTTCTAAGGTTACGGACGTGTGCTCATCGGTCAAATCAAATTGATTGATTTGACCATCGTGATTTACTCGAACCACATAAGAGTCGCTATCTGTTGAAAAAGACACAAACGCTTCGCGGCTAACTGGGTGTACTACGACGTCGTAAAAAACAATACTGGACTGATTAATATCAAAGTGTTCGGCAAGCTGTGCGCCAAAGCCATTCAAGTTATAGCTTCGAGGTGTGCCTTCAAAGGCTTCAAACTCAGGCAAGCTATAGGCATGAACCTTGCCCGCATCCGAATCGGCAACAAAAAGTGTATCTTCTCCACCAAACTCTAATACTGTGGCTGATGAAGGCGCTTCTTGTGCGACAACGGGCAAAGTATAGAAAATGAGTGCACTGATTAATGCGGTTAATCTGTAGCTGTTTAGAAGCATGTTTTTTCTCCTTTAGATTAGGTGTAAGGGTGCAGCGGCATCACTAGTACAACAGTAGCAATTATTGATTTGTTTAGTAATATAAACGCGTACCGAGCTTTACTATTCAATGTTATCCAAATGTTCATTTTAGAAACTATAAAATACTTCGACTTTGAAATAAACGCTGATACTACGCGTAAGCATGTACAAAAAGGATAAAAATAAAGCCATCAGGGGAAATGTGCCGAAGGGATTAAAAATTGACCACTTTAATAGCTAGTTTTCAACTCATTAGTATTTTATTAAATATAATATCGGTGCGCGAGGTCCTGGATAGTTTGCAAGGATTTGATCAACTTGCCATCGGTTACCTAAATTATCTAAGTAACTTTGAATGGCATTTGTTTCTTGCGCGCCTTGTGGGTGACCTGGGTAGCAGAGTATTGAGACCAGACCGGTTTCTGAAAGGTGATTTAGTGATATTTTAATCGCTTCTATGCTGGTCGATTCGGTAGTGGTAATTGTTTTGTCAGTGTTAGGCATATAGCCTAAATTGAACATCGCGCACTCTATTTCAGATTGAATATATTGCTCTAGATTTTCATGTCCGTCGTGGATAAGTTTAGTGTTGTTTTGTTGATGGTCTAGAAGGCGTTGTTGAGTTATCTCTATTGCATGTTTTTGAATATCAAAACCGAGTACCGTATGAAAACCCATTTGTGCTAGAAACACGGTGTCGTGTCCATTACCGCAGGTCGCATCAATGGCCACCTTGTCTGATAGATCGCTATGGCTAAAATGTTTTTGTATTGCCTGATGCGCGGTATCTGTTAGAGCCATTGTGTTAACTCTTTGGGTAACTCTGTATGGTTCAATAGAGTGTTGCTGAAGAGGTCGGCGTAGTACGGAATTAATAAACAGCCTTTACTGCCAAAACCGTTAAAACAGTAAGCATTTTCAAGTTCACTCAATCGGCCAATAAATGGCTTACGGTGCCGAGTTGTTGGACGAATCCCTGTTTCATGCGCTACCACTTTGGCTTGTAGCTTAGTGTTTTCATACAGGCTGTTTAGTAAATCTTGTTTAACCTGATTGTTTTGATCGAGACTTAAATTATCCCATTCATAATTGGAGCCTAATTTTGTTTTTCCAGCAATAGGTGCGAGCCAGTTACCCCAATTCAATAATGTATTGACGGTTTGATTGGTTTCAACGGTCAGTATTTCTCCTTTGGATAATACGAATGGTAAACCTTTCAACCAAGGGTTGTTAATCGCTTGGTAGCCTTCACAGAAAATCAGTTTTTTTGCATTGACCCTAGCAAGGCTAAGGCTCTTATCCTTTATAACAATTTTGGCATAATCAATTTTTTCGCAGAGTAGTGATTGTTTTTCTTTGAGCCAAACACGGATAGTTTTAATCAGCGTTTTGCAATCAACGATGGCGCTATCTTGAATGTTGAGAACTATTGACGAGTCATCAAAAAAAAGTGACTGAGTTTCTTTATTTAAGTAGTTGCGATACGTTTTATCGGTTTGTCTTTTTTTATAGCTGCTTTGCTGTTGCTGAGAAATTTGTCGTTGCTGTTTAACATCAGTCCATAAATGTACATTTAGTTCTGTTTCGAGTTGTTGATAAAATTCTTTGGCGATCAAAAACTGTGTTGGGAAATCATCAGCTAGAGATAATCGACGGCCAGTAATTGGGTTGATAATCCCGGCAGCAACGCTTGAAGAGCTTTGCTTGTGATCATTGTCGATAACCATTACGTTTTTACCCTGCATGATCAATTGATAAGCGAGTATCGACCCTGCCAGACCTTGGCCTACAATTAGGTAATCAACGTTATTCTCTGACATTTTAAATACAAATAGTTAACCTTTTTTTAACCGAAGTTGGCTTAGTGATTATCTTTGTCTTTGATTATGATAATCTGCTATTGAATAGCTTTGCGTTAAATAATAACTCATATAAATGTCCGATAATTTTTTTAATCAATCGCGCTTTCTACCGTACTTTTGTACGCAGTTTTTGGGTGTTTTTAACGACAGCCTATATAAAAACATATTAGCGATTTTTATTGCTTATCGTTTAGTGTTAGAAAATGAAGGGCTCTTATTAAACATTGCGGCAATTATATTTATTTTGCCCTTTTTTTTATTTGGCGCTTTAGCTGGGCAGTTAGCGGATAAATACGAAAAGTCTTTTTTAATTCGACGAATAAAAGTGATGGAAATGATTATCATTTCTGTCGGTTGCATCGCTTTGTACTTGCAGTCAATTAATATGATGTTGGTTGTTTTGTTTGCCCTAGGAACGCAATCAGCTTTTTTTGGGCCAATTAAATACAGTATTTTACCTCAGCACTTACACAAGGATGAGTTGCTGCGAGGTAATGCTTATGTTGAGGCTGGGACATTTATTGGCCTTTTAGTCGGCACAACTCTTGGTGGTTTTTTGGCTAGCGAAAGCCGCTTTGAACTAGCACTAATAGCGCTATTAATTAGCGTCGCCGTTTTAGGTTGGTTGGCAAGCCGTAAAATACCAGCGGCACAACCGAGTGCACCAAATTTACGTATCTCTTTTAATGTATGGCAAAGCACGATTGAAATAATCAAGGAAGCTCAAAAAAATAAACCTGTTTTCAAATCAATTTTAGTTATTTCATGGTTTTGGTTTTTTGGTTCAATTATCTTAACGCAGTTCCCAAGCTTTACTGAGAACGTTTTATATGGCGATGCCAAAGTCGCTACTGTTTTACTGGCAACATTTTCTGTTGGTATTGGTTTGGGTTCTATTGCCTGTTCGATGTTGTCGGGTGATAGAGTTGATGTTGGCATAATGCCGGTAGGTGCGCTAGGCATTAGTATTTTTACGTGGCAATTCAGTAACGCCGTAGTACCTGCCAGTAATGAATTGCGAACCTTGGCAGAAATGCTTGCTACACCCGGTATTTGGAGTGTCATATTTAATATGGCGATGATTTCGTTTAGTTGCGGTTTGTTTATTGTGCCTATGTATACTTTTATGCAGGTACGTAGCGATGAAAAAAAACGCTCTCGAGTTATTGCTGTGAACAATATTATCAATGCTATTTTTATGGTTGCAGCCGGCGCACTTGCAGCGCTAATGATTTCTTTAGAATTTTCTGTTCTTAGCATTTTCAAAGTCGTTGCGATTTTGAATTTACTAGTGACTGTTTATATTTTGTATGTTGTCCCTGAGTTCTTTTTAAGATTGATTAGCTGGATTCTGGTGCATAGTATCTACCGAATTAGTAAAAAGGATTTACATAATATTCCTGATGAAGGCTCTGCGCTTTTAGTTTGTAATCATGTGAGCTTTTTTGATCCGATGTTAATTTTTGCGATGAATCAACGACCAATTCGTTTTGTTATGCATGATGCTATCTATGACATGCCTGGCGCAAACTTTGTATTTAAAGCACTTAAAGCGATACCTATCTCTAGCCGCAGGAAAAACCCTGAACGGATGCAAGAAGCTTTTGATTTAGTAGCGCAAGCCTTAGAAAATGGTGAATTGATTTGCATTTTCCCCGAAGGCGGTATTACTCGTGATGGAGAGATCGCAAAGTTTCAATCGGGTGTTGAACATATTTTAAAACGGACACCCGTGTCAGTAATACCGTTAGCAATTAGGGGACTATGGGGCACTTGGTTCTCCCGACATAAAGGCCGCGCGATGAAAGGTTTTCCAATGTCTTATATGAAAAAGATTTCCGTTGTTTCTGGTGAGGCGATTTCCCCAGAAATAGCAGACAGACATTATTTGTTCGAACAGGTTGCGGCTTTAAGAGGGAGTGAGCGATAGATGAAAAGTAAAGAACTTGTTAGATGTCAGTGGTGTAGCGACGATGAGCTATATCAAAGTTATCATGATAAAGAATGGGGAGTGCCGCTCTACGATGATAAGGCGCTTTTTGAGATGTTGTGTTTAGAGGGCGCGCAAGCAGGGTTGAGCTGGATTACAGTTTTAAAAAAACGGGCGCATTATCGTAAGGTTTTTGATGATTTTGATCCTTATAAAATCGCCAACTATGATGATGCTAAACGTGCCGAGCTTTTAAATGACCCTGGTATTATTCGCAATAAATTGAAAGTTAATGCTTTCATTGTTAACGCACAATTATTTATCGAGATGCAGGGTACTAATGAAATAGGTTTTGCAGGTTTCTTATGGTCTTTTGTTAATGGCCAACCAATTATTAATCAATGGAAAAGTTTTAAAGAAATACCTACTTCAACAGCAGAGTCACTGGCGATGAGTAAGGAATTAAAAAAGCGTGGCTTTAAATTTGTCGGTGAAACGATTTGCTATGCCTTTATGCAAGCGACAGGCATGGTTAATGACCATACGACTGATTGTTTTTGTTATGACTCTTTGACTGCCTCATAACCCTGCTCTTGACAGGCGTTAACAATGTTATTGCAGACAGTATTAATTAAAGTTAGATCGGTGCCTCGCACTACAAAGATAACGCGATAGTCATTGTTATTAGAGTTTTTGTCTTGCGGGTAGCTACCGATATCTACTTGGGGGTTTGCTTGTTGGATATCTGCCAAGGCTTTAGCAATCGCTCCTTCGCCAACATTGCTGTGGATCGCTTTGCTTAAAATAGGATCTGCTAAATTTAATTTATCTAAAAGCGCTTCAAGCATTATTTGCATAATTCTTGGCACGCCAGCCATGACAAAAACATTCTCGATGCGATAACCAGGGACAATAGATCTGTCGGTTTCAATAATTTCAGCGCCTTCTGGTGCATAAGCCATGCGCTGAGCAGCAGGCGTGAATTCGACGCCTTTAGCTGTTAAACCCTGTTCGATAAGAGCGAAAACAGAGGGCTGCAAAATATTGGCAACATTGAATGCTTTGGCAATAGAGTCGGAGGTAATATCATCGTGCGTCGGGCCAATGCCGCCAGTAGTAAAAACATAATCGAATTTTTTACGTAGGGTATTAACTGCGTTAACAATTTCGTTTTCTATATCTGGAATAATGCGTGTTTCACGAACACGGATACCACGCTCTTCTAATATTTTAGCGATATAACTTAAATTTAGGTCTTGAATACTACCGGAAAGTAATTCGTCACCAATTAATATGACACCAGCGGTTAATGTATTTTTCATATATAAAATTAGCCAATAAATTACGCTAAATCTTGCTTTTCTAAGTTAATGTAACTCTACAATAACTCAAACTAGTAACTGCCATATCGTCTAATAAGCATTTGTTAAGCAATGTGAAATTAGTTATATCCTATGTCAAATAAGTTACGTTTCGGTTGTATTATACAAACAATACTATAGTATTGTTGTAGGGTATAAATGGGGGTTAATGTATTAAAGACTTAAGTAAATCGCATAACAGTGGGGTTGTTATATGAAAGATCGAAGTAAATCGCATGATTGGATGACCTATGTTAATCCAAGAAATGGAAAGATTCGTATTACTGCTTGTAGCAAGTGTGGATCAATTAACGTTCCATTAATCGCAAATAGAGAATGTAGTCAATCTCGTTCAGAGTCGAGTAGATTGACCAGTTGGCGACCTATTGTTGAGAAAGATGCCGAAAAAGAAGAGGCTGCTTAAAGGGAAAATTTAGGGTTAGGGGTAAAAAAAGTGAATAGCTAGCGCTGTTTACTTTTTTCATGTGGTAGTAGTATCAGTCTGTTGTTTCCATACTGTAGTTTTAATTTCGTAGTTTCCTTTACGTAGTTTCCTTAATTTTATTATCTATAAATAATTAATTGTTCTTATTAAAAGTGATTAAGCTTTAATACTCGCGTGCTGTGTTTTTATAGGGGTAATTAAGGGAGATTCAGGCTGATAATTTAACCTAGTCAATTTTTTAAATAAACTTAGCAAGACAGACGCATATCTTTAGCATTGCTGAAGTTCAGGTCTACTTTGCATACCAATTTGTGTCACAATTGCAAAAGTATTAAAAATCATAAAATATAAAATTTCTTAATGTTCTCTATGATGAATGTGTGGTAAATTATTGATATTAATAATCAATTGTTGGTATTTTGAAATGAAGAAATCACATAACTGGGAAACCTTTGTAAATCCAAGAAACGGCAAAGTTCGAATTAAAGCATGTACCCAATGTGGCTCAATAAATATACCTTTGGTAGCAGACCTTGAATGCAATATGTCTAGTTCCAAGCCAGGTAGATTAGCAGATTGGACGCCGTTGAAAGATGTCGCTTAATATTTAAATTTAGAAAATAATTGTCGTGCATTATTGCTGCAAATAGTCGCAACTTCATTAATGTCTATTTTTTTTACTTCGACAATTGAATCCAGCACATAAGGCAAATAGTGTGGGCTATTACGCTTGCCATGATGTTGTTGCACAGTCATATCAGGTGCATCTGTTTCTAGGACGATACTTTCAATCGGTAATTGTTTAACTAAAGCTTTTAACTTGTTTGAACGTTGATAAGTTAACATTCCGCCAAAGCCTAATAAAAATCCAAGCTCAATGTATTTTTCGGCTTGTTGAATACTTCCATTAAAGGCATGAATAATGCCAGAGTTCGTGCCCGTCTCATTTAGCATTAAAATGCATTCGTCATGTGCTTTTCGGTTGTGAATAATAACCGGCAGCTTATGCTTTTTCGCTATAATTAACTGTTTACTAAAAAAAATTTTTTGTTTTTCACGATCTAATTCTTTAAGAAAAAAATCCAAGCCTATTTCACCGACAGCGATCGTCGGTGTTGTTTTTAATAGTGCATCGAGTTCAATTAAATGTTGTGGTTGATGCTGATCAATAAAAACTGGATGCAAGCCAAGAGCAAGATGGCATTGTGAATAACGCTGACAAATAGTAATGGTTTTATTCCAACTTCCTTGTGCAACAGCTGGCACTATTATATCTAAAACACCTGCTGCTTGTGCTTGTGCAATGATAAGATCACGGTCGCTATCGAACTCCTTAAAATCAATATGGCAATGAGTATCAACTAGCCGTAACTTACTTGTATGATCGAAGTTCTTAGTCATAATTAAACGTTTAAGTTTATGGTGTGAGCTTAGCTATAAAAATTAGTCAAATCAATGCAATCAGAGATATCAAATAACACTGGCTTTGGTAAAGCCGATACCGTTCGACGTTTTGCGGGTATAGCGAGTGTGTATGGTGAGAGTGGACTATTAAAGTTACAAAATTCCCACTTATGTGTGATTGGCATTGGTGGTGTTGGTTCATGGGTAGTAGAAAGCTTAGCGCGTAGCGGTATAGGACAAATCACTATGATTGATATGGACCTCGTCGCTGAGTCGAATATCAACCGTCAAATTTTAGCGGGCACGGATACTATTGGGCGAGATAAGATTTTGGTCATGCGCGATCGTATTAAACAAATTAACCCGCATTGCCAAGTTAATTGTGTTGATGAATTTATTAGCCGCGAGAATTTAGCGCAATTAATTAATACTAAAATGAATTTTGTTATTGATTGTATTGATGACTTTCGCACTAAAGCGGCGCTAATAAATTTTTGTAAAACTAATAGGGTTAATATTTTGACTGTAGGTGGAGCAGGTGGGCAGATTGATCCAACAAAAATTAGGCAAGTAGATTTAAGTCGTACTCAACACGATGTATTGCTAGCAAAAACGCGTAAATTGCTTCGTCAAGACTATGGTTTTGCGCGCAATCTTAAAAGATCTTTTTCTATTCCCTGCATTTATTCTGATGAGCAACTAGTTTTCCCAAATGGACAAGGCGATATAACAAATCAACGACCAACGCATGATTTAGAGGATAACTCAGCGTCGCAGGATTTACCGAATAATGCGTTGAATTGTGCAGGTGGCTTGGGGTCAATTACTCACACCACGGGTACTTTTGCCTTTTTTGCTAGCGCTTATGTTTTGAATGCATTAGCCAATGCTTAGCATTCAAAACAAGCAAACAAAACAAAAGCAATATGACATTGTGTTAAGTACGCTGAATGCGCGCTATATTCATAGTGCTTTTGGCTTGCGTTATTTGCATGCAAATTTGGGCGAATTACAGAGTGATAGCGCAATCGCTGAATTTACTCTTGAATCAAGACCAGAGGATATTGTTGAATCGTTATTGTTGCATCAACCAAAGATTATTGGTTTCGGTGTGTACATCTGGAATGTTCGTCAGGTTGAACAAGTTGTTGGATTATTAAAAGTCATCGCCCCGCAAGTACAAATTATTTTAGGTGGGCCTGAAGTAAGTTACGAATTAGATACGCAACCGATTGTTGAACTAGCCGATTTTGTTATCACAGGCTGGGGTGAAGTGAGTTTTAAAGAACTTTGTTTAGATTTATTAAATAATACATCTGCAGCACAGAAGGTGATCAAAGGTCAGCAACCTAAGTTAACTGAAATTGTTATGCCATATCAGTTCTACACTGACGAGGACATTAAGAATCGAATCCTTTATGTTGAAGCTTCGCGTGGCTGCCCATTTAAATGTGAGTTTTGTTTGTCTGCTTTGGATAAAACAGCTTGGCCTTTTGAACTAGATCTTTTTCTTGCCGAAATGGATATTCTGTATCAACGCGGTGCTAGGCATTTCAAGTTTGTTGATCGAACTTTTAATCTAAAGATAAAAAATAGTTTACGTATTCTTGAGTTTTTTCTAGAACGCTTAGACGATGATTTGTTTTTACATTTTGAAGTAATTCCAGATCATCTACCTGAAGCATTAAAAATTGAAATTGCTAAATTCCCAGCTGGTTCATTACAATTTGAAATCGGTATTCAAACCTTTAACCCTGAAGTACAAACTAGGATTAGCCGTCGTCAGGATAATCATCAAGCGCAACAAAATTTGCAGTGGATCCGAGAAAACACAAATGCATATATCCATGCAGATCTAATTTTTGGCTTGCCTGGTGAGACACTTGAGAGCTTTGCGCAAAGCTTTGATACATTGCATGGGTTAGCGCCACATGAAATCCAAGTTGGTATTTTAAAAAGGTTAAAAGGCTCGCCGATAGTTCGTCACACCCAAGAACATAAATTGGCCTTTAACCCTAATCCGCCATTCTCTATTGTGTCTAGCGATACCGTATCCTATGTACAAGTACAAAAGATGAATCGCTTCGCGCGCTACTGGGATCTTATTGGTAATTCAGGAAGATTTAAAAATAGTCTGCCATTGTTGCTGTTAGATCAACCGTTTTTTAATTTTCAAAAGTTCACCGATGCATTATTTGATCGTACTGGGCAGACGCATAAGATTTCTTTATTAAGGTTATATGATTTTATGTTCGACATTGCAGTAGAAGAATTTGCTATAGATGAGAAAACAATAAGAATGGCGATTTCAGCGGATTTTGAAAATTCAGGTTTGAAATCTATTCCCAAAAGTTTGCGTGCTGCTAAGACGCAAACTGTTGCGAAACAATCTGTTAAGCGTCATAACAGCCGTCAATCTCGACATTGACTATTTATGGTTAAACACCACTAATCAAGCTGCTACTTTTCTTTGTGTTCTTCCCAGTGCTATCCAAACGGTTAAAATTATGATTAAAGCTAACACAAACAAGCCATATACAATTTTTAACCAAGCTGGTTGATAGTCCATTTGTATTTGGTAATCACGATTTTCAGGCAAGTAAACAGCTCTAAAAATGCCATTAGACTTAAGTATCGGTAATTTTTCACCAGATTGTAAATCTTTCGCTTGCCAACCTGGGTAGTGGTAATTGTTTACCGCTATCAGAACTGGTCCTTGGATATTTTCTAGCTTGAGTTGTGACCCTGTATCACTGGTGATAGGGATGCGCTTAAAGTCAGCAGCATAGTCATCACAATTTAAAGAGGTATTGGCAACGTTATCAAGAGCCACGACACCATTAATAACTGCATCTGACGTTTTTAAAAAAACAATCGTTTCTTCTAAATCATTGATTGTTTGACACTCGCTGGCAACATAAGCCGATGGCAAAGCTTTAGGGTTATAAAAGAAATGTAAGTCTTCATCAGGGCTAGCACCAACAAATTCAGTGTTAGTTAAGTCTGCATATTTAGTGCGGTTTTCAGTATTTTTTTGTAATGGCGTTAAAGTCAAAGTTGATACTGCTGTGTCGGCATAGGTGGATCTACTTTTTTTGCCTTGTCGTACCTTTATTTCATATTGATCTTCTAATAACCATTCATTGGGGATTCGAAGGCGCCACTTAGTCAGCACTTTACTTCTGTTTTGATAATTACCTAAATGCCGACTAGAAGAAATATTAGCTTCAATCCAAAAGTCATGTTCTTGACCTTGAAAATGAACCCATGGAATGATGTTAGGAATGGTCTCAAAATAGCCTTCGATTTCACCTTCTAATTGAAAGGGCTGTGTGCGTGGGATGGTTATTGTAGATTGCCAATCGAGCGCGTTAGGATAAATTTTAGGTTCTAGTTGTTTGCTAGACCAATCAATGTTGACGCGCGGTGTTGTATTTACAATCACTAAATTTGATGAGATCGTTTCCCATGACCAGGGTCGTCTAGTCAGATCTAATGGGTAGTAACCTGCGTAGGTAGTTTGAAAAATTTCTTCGCGAATTTTACGTAGATCGTATGGAAGAATGGCAGAAATACCATTATCTGCAGTGGCTAGACCATAATTGACGTAGTCCCCATTGCGATCATTACTACGCAGTTCATGTTGCGGAACAGGTACGCGGCTAATAACTTGTTCAAAAGTAGTAGTTAAATCACGATCAAGCCTTAATGAAAATTTATCAAATTTATCGTGTTTGTCAAAATGAGTTATTGTCATTTCCGTAATAAAACAAAAAATTAAAACTAAACTAAGGCAAAACCCTGAGGTTAGTTTGCGGCTTAAAGTTTTTGTTTTTACTGCCTCAAATAAACATAAAAATTGTAAGGACACTAATAATCCAGAACCGATTAGAAAAAATAAAAAATGACGAAGTTCCTCTCTGAATATAAACTCGATTAGCCCAAACCACGGCATTTGCATAAAGTGTCTAATGTATAAAACACAAAGAACGACAACGATCATGCCGGCAAGGCAGCTAACACTAAAATCGATAACTCGTGAATTAAAAGAAGCGTTGAAAGACTTTACGTAGCTTTCCACTCCTAAGGCGACAAAATAAGCCGCGCCTAGATAAAATAAGGGTGAGAAATACAATGGGAAATGGCTTTGTGCTAAAACAGGTGTCTTTGCAAAAAACCATTCTACTATTGGCGACAAGCCAAATGACTTGACAATAAACAATGTCATCATTAATAGGCAGGCGATACCTATCCAGGGTTTTTGACTTGTTTTTAACCAAAGGCATAAGCCTCTTACCATAAAAAAAGTACCAAAAAGACCAATTGAAAAATTTAGATATTTTAGTATGTCTTCAGTAAGCCAAAAATAAGTAAATTGGGCTAATAAAAAAGGTACTTGTTCATGTTGTTTAAAGAC
>CAZFEM010000052.1:2623-13964 GCA_964517515.1 uncultured Gammaproteobacteria bacterium | reverse complement strand
TTAATTAGAAGAAAACGTCATGAGCTTTGATCTAGAAAAAACAGGTGTAGAAAAACAAAGTTATGCAGAAAAAGCAGATGTAGAAAAAACAACACTTAATTATATTCGGCGAGAATCAACGAATACTCCGGTTATTAATTATTCAGGCTTTGATGAGTCACAATCCTATAGCGATGAGTATGTATTCCTTGAAACTGAGATTATTAATGCGCGAAATATCAATAAAGAAAAAGCCTTTAGCCTAGATAAAGAAGCCTTTAAGTTCGTTGAATTTGCTCCCGTTGAAATTGATTTTTTGGACGCGGCAGCAGTTAAGCAGAATTACTATTCGAGCGTTGAAGCACTTGTGAAAAGGGAATCGGGAGCAAGCCATGTTTTTGCCTTTGATCATACCGTTCGGCGTGGTATTAAGAGTTCTAATAGGCATCCTGCGTACCATGTTCATAATGATTACACCTTTGAAACCGGCATAATTAGAGCGGCATCCGTTCTTGGCGATGAGGTTGTAGAAAAATTCGCCGCAAAGCGGATGATTCAAATTAATGTATGGCGATCTATTGCCGGTGTTGTTGAGCAAGACCCTCTCGCATTAATGGATGCAGCGAGTTTGGATTATAAAGATTTGGTAAAAACCGAGATTCATTTTAGGGATATGAAGACAGGTGAAAGCCATAATGGAGAGATCTTTGCCCTCAAGAAAAATGACGCCCAACGGTGGTATTACTTCCCGCAGATGAATGCGCAGGAGGCGATATTAATAAAAGGCTTTGATACGGACGATTCGCGTGCTTGTTTTGCCATGCATACAGCTTTTGCTCTTGCTGAGCAGGGGCCACATAACCCACCTAGACAGAGCATAGAAACTCGTACCTATGCTTTTTATGACTCATGAAGTATAAGGGGTATTGAAGTATTGAAGTATTGAAGTATAAAGTGCTCCAGAATGGTTGAATGTGAAGTGGTTATTATCGACCTTTGGCCGAAATAGCAAAGTCGCGATTAACGCCTATAAGCAGTTTGTTTCAGAAGGTAAGAGTCGGCCAAGTCCTTGGGGGGAGCTAAGGCATCAAATGACATCATCACCATTTGGCGTGAATGCTTGTCTTCTTTAAGTTGGTTTATGAAATGCTTAATGAGAGCTGTTACCAAAAATTTTAGCCTATTAAATAAAATTAATAGCGCAAAAGAAGTTCACTAAATTAAGTTTCTTTTGCAAACCGTTTAGGTTTTTTAAATTATTATTTAACCACAACATTCATAGCCTGATACAAAGCTTCCAAATTACTCCGTAAAATCTGTTGATAGCCATCTTCGATTAATTTACGGTCTTCTGCTAAACCTGGATCGGCGTTATTTAGAATAACCAATTGCGCACCTGCTTCATTAATCGCGGCGGTGATTCTCTCATCGGGTTGCCATTTGTGAATAACAGTTTTAATGCCCTGTCTTTTTAGGTACTCGCAAAATTTCTTTACGTCAGCGTCAGTCCAGTTGATATCTTGTTTTATAAAATAGCCATCAACGTACAAAGCAAAATCATTGGTTAAATAGACAAACTCGTCGCTCAGCGCGAAAACGGTGTTGTCTGCTACTTCAATAAATTTATTCTGATACTCACGAGAGATTGCTAGTAAGTCTTGTTTTAGTTGATTGCGATTAGCAAGAATGGTTTTTTGTTGTATTGGGAATACTCTTGCCAAATCACTACCGACTAAATCAGCCATGCGTACAGCGTTGGATAAACTTAACCAAAAATACGGTGAGTTAGCCGTTGCATGTCCTGCTTCGTCATCAGGCTCAAACCAATCTACATTGGAATTAGGTACTTCAACTACAGTTACGCCGCTGGCATCAAAGGACCATGGTTGAGCGGCATCAATATTGACAATATTAATATTAAACTGACGTGCAAAACGATAAATAGGGTCAGCGCTTAATACATTGGTCATCGACACGACGGCGTCTGCTGCGGCGAAAGTCTCACCAAGTTGATCTGTACGTCGTGCGATATAATCTTTTAGAGCATCAAAGCGACGACCATCAGCGGGAATATTAACTGTTTCAATGTCGGTGTCTTTAAGCAGAGCAACAGTAAGTGAATAAGTCACTTGCGTGCCAGTGATAACACTTAACCCATCTTCTGCATTAATGGCGCTGGCTTGACCTACAAATAAAAAAACCAGCGCTAAAGCGACTAAGATTTTCATTACAGTGATGCCTCACGAAAGCGCGGCATCGCCATGCGAATAAACAGCGTAATAAAAAAGATGATTGCTGCAGTAATAATAATCGCACCACCACTTGGAATCGGAATATCAAATGCCACTGGCGCATAGATACCAAACAGGCAACTGAAGGTGGAGAACACCACACTCCAACCGACAAAGCCTTTGATTGAATTATTTAAATTACGCGCGGCAGCAGCAGGAATTAACAATAAAGCTTCGACCAGCACTGCGCCAACTATTTTTACGCAAGCAACGGTAAGAATGGTAATTAGTAATACAAAAACATACTCTAGAAAATGCACATTAACGCCACGTACATGGGCTAGGTTAGGATTCAAACTGGCAAGCAGCATTTTATTGTAAAGCGGGATAGCAACGCCTGCGGTGATAAACGTAGTGACGATTAACACGGTCATATCTAAGTCGTTGACCGTTAAAATTGAGCCAAACATGACGGTATCAAGAATGTGCGTATTTACTTTGGCAGAAACAAACAACAACACCGTCGCGCCAACTGCTAGCGAGATAGACAGGAACACACCGATCAATGTGTCAGATGACATTTTGCTGTGATTGCGCGTGAAGTTAAGTAACAAACCAAACAGAATACAAAAGCAGAACATGGAGACGTATGGCGCGGTGTATGACTCGCCTAACAGCACGCCTATTGAGACACCTGTTAAAGCTGCATTGCCCACTGCTTGGGAGAAAAATGCCATGCGCTTAACCACCACCATCGTGCCAATTGCGCCTAATAATGGCCCAACAATAATCGCGCAGATAAACGCATTGACTACAAACTCGAAAAAAAACATCTCGTGGATTGAGCCATTTGTGGCAGCGTCAATAAAAATCCCGCGTAGCCATTCATAAACACTAGGCATTAGAATTCGCCTCCGTGTTTAATTGTGCATTAGTAAAACTCAAGGTCGGAAACAAACTTTGCGCGGCTGGTGAGCTAAGCACTTCTTCTGGCTCACCATCTAATTGCACAGTACGATTAATATAGGTCAATCTATCTGCCACTTTGCTTACTTGGTTAATATCGTGATTAATCCAAATAACAGTGCCGCCGCCATCCGCAAACCCTTTGATCACTTCTAGCAATAACTCTCCACCTTGTATATCTAAGCCCGTCATGGGTTCGTCTAATACCAACAATGATGGCTCAGGAGTGAATGCCTGCGCAAATAAAGTGCGTTGGCGTTCACCACCTGAAAGACTGCCGAGCTTGTAGTTTTTTTTGTCAGACAAACCAAACTTCTCTAAAGCTGCTTCAACTTGACTACGCGCTTTTTTAGAAAGGCCTAAAAATGCTGGGCGTCGTTGGCAAGCCATGGTCATAAAATCCAACACTGTAACCGGTAAAGTTTTATCAAAATCTAATGATTGCGGCACATAACCAATGCTGCGATTTTTGTGCCATTGAATATCAATGTCGCCTGTGTGCGGCATTTGCCCAAGCATGGAACGCAGTAATGACGTTTTGCCACCGCCATTGGAACCAACAATGCAGTGAATTGAGCCTGCCGCAATGTCGAAATTCACATCTTCGAGAATCTGCGTATTGCTCAGATTTAAACTGACATTTTTAAAGGAAATAGAAGGACCTTGCATGCCTTATTGCACCGTTTTATCTAATGTTTTAATAACGAGTAATGCTATTGTTGTGATGACTTAATTGCGTTAGCCAGCACAGTCAAATTCTCTCGCATTTCTTGCTCGAATTTTTCTGCCGTGTATTCGCCGCTACTAATGTGCGAAATAGAATGCACTTCCACACCTGTGGCTTTTTGTATGGTCTCAGACAACTTACTGGCAAAATACTTTTCTGCGAAAAGCACACTCACTCCAGCTGCATTAATACGGTCAATGGTATCTGCCATTTGTCGTGCAGTCGGTTCAACGCCATGACGCGGCTCGATGACTGCTGATACCGCTAAACCTAATTCTTGCAATATATAATCGTAACCACTGTGCATGGTTGCACTACGAAAATTACCTATATCAACGCCGTCTATTTGTTCTTCAAATTCCGCTCTTAATTTGCGTAACTGCAATGCGTATTGACGCGAGTTGTTACGATAAAACTCAGCATTATCAGGATCAAGTTCGCCTAGCTTTCGCGCAATCCCATAGATTTGTTGAATCGCTGCAATCGTCGAGATAAAGGTATGAGGGTTAACCACTTTCTCAGAGCTGTCTGTACCTGCAACAGGAATTAATGACACACCGTCATTTGCGTAGATCAACTTTAAATCGTCGTTCCCTGCTGCTTCGAGTATTTCAAACGCCCAAGAATCATGACCAATGCCATTCACTACCATGACATCCATATTCAAAATGCGTTTCATGTCGTTCGGTTGCGGGGTGTAGCCATGCGGGTTTGAGTCGGCATCAATTAACGCTACAACATCGGCTTTGTCGCCAACGATGTTCGCAACGAAACTGTAGTAAGGGTGCAAGGTTGTACCAATGGTTAGCTTGGCATGTGCCGTTGTAGTGAGCAATAATGCAATCACTGCAAACAAGCAGTGCGAAAGAACTCTTATTACTCGCGGCTTAATTCGGCTTGTCATCAAATTATTCAAAAGCGTCTCCATTGATTCGTTCTAACTCTTTTTGACCACTGTGCGGTATAACTAACATCCAACCATTTTTGATTAAAGTGTCTTGAAAACCCGATCTAGGCATTTCTCGACTATTGTCTTTATGCCACCAAATAAAGGTAGGATTGTTATTAGTAAAACCCGCATGAATATGCGAGATGGTGAGTAAAAAAGTACCTTGATTTTCCTTTTTGCCATTGGTGCCAAGGTACATACTAAAACCTTGCATCTCACCTTCGGCAAGTGGTTCAAACAAACTCCATTCTAGTTCACCATTTTGTCGCCAGCTGGAGTCTTTGTAAAAAGGAGGCAACAGATAATTTTGAAAATCATCAATAGTCGGCCAGCTGTATAAATCACCGGGCAAATTAAAAAAATTCAAGTCATCGTAAATATAAGGAATTTCATCGGCAACGGTAAAAAGCGCGTTGTAAATTGCTTGATCAGCACCCTCGAATGATTGAAACGAACTAATTTGCCATGAATGTAACTGCTCTTCCCGCTCGGAACGACCAAGGGTACTTATATAAGCCAACAAGATACTGATAATGGCGACCACCAGTGACAAGACAATCCACGACTCTCGGCTATTACCGATAGGGATTACTCTTTGCTTAGTTGCTAAGCTGGCGGTCATTTTTCAGTCTCTTATATTAGATAAGTACAGTTTTAGACAATACAATCTATTAAATATCGTAAGCACGAACCCACAATACGGCATCAATGGATAAGTCTTTGTCCTTATAGGTTTCACCATCATCTAAATCGAGCGCACAAATTCCCCACCAACCGGCTTTTGGTAAACCAATCATTACCTCACCTTGCGCATTGGCACGAATACTCATGGTTGCAAATGAGCTTTGTGGTGCTTCGATTTTAGCAACAGGATCGAACGTCGCTTCATCGAGTATTGGGTCGTGATTAATGTATTCAATCTCAATTTCAGCATGCGGTACTGGCTCACCGTGTGCCATAACAACGCCACGAAACACGCCACCCACCCAGTTTGCATAAGGCTTGTCCATCGGTACGATTTCATAATCAAGCCCCATTGGCGCATCCCAAGCGCCAGGCACGCCACCCACATTGATGACTGTTTTAGTGATTTGCTGAATATATTTGTCTTCTTCTGCTTCAAAATAAGGTTCAGGGTTTAACACAAAACTGTAATCGCCTATTGAGCGTGTAACAGACTTAGGCAAACTAGCGGTATAGGCTTTTGCTGACTCATCAGAAGAGTTACTCCAAGTCACTGGTTCTAAGTATTCAGTTAGGTCGGTCGTTTTATTAGGAATCTCTTCCCCACGATCATGCACCACATAAAACTCTTGCGGTGTGCCCATATCAAGTGGGTAACCATTGCTAAACGGATGCGAAAAAATTAATGCCAATTCAGTCTCTTGACCTTCGGTAAGTGCTGCCTCGTCGGTATAGAGCATTTGAAAGTGCGCATGACTGACTGTTACGAAAAATGCGGTAAGCGAAAAAACTGAGAATTTAATAAGTTTCATATTAATTTTCCTGTAAACAATTTTCCTAGAAAAAAGGTCAATTTTAAATTATGGGGTTTGAATCTATTCCTATGTGGAACGTCTATCTATATTGAAACTACTCTTCAATATCGCGGCTGTCGATCTCAATAACATGCCCTTCGCCAGCTAAGTAGCGCACAAAAAAATCTTCAATGGGTTTGTTGAAGGTATATTCACTGTATTCGCTCATTTCACCTTCAAGTAATACACGGCCGGAGGTATCAACCACTTGCATCTCAATACCCGCCGCACTTGCACCGTCACTAAAACCACCTTCGCAGGAAATAGTGCCGTCAGCATTGTCATAACAATCGCAAATAGGTGTATGCGCCTGAGCAACATTCAACAAGCTTGATGCTAGCACTATGATTAGCACTCTCAATAGTACTAATCTAGTAACTCCTTGAGTTTTAACGATTTCAATCATGTGATTTTTAAGCATTTAAGTACTCGCATCGTAAATTTAACGTGCATACAGTTATAACCTTTATTCATTAACCTTAACTGAACAAACTAGTTTTAAAGTCAATTCTCTGCTAGATTTTAACTGCGATAACAATAAACAGCAAAACGGTTGCGAGTTTACTGCAAATAGATGCTTACTGCTAGTGCTATGCAAATGGCATTAATTAAAGGCGTTTATATGTATGAATTTAATGACATTTTATGCACGATGTCTTAAATAAAATGTCATTGCTAATAATTATAAAAAATTTCAAAACCGAGGAGAAACATTATGAACAAATCAATTTCAAAACTAGCCGTTTTAACAACAGGCTTAGTCAGCTTAAGCTGTTTTAATGTTACTGCTAATGCTCAAGAAGGCATGGGTGGTGGCGGTATGGGCGCTGGCATGGGTGGCGGTATGGGCGCACCTGCTGCGGCACCACTAGAAATGGGCTTTTTTATAACCAGTGTTGGCTTAGGCAACGGTGCTGACTTAGGCGGTCTAGCTGGCGCAGATGCACACTGCCAAGAGCTTGCTGAAGCGGTAGATAAAGGTGATCGCACTTGGCGTGCTTACTTAAGCACACAAGCAACTGATTCAGAACCAGCAGTCAATGCGATTGACCGTATTGGTGAAGGACCTTGGGGTAATGTTGAAGGCATAACTATCGCCGCCAACATGGATGCATTACTCTATGATAATTCTAATATTAATTATAAAACTGCTTTAACTGAAAAAGGCGAAACAGTGGGTTCTCGCGGCATGGGCGATGAAGTTGTTAAACATGACATTTTGACAGGCACGCTATTAAATGGCATGGCGCCACCGGCTGGTGATGACATGACTTGTGCTAACTGGACGAGCAGCACTGAAGGTGCGGCAATCGTTGGTCATTCTGATCGATTTCGTGGCGCAACAGCGGGTAGCCCTTGGAACAATGCACACACCACTCGCGGCGGTTGTGATCAAGAGTCACTAAAAAGCACTGGCGGTGACGGACTGTTTTATTGTTTTGCTGCTGACTAGTAGTTAGCTTCAAATAAATTTAAGCCTGATTTCTATTTCGGTAGGGGTCAGGCTTTTTTATAAGCGCACATAAAAATACAGATAGAAAACACATTATGATTACTTTATACCCCTATGAAAGCCTAGGTCGTGCGCAACACGGTTGGTTGGATGCTCGTCATCATTTCAGTTTTGCTGAGTATCATGACCCGGCTCGTATTAATTTTGGTGCTTTACGAGTTATCAACGATGACATTATTCAAGCTGGCACAGGCTTTGGTACGCACCCACATCGCGATATGGAAATCATTACCTTTGTTCGTGAAGGCGCTATTACGCACCGTGACAGCCACGGCAATGTAGGCCGAACTGAAGCAGGCGATGTACAGGTTATGAGTGCTGGAACGGGGATTTCTCATTCAGAGCATAATGAAGAAAAAATAGACACAAATCTTTTTCAAATTTGGATTATTCCTAATAAACGTAATGTCGAACCTCGCTGGGATAGTCATCAGTTTCCAAAACAAACGAACGATGATTCTTTGACATTATTGGTATCGGGCGACGACAACGCGCCATTAAAAATTCATCAAGATGTGAATATTTATGCTGGCAATATGCGTAATGGCACAACAATCACGCACCCTATTCAACATCAGGCGTATTTATTAGTCTCGCAAGGTAATATTCTGCTCGATCAAGAAACTGTTATGAAAAAAGGAGATGGCGCTGAAATTACTAACACAGCCAAGATCAATATTGTTGCTGAATCCGATGCGAAAATCATCGTCATAGATGTTGCCGACAATGTTTATTGATTGAGTATTTTCGCTTCTGCGAGCGGTTCGCCTTCATCATTAAAAAACACCGATGGCTTATTAAACCTGCGTATTTTCCAAGAGAGTATTTTAGTCATTAAACCCATTGTCAGCGGAATAGAAAAAGCTGGATGATTAGGGGTGCTGTTGACTTCTTGTAATGCATGCTGAGTTTGGCAATAAACTGTCACTGAACCTAGATGTATATCTTTATCTTCGTAATTAGCCATTTGCATAAATGAATGGACAACACCAATGAACGGCATAGCTGCCCCCATAGTGTTACCGATTGGTGTTTTACAGCAGTCCGCATACCACCGATAAATACCTTTTTCTGATAGCTTTAGACAAGCAATAGACTCCATTCCTTCGGTGATCTTCAAACGATTAACCGGTACCTGAAAAATATCTGTGCCACCGTTTTTATCTAATGACGTGGCGAACACAGGGTTTTGTTCGAATAGGTAATTAGCGAATTTTTGGCAAGAACGACAATGGCAAACAACGCGATTGCCAACACTTGCTCGTTTAAGCGAGATATTTCCTTGCACCTTTCCACAATGACATTTTAACGCTTGCTCAAACATAACTACTAACCACTATCTACCATTCAAAGCTTATTTTATACAGCACCAAGCCCGTTCTAAGAATAACAATAGTTGTAATCACTATAAGAATGCAAATTATTTTATCGATTTATTAATTAGCCTATTAAAAAATTAACAACGCGATTAAGCACTCATTAAAAAAGGCATTCAAATGAATGCCTTTTTATCTTAAATATTTTAGTGCAGAAAAACTAAAATACTTTCTGCCAACCAACAGTCAGCATTGATTCCGATTGTAATTGTGGTCCATTTAGATCTTGAGAAATAGGCTCGGCATACTCAATCGCCAAACGATGGCCATTCTCGAAAATATAGTTTGCACCAATAGAAAAATCTACGCGCTCTCCGCCTTGCAATAATGGGTCAGCGGTTTGGATCATCAAAGGATTTAACGCAGGATTTGCACCGTCGATAACATCCAGATCTCGATAACTCAATCTTAGCGATAAACTCAAATTATGATTAAAATCACGAGCTAGCCAGCCGTTAGCAGAAAATTGATCACCGAGTGTATAACCTTCATCATTAGTACCAGATCGAATAATTGCGGCTACTTGACTACCCCAACTCCAAGAACGTGGGGCGTTTTGCCCGCGATAAACAATTGATGGATTAAAATCAAAAGTACCCGAACCTAATTGCATTGGGTAAGGCAAAAATGCATCCTGCATTACAGGCGTATCGTCTCTTTCATCAATAGAGCCAGTAGGTAAACTAGCCATCAAACCAGCAAGAAAAGTATGATTTTCTGATTTATGCAGACCAACTAACGCACCCACTTTGCTATCGCCGATACCCGATGATCTTGTGGTAAAGGCACCACCAGCACGGGTTATGTGATCCATTCTTTTATCAACATACATCAACATACCGACTAATGTAACTCGGTTATTAAGTCCATACATCGCACCAAACATATGCATATCGGTTGTCATTTCAGTAGGGGCTACGGCAAACTGACCAGGATTTTCAGCCGTGCCGACAATCTCGCTCGCCGTTATACGTTGAGACCCTATACGACTTTCTTCCATTTCCATTCGCATATTGCGATAGGAAAACATCAACTCACCTGGTGCATGTAAATGCTCGCCCATTACGCCGATTGGACCATGGCCAGATGGAATACTTGAATCCGCAGAACTAATAAATGGTGTAAATAAAGCGGTTAACGCCGTTAAAAATTTTATTACTTTCATCATAAATACCTATTAAAAAAACATAGCATTGCCTAGTTATAATTAACTAAGCAAAAAAATTGGTCATCGCAAGATGACTAAGAATATGGATTAGGATTTAAATAAAAGCAGGTGGGGCTCTTGGCTGCGCTAATAAGCCGAGGTATGCATGCTCTCTATAAAAAGAATATAAAGGCAGCTGGTAATTTACTTGTTTTGGGTCAAAGTAAGGACCTATAACGGGAGTAAGTTCAACATCGTCTATGGATGTCAGGCAGTAAACACAATGCGCAGATTTATCTGAACCAATACTCTCAAGCGATTGCTCTTCATAGACTGTAACCCACTGATAGCCTTGTGAAGTACATATCAATACACGAGTTTCCGATGCCAATGCACTTACTAATGTTGGTGCAAAAAAGCCACTGATCAAACTAAAAATCAGGACATAGCAAATTAGTTTTTGTTGGTAGAAAGAGCGCATCGGCGACATTTTAGTGGATGCCTATAGTAATAACAATAAACTTGTTAAATTTAGAACAGGACATACGAACAAGAATGATTCGCATTTATATTTACATAAGGTGGATAAATTGCTATAGTTTATTCATTGAATACATTTATGGCGTTAAATAATGTTTGTTTGTCTTTGTAAATCCATCACAGATCACCAAATAGAAGCAGCTATCGACTCTGGCGTTAGTAGCTTTGAGAATATGCAGGAGCAGCTTGATGTTGCTACTGAGTGCGGTAGCTGTGAATGTGAAGTAAAAAAAATTATGATGGCAAAATTCAAGCGTAACCTAACCGCAAAGGCATCTCTACCCTTCGGTTCTGAGCGCATTCAAAAACAGAGCTAGGAGTGCTCTTGTAAGTAATGCTCTTGTAAGCAGTCCTACTTAGTAGAACAAATAGTAC
>CAZFEM010000052.1:0-2523 GCA_964517515.1 uncultured Gammaproteobacteria bacterium | reverse complement strand
TGCTCTTGTAAGTAATGCTCTTGTAAGCAGTCCTACTTAGTAGAACAAATAGTACAAACAAAAACGGCTAAAGAGAAACTCTTTAAGTTTACATCATCGATTGTAAGTAATTTTCTTCGCCTACTTTATTAAACAGCTCAATTTGTGTTTCTAACCAATCAAAATGTTCTTCTTCGCTCTCAAGAATTTTTGACAAAATATCTCTAGTCACAAAGTCAGACACTTTCTCACAATGCTCAATCGCCGCCTGATACATCGGAATTGCTTCTTCCTCTAGACGCATATCACATTGCAACATCTCTAGTACATTTTCACCGATATATAACTTACCGAGGTCTTGTAAATTAGGTAAGCCTTCTAACATTAAAATTCGCTCAATCAATTCATCAGCATGTTTCATCTCATCAATTGATTCGTTATATTCCAGTTCATTTAACTTTTCCAAACCCCAATTTTTATACATGCGAGCGTGTAAAAAATACTGATTAATAGCAGTTAGCTCTGCTTTTAACGCGATGTTTAAATGTTCGAGGACACCTTTTTTTGCTTTCATAAAATCAACTCTATTAGGTTAAACAGTTTCTATAGTTGTTAATTAATTATAACTTACTTATATAAAAATACGATTGATATCTATTAATCACATCCTTTAGTAAACACAAATATCACCCTCAGGGGTGATATGAATTAAATTCAATCGGCGTACTATAATTTATTCGAAGCAACATCAGGATGATGAAACACCAAATGAAAACACCTTATGACTTGCCAATAGGCGTTGAAAACAAGTGTTATAAACAGGAGTTGTCTGCTTCGCAAATCAAAATAATGCCAGGACGGCTAAGTTAACAGGAAGTTAGTTATTTTGACGTAGTATAGGCTGCCTTTCATTGGAATGAGGGGCAGCCGTTTTTTAAACTAACCTAATTCAATAACTCATCATAAATTTCAGCAGTGCGCTGCGCCATTATTTGTGCTCGAAAATTTTCTCTGAAACTATCTTGAGCCATCGTACCCATTTCGATGCGTTTTTCAATATTCAATAAATTTTTAATACACTTTGCCGCCTCGTCAACATCATAAAGATCATATAAATAGCCAGTCACTCCATTGTTTACAATCTCATTCATGCCACAGACGTCAGTTGCTACAACAGGCAAGCCCGCTTGCATTGCTTCCAAAATACAAAGCGGCATACCTTCATAACGAGAGGTCAACAACATCGCGTCGTATTCGTGTAACTCGTTTGAAGCCTCAGGGTTATCCGTTATCAACGTGACTCTATGCTCAAGATCACTATCTACAATTAACTTATTCAAAGCAGGCAAATGGTCACCACTTGTTACATACATCGTTAATGACACATTACTGGGAGATAACTTAATGATCTCAATTGCCTCAAAGCAATTTTTTTGAAACGATGCGCGGCCGACAAAAACCAGCTTTAAACCCTCAGCTTTTGGCTGCTGTTTAACAACTTCTAACTCGTCAACGCCATTAGGCACCACATAAGCTCTCTTCCTATCAATAACACCCTTTTTCACACCTAACTCTAAATCATACTCAGAGACAGTGATCCAAGCAGTCGTAAACGGACGCGCGATCAACTCAAGCAACCAACCAAATATTCGTCGCTGCCAGACGGTAGTCGGTACAAAATGCCAGCCATGTACGGTATATAGGGTTTTCACACCGGCAAGACGACCAGCAATTCTACCGACAAAAGACGCAATCGCAGAATGTGTATGAATAAGGTCTGGTTTTTCGGACTTTATGATTTTGTACACCGCTAAAATAGCGGGGAAAAATGTTTTACTATTCAGTTCAGGAACAAATTTATGTTTAGCACTGCAACTATTCATTTGCTCAAGAAGCGGTTCGCCTACCCCAGTATATAATTTAATATCATAACGCTCATGCAAAATTTCTTCCAAGATACAGATATGCTTTTGGGCACCACCAATTTCAGCTTTAGTTGCAAAAGATAATATCTTTAGTGAGCCGTTGTTATTTAAATCTTTATTCATTTATATAACTCTACTGTAGATCGTGATTGGAACTCCCCTATCACACAGGGACTCCGCTATTCCTGCCGCAGCTCTCACAAAAGGCCTGAGAGCTTTCTACCCTAGGTGCTCTCGTCCTAGCTCTATTATAAAGCACCTCGATGGGATCAAAGGTTTCGGCTTTCGCTTATCCTCTAATTTCAAAGATATATCACCGTATTTTTTCTTAAAATTACTGAAGGATGATAAGGATGATTCAACGGCTAAATTATCATAACAGTTTCCACGAGGACTCATGCTTGGAAATTAAATCGGGTTTGAGCAGAACCCTCAGTAATCACTTAAGTACTGTATCCTTAGTGGAAATGGATGATTACATTGTTTTGGGTTTTACGTCGCCAAACTATGCTATTCATATTGCGTCTATAAACCTCTGTCTAAAAGGGCTTACTTTAGAAGACTATAATCTGAAGCCTGTTTCAAAAAGCTTGCTCCTTCTATTCCTGCTCCTTCTATT
>CAZFEM010000051.1:12298-14177 GCA_964517515.1 uncultured Gammaproteobacteria bacterium | reverse complement strand
GAATTAAATCAAACCTTATGAAGAAGACGAGCAACTAGACAGGGCAGAGAACTTTCTTAAGCAAGCTAAATCTATTGAAGATGCTAATCCATTCATTGATACCGAAATAGCATACTTGAATTTCAAGAAAGCACTTTCGTCTCCTAGCCTTCCTGAGTCTCGTGATTTGGTTGATGATTCGGTCAGAACGCTTTTGGATATTGCGGATCGAAAACCAAGTTTTGCACCACACGCACTTCACATTCTGGGTTCCTGCGCACTCGAGTGGTTTGATGATGGAATTGATGAACTTGTAGATAAAAAGGTATTCCTAAACAATATTCATGAAAAAATATTGGCTTCAACTCACTTAGATAATGATAAGCAACTTCTTAATAGCCTCGCACGAAAGATTAAGAGGGAATTACTAGGACTTGCACTAAGCACACATTAATAGGTGATTTATCTTTTATTGCCCCTAAATTCAACTGGTCGACGACTTTAATACTTTACTTGTAAATTTAATGCTTTAGTTGGCGTTTCTTTAATACTTTAGTTGGACGTCCAATAGGTACTAACATGCTACACCTACACAACCTACTATTTAACATAATATATATTATGCGAATATTTATATATTAGAGCAGAGCTGTGCTAAAATACGAACTTGATAAAATGCATTAAGCATCTGTCCCATTATTAACAATGACTTATGTAGTTATTGTAGAATTAACCTTAGATAATTTTTACTTATATAAAGCGAATAGTTATGTCCAGACAAATAGAAATTGATTTTTTAAAGGATGAGTATCTTGAAGAAAAAGATATAAAAGCAGTGACTGACCTATTTGCATCTGAGGATACAAACATTAGCTCTACGATGAATTTAAAGCAGGAACAAGGCTTAGCAACGATCAAAACTACTGCTAAAGATACGTCGCAAAACAAGGATGATTTATTTAGCTCAGAGTAATGAGCCGTTAGATTTCTATTTGAACTGTATTAAAATGAGTAAAAAACAGCGAATAAAAGTCGCTGTGTGATGAATTTCAGCTCCTTAGCAGTAATAAACTCCTTAGAAATCGTCAAAAACCACAAGATAAATGGACATAACTAACAGTCAAAATAGCTGTTATTTATGGAATTAAATTAAAAGGGCGTTCAAATATTTCTTCTTTAAATACCTTAAAATCGACTTTTACATAGAAAATGGTACGATTGCGCCGCCGCCTAGCGGTAAATTTAGACCAGCCCAAAGCATAGTAAGAATTAATCCGCTAATTAACATCCATATCGAGTAAGGAATCATGGTGGCGGTCAGACTACCAATACCAAAGTCATTATTCCAGCGTCGCGCAAAGGTTAAAATTAACGGAAAATAGACCATTAACGGCGTAATAATATTCGTTGCGCTGTCCCCTACTCTATATGCTGCTGTGGTCATTTCTGGACTAATTCCAGACAACATCATCATGGGAACAATCACTGGTGCTAGAAATGCCCATTTAGCACTGGCTGAACCAACAAATAAGTTTAATAACGCCGAAAACAGCACCATAACGCCGAGAACAGCAAAAACAGGTAAATTAGAAGCTTGTATTACTCCAGCGCCTTTAATGGCAAAAATAAGGCCTAAATTTGACCAATTAAACATGGCGACAAAATGCGCTGCAGCAAATGCTAATACGAGGTAATACCCCATGTCTTTCATTGATTCTGCCATCATATTAACTGCATCACGATGATCTTTAATGGTGCCGACTACTTTGCCGTAGACCCAGGCACACGTTATGAATAGCACAAAAAAACCAGCAACTAGTGAGTTATAAAACGGTGTTAATCTAGCTTGAGGTGAACAATTTCCAGCTTCAACATCAACATCTGAACAAGCCGCTTCATT
>CAZFEM010000051.1:5234-12198 GCA_964517515.1 uncultured Gammaproteobacteria bacterium | reverse complement strand
GCCTCGCCAGTAATCCCTAATAACAAGGCGTCTAACTGCCCCATAATTAAGTTGGCTGAAAACCCACCAGAAACACCGGCAAAAGAAGCGGCAATACCAGCAATGGGGTTACGCCCTGCGGCGGCAAAAACAATAGCGGCCAAGGGGATTAGAACGACATAAGCGGCATCGGCAGCAAGGTTACCCATCATGGCGATAAAGGCGACTAATGGAGTTAATAAATACTTAGGCGCATTACCTACTGCAGCTCGCATTGCTGTACCAAATAAGCCTGAACGTTCTGCTACTCCCGCGCCGAGCATGACTGTAAGCACCAAACCCAAGGGGTGAAAATGCGCAAAGGTTTCTGGCATATCAACAAATAGGCGTTGTAAATTGGCAGCTGAAAGCAAACTGGTTGCGGTGACAACACCGTCCTGCCCTATTCCGAATCGAGCTTTTTGCGCATCTGGCATCCCTGCTAATATTTCTGGGCTGAGTGTTTCAGACACACCAATCAATGCCGCAATAATCGAAAAAGCGACTAAGCCTAAAATTAAGTAAAAGAATAAAAAGACGGGGTCAGGTAAAGCATTACCTGTGCGTTCAACCCAAGCTAATATGCCTTGGCGTTGATTTGATTCTGAACTACTCGACATAAGGCGTTTCCTATTTTGACTAAGCTGTCTATTACTAAGACATTAGTAATTACTACGCCGAATATTAGTTGAGATTTTTTTTTAGTGCACCTGTTCAGCAGGAAAAAGGTTAAAAAAGTTATTTGTAGTTGCTTCTGCTAACTTCTCAAGCGGAATGCCTCTTAAATCCGCAACAAATTGTGCCGTATGTCGTACATAGGCAGGCTCATTTGTTTTGCCTCGCAATGGCACCGGCGCTAAATAAGGCGAGTCAGTCTCAACTAAAACACGGTCGAGTGGGCATTTTTGCGCTACTTCTTGAACCGTTGCCGCACTTTTGAACGTCACAATTCCTGAAAAAGAAATATAAAAGCCCAAGTCTAAAGCTTTTTTAGCGACCTCCCAGTCTTCAGCAAAACAATGCATAACACCACGGCATTTATCAGCGCCCTCTTCTTTAAGAATTCGCATGGTATCGTCGGCAGCATTACGTGTATGAATAATCAATGGCTTGTTTACCATATTGGCAGCAGCAATATGATTAACAAAACGCTCACGCTGCCAATCCATATTTTGATCTTCAACTCTAAAGTAATCCAAACCTGTTTCACCAATAGCAACAATACGACTGTCTTTGCCAATATCAACCAATTGCTCAACAGTTGGTTCTTGCACATCTTGATAACAAGGGTGCACACCAACAGAAGCGAATATATGCGGGTATTGTTTGGCTAAATTATGAACTTGCGGAAAATCTTCTAAATTAACCGACACACACAACATATGCGAAATATTATTTTCTTTTGCATTATCAAGGACTTGAGGAAGCCTTTCAGCGAGTTCTTGGAAGTTAATATGGCAATGGGAGTCAACGATTTGCATGTCGATAACAGAATAAACAGAATAGATAGAATAAAAAGTGAAATAAAAACGAGCTTAACCGTAATTAGGATTAATTACATCAGACCTACATAGTATGTGTTGAACGCCCAAGACTCAAGGAACCACCTAATTTACTTTCGATCAAGTTAGCAGTTTTTCGAGCATTCTCACCGATAAAACTAACCCCTACTCCCGCAGGACGATTACCTAATGCGTCAGAAGGTGTGATCCATGCAACCTCACCCGAAATTGAAGTAGGTTCAATTTCGTCTAATATCTTAACTAACAAAAAGACCTCATCACCAAGATTATAGTCTTTTTTAGTTGGCAAAAATAAACCACCTTCTTTTAAAAACGGCATATAAGCCATATATAAGGCTTGCTTATCTTTGATTTCAATCGAAATTACTTTATTTCGCTGAGAGATATTTTTGTCGACTTTAGAGTTCACCGTCTGATTCATCTAACAACTTATACATTGAAATAACATTAACTTAAAGTGGTGCAATTGTAATCAATTGTCACTAGACAGGTAAAAGCCGAAGTCTGTTTGAGACCGTTTCTAAAACAAGCAATTCATCAACAGTCGTTGACAGCATCCTTTTTGCATAATTCAATTCATCAAACATATTTAATAACCCCGTTTTAGCCAGTTTATCGCTGGTCGATTTTACCCAACGCCCCTGTACTGGATAAAACAATAGCTTATTAGGCATTTGACTATTAGACAACTTATTTCTCAAAAGGTCAATGACTAATTTTTGCAAAATATCTATTGCTAGTAGCGGTCCAATTTTGTGCCAGTTCTGTGCGGCTTGTACAGGATCAATCTCACGATTCCATAGTTTATTCACATCAATAAAGACTGTTTTAAGCGCTTCAATATGATTTTGTTTAAACAACTTAATGGCATGCAATGGGTGGCCATTACTCATAGCTAAATACGTCTCTATGTCTGACGTTGGCATCTCATTTTGCTCAGTTAACCATGTTTTTGCTATTTGCTCACTAGGTGCTCTGAAGTTAATCAAGCTACAACGGCTACGAATTGTTTTACTTAATTTTGAGAGCTCATCGCTAACTAAAATAAATAAGGTATTGGCAGGTGGTTCCTCAAGATTTTTTAAAATCGCATTGGCAGCATTAATATTAAGTGTGTGCGCATCAATAATTAAAATAACGCGAATTGGACTCAAATGAGGGTGTGTCGTTAAAGCTGTACTGAGTTTTCTAATTTGATCAATGGTTATAACGCGCTTAGGTTTACCACTATGGTCCTCAAGATAGCGCTGCGCAAACTTGCCATATAGATCGTCTTGTTCCTGGTACTCTTGCGCTAAAATTTCTGGCATTAAAATATGCAAATCAGGGTGCGATGCGGCATTAAATAAATGCTCGGACTGACCATGATTTTGGCATAAAAGATAATGCGCAAAACTTATCGCTAAGTCTTTTTTACCCAAGCCATGATTCCCGGTAAATAGTAAGGCGTGATTAGTGCGCTCAGAACTAGCCGTTATATGTTGCCAGATGCGTTCATTCCAAGGATGTATCTTTGACAGATCAGACATTGCGATAAAAGTCGTCTAGGACATCGTTAATCGATTCAGCTACAGCGGCAATATCCTTGCTTGCATCAACGATCTTAACGCGGTGAGCGTGCTCTTTAGCAAGCACTAAGTAGCCATCACGTACTTTTTGTTTAAAGTTAAGTTGCTGTTGTTCAAAACGGTCCGGGCTGCTGCGCTGTCCTGCCCTACTTTCACCTATCTCAATCGGTAGATCTAACAAAACCGTTAAGTCGGGTCGCAAATCACCCTGTACACTTTGCTCTAGCTGCGCAATCAAACTATTACCTAAACCTCGTCCAGAGCCTTGGTAAGCATAAGTTGCATCGGTAAAACGGTCACATAAGACCCAATCACCACGCGTTAATGCAGGTTCAATTACTTGCTCAATATGCTGTGCGCGAGCGGCAAATACTAATAACAATTCTGCCGTATCACCAATTTCAGTATCACTTGAGTTAAGCAAAATTTCGCGGATATTTTCACTAAACGGCGTGCCTCCCGGCTCACGCGATTTAATATAGCTAATTCCTTGCTGCTGTAAAAAAGACTCAATTACCGCAATATTGGTTGATTTTCCAGCACCATCTTGTCCTTCAATCGTAATAAATTTACCGCGTTTAGCCATTTTTATTCATTTGAACTGAATGGTTTCGCCATACCGCCGAGTTGGTATTTGATTACGGCATTATTGTGTTCTTGCAAATTAACTGAAAAATAATGCGTGCCATCGCCTTTGCCAACAAAATACAATGCACTGGTCTCTTGTGGATTTGCCGCTGCATTAATCGCTGCTTCTCCTGGCATAGCAATAGGTGTAGGAGGCAAACCATAACGAGTATAAGTATTGTATTCAGTATCGGTTGTTAAATCTTTACGTCGAATATTGCCGTCATAACTTTCGCCCATGCCATAAATTACGGTTGGGTCAGTTTGCAGCTTCATGCCGATGCGCATACGATTATTAAACACGCCTGAAATTTGTGGACGTTCAATCGCTGCGCCAGTTTCCTTTTCTATAATTGATGCTAGTGTAAGAAGTTCATAAGGCGTTTTAACCTCAACGTCCGCTGCGCGTTCCTGCCAATTACTCTCAAGAATATAAACTTGCCGAGCATAGGCTTGTTTCAAAACATCTAAATCACTATCACCTTTTTGATAAAGATAGGTTTGTGGGGCGAACTGTCCTTCAGGGTGAGTATCTGGCGCACCAACCGCTTGCATAATCTCTTCATTGCTCATCCCTTCGAGTTCATTAACAAGGTTTTTTTGCCCTTTGAGCTGTACTAAATACTCTTTAAACGCTTTTCCTTCAACCAGAGTTAATGAATAGTTGACGACATCACCAGCACCAACTTTATCAACTAACAAAGGAATGCTATCGATGTCTAATAAAGTGTATTCACCTGCTTTAATTGAGAGCTCTTTTTCATTAAGCCAAACATAAGCACGAAATATATATTTATTATCAATCACCCCTTCTTTCTCAAGGTGATTAGCTAACCAAGAAACCCCTACTCCTTTAGGAATGGTTAATTGTGTTTCTCTATTTTGTAATGGCTTAGATAATGTTTGAACATAAACAAAATAAGTAAGTCCCATTGCCAATAAAAACAGAACATAAAAACTGAGTTTAAAAATCCGGAATAAGCTCATAATCCTGACATATAGTTTGCAATTTTCGAGTCATAGAATGATCAGAAAAATGCTGTTTAAGACATTGTGATACTGGCCATAATCCTATCACGGAATTACTTAAAAATACTTCATCAGCATTATAAATATCACTCATCGTTAATTCAGTGATATGTGCTTTAGAGCCTAAAGAATTAACCTTAGACAAAATAAAATCGCGCATAACTCCTGCGACACCCGCTTTACTTAAATTAGGTGTTTTTATAACGCCGTCTTTTACCACAAAAACATTTGATTGTGTTGCCTCTATAACCTTCTCATTTTCATTTAAAATCAGCGCTTCTTGCCAATCGTCATGCCATTGCGAGCGCGCCAATGTTTGTTCTAAGCGATTAGCATGCTTTAAACCCGCTAGTAATGGTTGTTCCGATAAACGCATAGCAACCAAGCCAATAGTAACGCCTTGCTGCCAATATAAGCTTGGATAATCTGGGTATTCGTGCAGTGAGACAATCCTATTTGCTTTGGGGTTTTGTGGGTTTTCATAACCCCGACCACCTTCTCCCATCGTGACATTGATACGTAAAACTGCACGAGCTTGTTTGGGTAAGCTTGCGCAGGCAATAACAATTTCACTAACTAAAACCTCGGCTTCATAAGGTATTCCTAAAGCCGTGCAGCCTTCTTGCAGTCTCTTTAAATGGGCATCTAGTAATAATGGTTTGCGGGCAAAAACACTGATTGTTTCAAAGACACTTTGGCCATACATTAAGCCGCGATCAAAAACGGATATTTTTTTATCCGCTTCTCCGTTTAGCCATACTTTTGGTAAATCGTGATTCACCTCAGTCTCGTTCGCAAATCTTATTTAAAGCGCGGTTATTTATAACGCGGCTATTTATAACGAGATAAGGCTAAAGTGCCATTTGTGCCACCAAAGCCAAATGAATTTGATAAGGCATGATTAATTTGCATCTCGCGCGCAGTATTGGGCACATAATCCAAATCACAATCTTCTGAAGGGTTATGCAGGTTTATTGTTGGTGGAGCAGTCTGAGTATGCAGTGCCATTACTGTATATACTGCCTCCACGCCGCCTGCCGCACCGAGCAAATGGCCGACCATCGACTTAGTAGAACTCACGGTCATGTTGTAAGCATGTTCACCAAAAGCTAATTTAACTGCTTGAGTTTCAGCAACATCGCCGAGTGGTGTTGATGTGCCATGGGCATTTAAATAATTAACATCATCTGAGTTTATACCAGCATTACGCATTGCGTTTTTCATGCAACGTGATGCACCTTCGCCACCAGGGCTAGGAGATGTCATATGATAAGCATCACCACTCATACCAAAACCCGATACTTCAGCGTAAATACGAGCGCCACGGGCTTTGGCATGCTCATATTCCTCTAGCACTAATGCACCAGCGCCCTCACCCATAATAAAACCATCTCGCTCTTGATCCCACGGACAACTCGCTGCTTGTGGGTCTACATCGCGGCCAGTTAACGCTTTAGCATTACCAAAGCCGGCTATTGCCGTTGGTGTAATAGCTGCTTCGGCGCCACCAGCAATCATCACATCGGCATCGCCATATTCAATCAAACGACTAGCATCACCAATAGCATGTGTTGCCGTTGTGCACGCAGTCACCATCGATAAATTTGGGCCTTTGAGCCCTAAATTAATCGACAGATGACCTGATATCATATTAATAATTGCACTAGGTACAAAAAATGGTGAGATACGGCGTACACCTTTTTCTAAGTATGTTTGAGTACACTTTTCGATTGATGCGATACCACCAATACCCGACCCCATATGCACACCGATTCGCTCAGCATTCTCTTCTGTTACCGTCAAACCAGAGTCCTTAAATGCATCTAAACTCGCAGCCATACCAAGCTGAATAAAACGATCCATTTTACGAGCTTCTTTAGGCGGAAAATAATTACCTGGCTCAAAGCCATCAACCTCACCAGCAACTTGGCAAGGGAAACCTTCAGCATCAAAATGCGATATTTTTGCAATACCACTGACACCATTAGTGATATTTTCCCAATTGTCTTTTAAAGTTAAACCTACTGGCGACAATATACCTAAGCCCGTAACAACAACACGACGTTTACTCATAATGTATAACTATTTTTTTTGTTATGTAGCGATAAAGGCCTGATTATATGACATATTCATATACTGCCCGCGAATTAATTTCATTTCTTTAAGACTGCCTCATTGATTAACGTAATGGATTAACGT
>CAZFEM010000051.1:0-5134 GCA_964517515.1 uncultured Gammaproteobacteria bacterium | reverse complement strand
GATTAACGTAATGGATTAACGTCATGGATTAAGTAAATTTCCTTCGATTGTCGCTCTAGGCAAAATACCCGCCTCGTCTCCAAATTTTTCATAGCCCGTAATTAAACTTCACCATAATGCACTTCACAATAAAACAAAAGCCGCTGTCAAATTAATGACAGCGGCTTTAAAACTTTACTAAATACTGAATTAACTATCCAGATTATTATTGACGTAATCGATTGCCAATTGAACAGTTGTGATCTTTTCAGCTTCTTCATCAGGAATTTCAGTCTCAAACTCTTCTTCAAGTGCCATTACAAGCTCAACCGTATCTAATGAATCTGCACCTAGATCGTCAACAAATGATGCACTGTTTACAACTTGGTCTTCATTTACCCCTAATTGCTCTGTTACTATTTTTTTTACGCGTTCTTCAATGCTGCTCATTACGGTATACCTCGTTATTAGTGCTTAAATAAAGTACAGTCCTTTACAATTATGTTTCTAGTACTACGAAACTTGTAATACTAAATTTGAATCAGACTGATTTGGATTAACTGGAAAACTACTGTTAATTAAAACTGTGTCCAGGTGAATTCTAAAACTGTGCGCATTATATAAAAATGCACCGATTTTGCAAAATTATTATTTTTTAACCTAAATAACAGTTAGATCATGTACATACCACCATTGATATGCATTGTCGTACCTGTCACATAACTGCTCTCATCCGACGCTAAAAAAGCTACTCCAGCAGCAATATCAGTAGGTTCACCTAAGCGTGAAGCTGGAATGTTAGCTGTTAGTTTGCCAATTTGCTCCTCACTTAACGATTTGGTCATATCAGTATTGATAAAACCAGGAGCAATTGCGTTCACCGTAATACCACGTGAGGCAATTTCTTGTGCCAATGACTTACTAAAGCCGATCACACCTGCTTTAGCCGCAGAGTAATTAGCCTGACCAGCGTTACCTGATACCCCAACCACGGAAGTAATGTTAATTATACGTCCAGTGCGTGCTTTCATCATTCCCCTAAGTACCGCTTTACTCAAGCGAAAAACTGACTTTAAATTGGTCGACATAATGTCATCCCACTCCTCTTCTTTCATGCGCATCATTAAATTATCACGCGTAATGCCGGCATTATTAACTAATACCTCTACCGTACCGTACTTCTCGGTAATATCTTTAAGCACATTCTCTATTGACTCTAAATCGGTAACATTAAGGACATAACCTTGACCTTTAATACTCGCTTTATCTAGATCGGCACTGATACTATCTGCACCGCGTTGTGATGTTGCAGTACCAAGAACAGTCGCGCCTTGTGCACCTAAATTTTGCGCAATCGCTTGCCCAATACCTCGAGTTGCGCCAGTTACTAAACAAACTTTATTACTTAAATCAAACATAACTTATTCTCTTTAACTCTTTGATTTTAATTGTTTTATTATAAAATCTTTATTCATCTTTTTATTTACTTGAAGAAGAAATCATCTCAGCTAATGCATCAGGTTTTTCGATACACGCCACAGTTGAGCCCTTAATGATGCGCTTTATCATACCGCCTAGTACTCGCCCAGGACCGCTTTCTACAAATGTGTCGATACCCTGTTGATGCATCGCTTCAATTGATTCAACCCAGCGTACAGGTGAATCCAATTGCGTAACTAAATTTTGTGCTATTTGACCAACATTATCAGCAACCTGCACATTACAATTATGTAAAACAGGGATGCTTGGCATACTCACATCTATAGTGCCAATTCGTTCAGCTAAGCGCTCAGAAGCGGCTGACATTAATGAACTATGGGCTGGAATACTAACTGGCAACGGTAAAGCTCGCTTTGCCCCCGCTTCTTTAAGTAATATTGCGCCGCGTTCTATTGCCGCCGCACTGCCTGCGATTACCACCTGTCCAGGAGCATTAAAATTAACTGCCTGCAGAACATCATCTTGTGCCGCCTCAGCACATACTTTACGTACCGTGTCGTCGTCTAAACCAAGTACTGCCGCCATTCCACCTTGCCCTTCTGGCACCGCGTCTTGCATATATCGACCACGGTCACGTACTAAAGCGACTCCGTCAGCAAAAGAAATAGCACCAGCACAAACAAGCGCCGTATACTCACCTAGGCTATGCCCTGCCATCATTGCTGGTTTTGGCCCACCTTGCGCGCACCAAGCTTGCCAAACAGCAACACCAGCTGTTAATAACGCTGGTTGTGTATTTTCAGTTTGTGATAACTCTTCAATTGGGCCCTCCTGAGTCAGTGTCCACAAATCAACGGATAAAATATCAGAGGCTTCAACAAACAGCTCTTTGACAACAGATTGCTCAGCCGCCAACGCACTTAGCATGCCAATACTTTGCGAACCTTGACCTGGAAAAAGAATAGAAAAAGACATAATTTTTTACTTTACTTTTTTATTTTAAGTTATTGTTTTTATTAAAAATAATATTTTTTATTTCAATAGTTGTGTTGTTTTTTCACTAAGTTGATCGATCAAATTTAATTCAGCTTGCAAGCTGGCTTCTTCAATCGCATGCAAAAATCCAAATTCGTCGGTGCCGCCATGACTTTTAATCACAATGCCATTTAAGCCTAATAACGTCGCACCATTATGACGGCGAGGGTCAAGACGTTTTTTCATCGCTTTAAGCACGGGTATAGATGCAAAAGCAGACAATTTAGTTAGCCAATTACGCCCAAACTCCTGTTTAACTAGTTCAAAAATCATAGAGGCTGTGCCTTCACTAGCTTTCAGGGCGACATTACCCTCAAAACCATCACACACAATAACATCTACCTTACCTCTTAATATCTCATTACTTTCGATATAACCGACATAATTGAGTTGGCTTTCACCTAACAGCGTTGATGCTTTTTTAACTTTGTCACTGCCTTTTATCTCTTCTGCACCGACATTTAACAACGCAACACGTGGTTTTTCTTTAGCATCAACAAATTCAGTTAATACTGACCCCATAATCGCAAATTGCACCAGCACTTCAGGGCTTGAATCAACGTTCGCGCCTAGATCAAGCATATGCACAGTGTTGTCAGCATCTAAACACGGCATGGTTGAACAAATAGCTGGACGACTAATACCTGGAATAGTTTTCAGCACAAATCTTGCTGTCGCCATCAAAGCACCAGTGTTACCAGCACTGACACAAGCTTGCGCTTGCCCTTCTTTAACTAAATTGATACTCACACGCATAGAGGAATCTTTCTTGCGCTTCATGGCAATTGCTGGAGACTCATCCATGCCAACTACTTCACTTGCAGGATGAATAAGTAAAGATTCATCCTGCAAAAACTCTCTACCTTGATATTCGTCAATGGCGGCTAGAATCGGAGCTTCAAGGCCAATTAGAATGACTCTATGCTGATCTGTTGCGGATCGCTCTCGTAAAAACCTTATTGCTGCTGACACCGTCACTTTGGGGCCAAAATCCCCACCCATAGCGTCAATTGCGATTGTTATTACTTGTTTATTAGCTGTCATTAAATACAAAAGGCCTCGTTATCGAGGCCTACAATACAAAAAGAATATGACAATACTGGAACACGAAAAAACGCATTCACTATTAACTGACTGATTTGAGAAACAGTCAGAAAAGGCCTTAAATAGCCGTCTTTACATTAACGACTTTTTTACCCTTGTAATAGCCTGTCGCAGTGACTTGGTGACGACGATGCAATTCACCCGTCATTGAATCAGTTGATAACGTTGGCTCTGACATTGCATCATGCGAACGACGCATGCCACGTCTTGAATTAGATTTTTTACTTTTTTGTACAGCCATGTTTACCTCTATAGCAAAACTAGGTTAACGTTCAATTTGCACTACTTATGCTTATTAAAACCTCAAAAAGCAGCGTTTTTAGTAATCGAACTAAATACCTGATAATTTACTTATGTATTGAAAATTTGTGCGCATAATATAGCCTGCATCACCGTGTGTCAAAGCTAAATAGATAAATTAACTTGCTTATTATTTACTTATTAAAAGCTAAGGTTTTCAATAGTCTAAACCTCTATAGAGGCTTTTTTTACAGCAGACTTTAGATGTGCGAACAATGACAAGAATACTGTCTCAATTTGTGCATAATAATCTTCAATTTCAACAATACCTCCAGCCATTAGATTTTCAAAACGAATACGTTCACTCACTCTATCAATGCTAAAACCTACACCCTCTAATGTGCTGTAGCTGCGCAACCAGTCATACTCAATCATATTCGCAACAACACTCTGCATTCGTTGCGGCATCCATTGCATAGATTGCTCAAGCCCTTGATAACTATTATCGATGAATTCATCAAAATCAGTTGTGGAAAAACTCTGCCAATGCTTGATTAAGAAATAATCAAATACGATATCGGTCATAATTCCCGAAAACCGTTGTCGTTCTTTTGAAAACAACGGCCTAAGTGCTTTTACCTCAGCAAACTGATCCGTCGTTTTATCAACAAATCGGTGATTTTCAATACCCAATAAAACTTCAATCGGTAACTTTGCCTGTAAATCAGCTTCGCGTTTAAAATCACCCATAAGATTGCCTGAAAAGGACAATGGTGTACGTTGTGAAAAAAAAAGATGACTTAAATAATTCATATTGGCGGTATTATAAACACCTTAAATTTAAAACCGTTAAAAACATTATGAAACGAGCCTCTATTAACGTAATTCTCTTATTACTAACTTGCCTATTGCTGAATGGCTGTGCGGATGACGAAGGAACACCTGAACAGCAAGTTCGCAAAACACTTGATGCGATTGAATTAGCTTCTGAAGAACGTTCAATGTCGGACCTGATGGATTTTGTCGCTGAAGATTACTCCGACCATCAAGGTAATGATAAAAATGCAATTCGTCGAGTTATGCAATTACTTTTTTTACGTAATCAAAGTATCAATATCTTTAGTCTAGTGCGGTCTATCGACATTACAAATGATGTTGCTGCTGTTGAGCTATCGGCTGCTATGGCTGCTCGGGGAGTGGATTTAAGTCTAGAAACCAATCGTTTAAAAGCCGATACACATCGCTTTTCTATATTGCTAAAACAAACAGAAGGTGATTGGTTAATCCAAAGTGTTAGTTGGCAACAGGGCTGGAGCGGTTAAACTGCTAGAGCGCG
>CAZFEM010000050.1:0-14209 GCA_964517515.1 uncultured Gammaproteobacteria bacterium | reverse complement strand
AATCTCTGCACCGCCCCAATCCAGTAGAGGTGAGGCTTGTTGTTGGTTCTCCAAGGTCAACTCGGCAAGTACCGAAATAGCGATTTCAACGGGTGTTCTCGCCATAATATCTAGACCTACAGGCCCACGCACTTGAGCGCATTGCTCCGAGGTCAGGCCATGTTCTTTAAGTTGCTCAAGACGATGACTATGAGTGCGCTTACTACCTAAGGCCCCAATATATGCCAGCTCATACTTAAGAAATGTAGTTAGGATTTGAGTTTCGCGCTCATGCTCATGAAACATTAAAACTAATGATGTCCAGCGATCAACCTGCAAGGCTTCAACTTGAGAATGATTCTTTAAAAGCTCTACTCTACCAGCTCGTTTTTCAACCTCCTGATAGGTGTGTTGGTCCGGCGTTAATACATAAACACGATAATCTGCTTCACTAGCAAGTGCAGCTAACGCCACCGCTGCCGGACCCGCACCAATAATGTATAGACGTCTAGGCGGCACGTACCAACGGCGAAATTCTGAATCTGGTAAAACTTCTTTTAGTTGAAGCGGCGAACCACAATCTAAAATTCTAGCGGGTGTTGCTGTCTGGCCAGCGTCACATTGTAAAGCACTTAGTTTACGCGCCTCCAGCCGATCGAGAATAACCTCTAGATGTGACTCTCGAATAGTTTGATCAAACCAAACATCAATGCCTGCACCGCAGGGCAATTGAATATCTAAATAGGCTGAACCAATCCCATATCGAACTGATCGATTAACCGCTTGCTTAATTACATCAACACCCTCGTCAGCGATCGCTTGTTCAGCACAGCCACCACTGAGGTACCCAAACCATTGTCCATCCTCCGCAATCGCCATTTGGCTCCCAACTGGGCGTGGCGACGCTCCATGGGAATGATACAAGGTCGCCAAGCAAACCCGTTGCCCCGAGTGCAGCCATTCTAGTAATTTGGGGAGTACATTCTCAACAGTGATCTTCATAACTCAATAAGTGTTTAGCGATATAAACGTCCAACACCGGAAAGTACCATTACACCTATCACTGGTAAACCCACCGCCCACCAATTCAAGCCAAGAATGCCCGCGCCGACTACACCGCCTTTCGCTAACAAGGCGAGACCGCAACACAATAGGACTCCAGCAGGAACAACAATGCCGATAAAGCTCTTGCCCTTCGGCTTGGCGCTGACTAATTGTTCAAGCTTCATAAATAATGGCAACATAGCCATCAATACAGCAAAATAAAAAACTATCCATAAAGGTTTAACGGCCCACCAATCAGCAGTTCCTATTTGCGTTATAAAAATCTCAGGCCATAACCAAAAACCAGCACCGATAATTAACATCATGACGGTGCTATGCCAAAGAAATATGGGCATGATCAAACCGTTAATCAATACCGTAGATGTCCATACCGTGGGTTTCGCAAGCCACCTTCTAATCGGCTTCTCGAGCATTAACAACAAACCTATCTGGCTTAAGCCAAGAGCAACTAACGGCAACTTAGGAGGTGTATTGTTACTGACCAGCTGATCGGGATGACCAACTAGGCTAGTTGGATAAGGGCCAAACTGAGTTAATACAATTAGTGCCACGAGTGCCACCAATACCATCACCACCAAGCTAGTAACATTCTCGAGTCGTTTCTCTTGCCAAGCATAGCCAAGCTGATGCACCGCGCCCCATAAAAATAAAAAGTTAAACCATCCTAACCATTGCAAACTGCTATTAAAAAACAACCAGTCGCCAACGGCCGCCAACAAAATGGGTACCACGACACTATAAAAGCCAAAGCGGTGCCATAACATTCTTGTTAGCGGAACCAACATCACAATAAAAAAATAAATCGCCAGAAACCAAACTGGAACCAACGATATTTGTGAGCCGTATTTTAAAACAGTGCTATTAATCTCAAGGACGTGGGCGAGCACGCCTAGGCACAACCATAATAAAATAAGTGGAATAGTAGGCCCGAGTAAGCGTCGCAAGCGCGCTTCTAACCAGTTGGCATAAGATTGACCCTTGTTGTGCGCACCGTCCCAAGACACACCGTTAGAAAAACCACCAACAAAGAAAAACACTGGCATCACTTGAAAAACCCAAGTTAGCCAACGAGACCATGGTTGCACTGCTAGTAAATGCTCAAGGTGCATTGTTTCATCTATCCATGCAGGCGCGGCCATTATCCAATGGCCTAGAACAACCACGGCAATAGATAAAGCGCGTAACAAATCTACATAGCGATTACGTTCTTCTGGGGTTTGCGCGGCAGCCTCTTGTGCTCGTAACCACATTTTCGAATTACTCATTCAGTGCTCCTATCTATGACACTTTATTATCAACGCTCTAACTTAGAAAAAATACTGAGCTGCCAATTTCTTATAGCTAAAATCATGGTCACGCCATGACGATGATTCAAAGGGACTTTACGTTCTTGCAAGGATATATCATCAAACATTTGATCTAGTGCACTCATTCGATTGTGCAACTCTAATTGAGCTTTGGCAGTAATAACACCATTTTTTATAACTCGTAGCGATCCCTCGTCATCAAATGAGGTATTGAAAAATTCGGTTTGTACTTGTGATCGAAAATATTTTTCTACCGGCCCATTCGATTGCCACTCAAAATTATTACTAATCAATAAGCGCACCCTATTATTGGGTTGCAACTCTATCATTTGCATTTTATCTAGTTGTGCCAATAAGGTAATAATTTCAGTCTCACCAAATTTATATCGCGCTAAGATTTCATCGACGGTCCAATGGGTTACCAAGCAAAATGCTAACAACAACAATTTTTCATCGTCGATTAATGCTTGTTCTTGCTGCAAAGTTAGCTTCGCAAGCCTTTGTTCATTGTCCACCGACAGTTCTAATAACTTGTTTATATCCATATCCAATACATCGCAGATATTGTCTAGTCGCTGCAAACTAAAGTTTCCATTAGCAAACATTTGTTTCACCGTTGATTCTGATACGTCCAATTTTTTCGACAGCGCCCGATAGGTAATGCTTTTTTGTTTAAGCGCTATTTTTACCGCGTCAATTATTTGCTTAGATCTCGCCATAACCAAGGATTAGATTAAAAGTTTAATATATTTGAACTAAATGACATTAGTTTTGTACTTTCACCATAAAAGTTGATTATGTCAATACGTAGCAACAAGATATTCAAACTCTCTCATCGTTGAGAGCCTTTAATCACTTGGAGCTAAATCATGAAATTAATAAAACGAATTACCACTACTCTTTCTGCAAATATGAATTCTGCTGTCAACCAGTTAGAAAACCATGACAGCATTATTGCCGCATCCATCAAGCGTACGCGCCAGTCCATTGCTAAGACACAAGCCCAATACAATAGCCTAATACGCCAACAAGATGCGCTCAAATCGGAGCTACAAGATGCCCAAAAGCAAGCCGCGCTATGGACAGAACGTGCAACACGTTCAGCCAGTGATGATAAAGACAAAGCACTGGCGTGCGTAGCCAAGCGCAACCATTTCGAACAAGAACAACAACGTATTAAAGCCGCACATCAACAACATCAGGACTTACTGCGAGAGGTCACTCAACATTTAGATACTCTAAAAAAGCGCCTTAGCGACACCCAACAGCGCCATCAATTAATGCGCTCAAGACATTCACTCGCTAAAACCAGTCAATGTGTGGTTAGTTGTATAGAAGAGGATGATCTCGATCAAACCTTTGAAAGATGGGAAGCCGTGGTACTAGAGAGTGAGCCAAATCTACCCCTACAGGCACCCGTAGACGAATTAGAAATCGAGCTCCGCCAACAAGAAGACATAGAGCTACTTGAAGTACAACTAGCGGAAATACTCGAACAACCTAAGGAGAAAGATCATGATAAACAATAATGAATTCATTGATATGAACGCGTCTATACAAGAAAGCGCAGAGCAACAAAGGCGAGCTGTGTCCGTACCGAGCTTACTGCGTACACTTGGAGCCTTTGCTGTCATTGCGTCTTTATCTTTATTTACTCTGCAAGGCTGGAGCGAAGGTAATGATATTAAGCGCTATCTAACCTTGATGTCACAAACAGGCATATTGGTTAGCTCTGGCTTTTTACTGAACTGGCTAATAAAAGAGCGCAAAGGTGCACGCTTGTTCTTCATTCTTGCGCTAGGATCCGTGCTCGCCAATGTCACAATATTAAGCGCCCTACTCTATTCATTCTCGCCGCTCGATCAAAATCTGATTGATTACCCAGACATGATGCGATGGGTAGTAACAAGCCCCACAACCTTCTTGCCTTTAGCAGGTATATCATTGCTAGTACTAGCAGCGTTAAGTTATTTTGCATTTTCTATTCTTGCTAGGCCAATAGCAAAACAACTCACACTAACGCTGTTAACACTATGCGCGGTATTGCTAACCCCAATCAGAGAACCTATGTTCGCAATTGGTTTAGCCGCTATAGCGCTTCTCATCGCCAGCAGAAAAATTAAACAACTCAAAGACCACCCAGCGGTTTTTAAAACCTTTGAAAGTCGCGTGGCCTTTGCGATGCTCTATATACCAAGTGTGATAATCGTTGCGCGCGCGGTATTACTGTATCCAATTGAACCGCTTGTATTTGCCGTTTTTTCTCTACTTAGTTATGCCGGCCTGCGTTATTGGAGAAACAATCTAGGCTCACATTTTATTGTAGAAAGCTTGAGTATTCTCTCAACCTTTTTAGCGGCCTTCGCTATCAGCGCCAGCTTTGATTTTAATAACAACTATCTAGCATTTTCGGCCGGCATGATTAGCTTACTCGCTTTATCAGTTGACCAGATGCGCGAGTGTGCCAGTGACAAAACGCGGGGAGCCATCGCTGGTTTACTAAGCTTTTTGGTTGCACCAATAGTTTGTTTACTAGTGATGCTAGATAACTCACTTACCATAGCTTGCATCGGCCTCACCGCTAACGCCGCTATCGTCGCTATCAATTTATGGCGCAACAAGGGCAGTGCAAATGGCCAAGCGCCACTGGTCATTTCAGCCTTGGTATTTGCCGCTACTGGTCTAGTTGGAGGCATGCTTATTATTGAAAAAATCGCGCTTGGAAATTGGTTTTTACTTGGTTTGCTCGGCGTATCAATGATTTTTGGTAGTTCACTAATAGAGTGGTATAAAAATTCCTCTGCAAAAACCGCGATCGAATAAATTTAAACCACTAAACTAGCTAAAGATTAGGGGCTGCTTTGCGGCCCCTATTTTTGTCAGCGCTTTTTTTACTAATATAGTAGTAACGACAACAAACCTAATCTACAAAAAGTACACAACTATCGGTAAAGAGAACAATGCAAAGACTGTGCCATAACCCAAAAACGTAGCCACAAAGCGAGGAGCTATTCCTGCGTTAATGGCTAGTAAGCCAGGCGTAATCATACTCGGCATAGCGGCTTCAAATACCGTAGCAATACGAATATCACCTTTGATATTAATTATTTCGAACACCGCTAGGGCCAACATGGGTGCCAAAACCATTTTTAAAGCCAAACCAATTGCCAATGGCTTTCGATGTTGCGGCAATAACTGCATTTGAAACTGCAAACCAATCACAAACAAAGCCAATGGCATCAAGCTACTGGCAAAAACTTGAGTGACCGGCAACACGACTTCCACAAGTGGTTCAATCGGCAGGAAAATAGCAACACAAAGAGTAAGAAATGGCGGAAAACTGATAATGCGTTTCCCCATTTCTAGCATGGTGGGCGGCGATCCAATACCATCAAGACCCTGATCATTAACCGGCGTATAGCGCGCGATAATAATCAGACCCAAGGTGCTAAGAATAAAGAAACTACCAAACTGATCGTAAAAAATGGCATAGGCTAAAGCGCCATCTCCAAAAATAGTTGAGGTAAGCGCATAACCTAAAAAAGAGGTATTACCCATGGTCGTAAGTATTAATAGCGCACCAGTGGTCTCACGCCTTAACTTCATAGCGCGGCTAATAATGAAAACCAGGGCGATAGCGATCAGCGCCCATGCCCAAGCAAAACTTGCTGGAATAAGAATATTTGCGGAAAGCTCCAATGACGGAACCTTATTAAATATGATGGCCGGAAAAGCAATATAGATAATAAAGTTGTTTATCCATTTAACCCATAGTGCAGGATTGGGCACAAAGGCACGTGCCAAAACACCCAAGGCAAAAAACCCAAGCAAGGGGAGAATAACGTTCACAACAAAATAATCATCGTTGTTAGTTTATTTTAACAAGCTCGCCAACTTCCAGGGTGCCATTGAGATCAAGAAATGGACATTCTTGAGCATGCTTAACCGCCGTCTCAATTGAATCAACCTCGATAATGGTATAACCGGTCATACCGCTGGCACTACCAACGCCCACCTCACCTTTTGGTGAAATAGTTGCGATGTCCTTAATAGGATTCATTGGACTAACAACTGCATCACCCATGTCAGCTAGCCATTGTTTATATTTTGCAAAATGAACGCGGCCCTGTTCTGGGCTTGCAGGCTGGTCACCGCCAAAATAACTAATTGAAAATTGTGGCATAGGGAAAGAACAATAAAAGTTTGATTGCTAATGCCTGACTGTAAGATGCTTTGATTTTCGATTCAATGCACATTGGTCGTAATCATTTCACACACGATAATACAAACTGGCTCGACTATTCGAATAGCTACCTAATATCTAGTTAACTATCCAGAGCCTAGTTCTAATTCTAATGGTTTACGGCCACAACGAAAAAATTGTACTACGTTGACAGCTAATTCACTTTGAGAATTATCTGCTTTCTGTACAAAACAAATATCTCCTCTTGAGGTTTCATCACGGACATAAATATCCCCAAATCTATTCTGTCTACTTTCAGTTTTACTACGCCGGCGCGCACTAAAGTCGCTACGATAAGAGTTCTTGCGGTAATCGAATTCACTTTGCTTTTCTTGCGCCTGTGCCGCCACATAGTTCTTGGCAAACTGACGAATAGAAGAAAACGATATTATAATATTACTAGCCGTATCAGTGCTGGCTTCTTGCCCTGAAGGCTCTGCCTTAGTCGCCTGACTAGCCGTACCTTGTTGTTCCGGCGCTGCTTCGCTTGGAATATCATCCTCGCCTATTTCCGGAGTGCGCAAGGTTAATTCTGAATCAAGTCGATTATTTCTATCATTACTAAGCGGCAGTGTTTGCCGTAAAGACTGCTCAAACTCTTTTTCAGGTACCGGCGGGCGAATAAACACATTCAATGCCAAACCACGATCAATCGACGGAATGATCAACTTAGGTAAATCTGGCAGCAAAATAAGCAACATTAAGTGCAGGCCAATTGCAGCCAGTATGGCTTTTTGCATGGCCTTAAGATGTTGCGGCTGATCGTCGTTAATAAACAAGAGACTAATTCGAGGTGTTTTCACTGTCAGTGTAACTTATTAGACCTTACTTAGCGCCTATAGATTGCTTATTGCTCCATACATACTTTCAGCAAAGACAAAGAGATCACATTGTTGGATACAATGAGAAAAACTATTGGGCTAGCCTATCGGGCTGTTTTTGGGTCAGTATGAATGTTTGACCATGTGCTTACTCCTTAAGCAACTTGCCTAATATTCTCGACTTCTTAAGAATCGTTGATAAGGTGCGAACACCTTATCAACGTTTTTATTTTCTATAGCGACGATTCATTCATCGCTTGGCGTTTAAAAAACAACGCCTATGCTGTAGTTTTTTATTAGTTTAAACGTAAATTTAAACTATAAAGGAACCACATTATTAGCGCATGGACCTTTTTGCCCTTCGCCTATTTCATACTCGACTTCTTGGCCGTCATTTAACGTTGCGTAACCGCCGCCAGCTTCGATTGCTGAATGGTGAACAAACAAATCTTTGCCACCGTCTTCTGGAGTGATAAAACCATAACCCTTCTCAGCGTTAAACCACTTAACTGTACCTTTACTCATGATGCTTTCTTCTTTATTCCGGTGATATTAAAAAAATAACAATATCCGTTATCACCAATACGAATTTAGTTGGCGCGATTATACATAATGACAAGCACAATGGCGCGTTCATTTTAACAATACATGGATTATTCATTTTTCGAAAAACGATGCAAAATTAGCCAATTAACGACTAAATTTAATAAAATACTTCTATTAATTTGGTATCTCTTCCATCACCGCCACCAAATTTTGATCCGGATCTCTTACAAATCCTATCCACAGTTCATGATCATTCATCTGTGCTGCTAACGCTGGTTCTCTCTCTACTATTGCGCCATTACTTACAAGCTGTTGGTAAAAATCAACAATGTTATCAACATAAAAATAAGCAATAGAATTTTTACCAACTTCGCCACTACCTTGTGGAGTACTTAACATTAAACGCGTTTCGCCACATTTTAGAAACGCTAAATTTTCTGAGGGTGAAAACAAAAACTCCAAACCAAGAATGTCACGATAAAAGCCCAAAGCTTGCTCTACATCACTCACTGTAATCGCTAACTGACCAATTTTAGAAATCATAATTTACCGCCACTTTTTAAATAAACGTGATTAATAATAGTGTTCTTGTAAACCCAGTGTTATTCAGCCTTTTTAGTAGTAGCCGCTTGAGCCAGTTTACTCAAAACACCAGCTATTTTTTCTATCACATCATCACAACCTTCAATGGCATGACGCTCTTTTAAATAAGTCGGCTTGTTGTACGACAGCCAGACTTTGCCATCAGTATCCTCACTCACCAGTACTTTTTGCGGCAAATCAATGGCCACGCTTTGGCTACATTGCATGAGTGGTGTACCAACTTTTGGATTACCAAAGATGATGAGTTCAGTTGGTCTTAATTCTAGATTAACACCAGAGGCATTCTTTTGATGGTCTATTCGTGCAAATAAAGAAAGGCCTTTACTCTCCACTATGTTTGCAAATCGTTCAGCCGTTTCACTGGCCGAGTAGGCACTCTCAACACTCACCATAGTTTGTGCCACGGAAATGGCGGGTGATATTAAAACGCACATCATCAGCGCTAGAAAGATTTGTTTTAGCATTGTGTACCTCACAATAGATAATTAGTCGGTGAATTTAACGCCCTGCATATAGGGTTTATTTTAAGAGCTAGTTGACCCCATCTTAGCAATAGCTTGCTCTGGAATTCGATAGTTCGCTCGCACCCACTCAAGGTTGCCACTTGTAAAGCCGATGAATTCGCGCTGAAGAATTAAAGCCCAAAGCTTATCAGATATATCTTGAATGAGCGTTTCACTGTCATTTCTTTCATTCTCTACATTGAGTAAAAACGCTTGATATCGCTCTAATGACAAACGTAAAGCGCGCCCGGCCATACCTAAAGCAGACGCTTGTTCTCGAGCTATCTCGAGCTCAATCGCATTATTCTTATGCGTGCGATCAGCTCGTAAACCAAATTTTTCCATTCAGATTTTGCCTTTAAAAAGTGACTTTATAAATTATGGAACAAAGACCTTGGCCATTATCTAGTGCGCCGCGTCTATTTAAAACGCTTGCCTAAACTAACAACATCATCATCACTATACCCAAGAGTATTATAAAATTCGATCACCGCCTTGTTACTAGTACGTACCTGTAGATTCACCTTCGGGCACCCCTTCGCTTGAAGCAGGCGCTCGGCGTGCAACATAATCTCTCTGCCATAACCATTGCTTCGTTGACTCAGTGCCACCGCCAAATAATTAATCCACCCTCGGTGGCCCTCATAACCGGCCATCACCGTGGTCACAAGTTCAGTCTCTATTACACCCACTAAAAACAGATCTGGATCGACTCGCATTTTTAACTCAATATCTCGAGCGGGATCATTACTAGAAGTAACAAGACCACATTCGTTCCATAAAGAAATCACGGCGTCTTTATCTGTATCTTTATAGGCTCGAATTTTCATGTTTTTCGTGAACTAAGTCCTTACTAAAATATTTTTTAGATCACACATGTTATGAATGCATGTCACGCTCGAGTCTAGCGAACCTTGCTTATTAGGATCAAACAAAATAGCCTTCATATTCGCGGATTTTGCTGCCCTAATTCCTACAACACTGTCTTCAACCACAGCACATTCAGACGCCTTAAAACCCATTTCACTAGCCGCGTGGATAAATAAATCTGGCTCAGGCTTCCAAGAATTAATATCGTAAGCGCTATAAATATTGTCTGAAAAATATTCTTCTAAATCAGTCAAACGTAAGGACTTTAGGATTTTTTCTCGCGGGCCACTGGATGCTACACACATAGCTAAATCTATACTAGACAATGCCTCTCTAACTCCATCAAATGCTCTAAGGTCTGTTTCAAATAAATTCGATACTTGCTCTCTGTAGCTAATAACAAAGTCATCAGCTAGTTTTATTTTATACTTTGACTCAAGCGATCTGAGAATTAGATCTAATTTCTTCCCTCTAAATTCATCGACCATTTCATTCGCATTTGCATGCACTCCATAGTTTTTAAGCAACAATTCAAAACCTAGGCTACAGAGGTACTCACTATCAACGAGAGTACCATCGCAGTCGAAAATCACACATTTAATCACAGACGAATACCCATATAGGTGTTTACTAACACCCTATATCAATCCCTTGCTTGGCTAAGCCAATCGCTTTAGTAATAAAATCGCCGAGACCACTTTCAGCTACGTTTTTTGTTTTGCTAAATCGAATACATCCTTTACCAAGACTTAAGCCTTCTAATGAAGTTCCAGTGGGGTCAATTTTTTTAATATCGCCGACATACAAGCTGACATAATTTTTTTGTGCATTTAAATGAAATAGCGCTATGTCCTCAAGCCGGTAACTCAACATTTTATATTCAATGCATTCTTCTATTTGCGTGTGCTGCTCGAGTATTAAAGACCTTATTTTCATTAAAGTCTCTTTTCTCCAGTCCACGCTAAGAGCGTTTAAGTATTCTTGCGGTGTGGTTACGTCATATAACATTGAATTTCTATAGAGTTACTATTTGCACATATCGCCAGCGTTTAATCGTTATCTGAAAACCCTTCCTTAATTGCGCCAACGGCAGACCACGTAGAAACGCCGTAAGGCACCAAATAACTTAAAATAATTTTTACGCTATCTTGAAGAGAAATCGACAAAGCCAAAAACTTCTCACCATGATTAATTAACGCCAAGGCAGTTCCAACAATAACGGCCACTTTTAGTGCTCGTATCGCTACAGGCTTTGAAAAGGCTATTGACCAAAAGCCTTGCTTCACTGCTTGACTACTCAAATCGCTCAATCAATGACTCCTCAATAAAACAAACTTTATTCCAATTGCTAGCGCCAGTAACACTATTCCTACAATATCTATTTTTGCCACTTTTAATAGTTCCTGGTTTGCACCGCCAACGGACCCAAATAAAAGTAGATAACCAACCATTGAAATCGCTGCAATAACTATAGCGACACCTTGGTATTGCGTATTAAAAACGGAGTAAAGAATAAGACCACCAATCAAGCCAAAAATAAGCGCTCGATGACGAAGTAAAATAGCCAGATTATTATCAACAACACTCAAACCATAGGTTTGATTAATTTTATCTAAAGAAAGTAAGCCAATGATTGGCACAAAATTAATGACTCCAACTAAGAACAATAAAATAAGATAGATTTTACTCATTGGAAACTCATTATTATCTTAAGCTTTGCCACGATTGATAGGTTCCGACAGCATAACAAGCTCCTATAATTAAACAAATACTAGAACTAACAAACCAAAAGGTTGCACCGTTCCCTGGAAACATCGGCATTAATAGAAAGAAGATGGTTCCTCTTAACAAATAGACGAAAGAAATCACACACAAACCTAAGCGAAGCAAAGGAAGTTTCGCAATTACGCGCGCGCCGGAAAGCGCGTATAAAGACCATATGGTAAGAATTAAAGCAATTACCAAAGTTATGGTGGTTGGATACCAATGTCCCTGCTCCGCTAATACCGCCATTTGTTCACCTGCACCGAGAAATCGATACCAGTCACCGCCGAATACAATGCAGCCAAAGTGCAGTAACGCAGCGAGCGCACTAAATAGCGCGCCATACATTAACAATGTGTTTTTTCCAGCTAGCGTCATTTTATTATTCAACACTCAAACCTAAGCTAAGTTCAGCACCTAATAAGTGTTTATGCATAGCTCGATTCAATCGCTACGCTTGCCCTTCATTTTCAAAGTGCGCAAACACTTCTGCGCCAGTCATCGTTTCGGTTTTATTGGCGAAACTATAATAGTCTGGTTTTTCTTCAACAAATATCTCAAGGTTCATTTCAAACTGCGCTGATTCATCTAATAGACCAACCGGAAAGTGATACTGCTTAGCCGGTGCTAAGTAATAAAATAAACTCGTACCACATTGCTTGCAAAAACCTCTTTCAGCCCAATCGGATGATTTATAACGCCTAATATTTGACTCGCCCGTTATTGTCTTTAACACACCGCTGTCAATTGCCAACATTGGCCCGCCCAACCAAGTTCGACACATACTGCAATGACAAGCCGCCATTTCAATTTCCGAGTCCGGTAATTCAACTTGCAACTCAACGCAACCGCATAAGCACTTTCCTTTCGCTATCATAAGTTCACCTTCTTAAAAATTAGCTTGTGATTGATTAGAATACATATAACACCATTAAAAGAATCGCCGCAATAACAAAACGTCAAAGCCTCATCTAGTAATTTGTAAACTCATCCATTGCTTACGTCCCAACAAGCCTTTGATTCAATATGCAAGTCACTCACCTCTTTAGGTTTAAACGGGGTATTAAAACAACCCACCGCTATCGAAATCCAATCTGGATATTCTTCACTGCCACTCCATTCGATATTTGAACCACACTTTGAGCAAAACTTACGTTCAATTGAATTTGACGAATTGAAAGACCTTAAAAATTCAACGCCAGATAAATATACAAAATCACGCTTTAAAACACTGGCATACGTTGCATAAGCAGCGCCATGTTGTTTTTGACACATTTGACAATGACAATTTGAAACTAAGCTAGGTTCCACCAGAAGTTCAAAAGACACCGCGCCACAAAGACAATTTCCTTTATACATATAACCTCCGCAATTCTAATACCAAGAAAATAAACACATCTTCAATTATCGCTATGTCTCTCGTTTTTGAACTTGTTATGCATCTTTTCTACCTCATACCAAAACGAATAGTTGTCTCTGTAAAAAGACTAATACAAAACCTCAAAGGTTTGTACCATATATTGGTGGCGCCGCTTCCGGCGCCAATATCTCTATGGTTTTTTTCATCTTCCATAATCGATTCGACAGCCCTAAAGGCTGCCTCATCTCCTTTTTCTTTTAGATATATCAATTGATTTTCAAGATGTTCAATAACCACTGACTCTACAGCCCAAGTACATGCCTCAATTCCTCTGCGTCCAAGTAACGAAGAAATAAAACCCATGACATAGCCGCCAAGGCCACAGAGCCAATAACTTTTACACTTCACTCCATTCCTTGACTGTATTTCGCTCCAAAAGATATCTAAATGTCGCTTTTCATCTGCCAAAAAACTCTCCAAAAGCGGAACCATATCCTTTAGGAAAATCTTGGAAAAAAGGATTTGAGAGCGATATATATTTATAGCTCCAAACTCACCCGCATGATTGACTTTCAATATCTTTTTGGGTGTATCAAGTTTGTCCTTACTATCAGTGTACTTCATGCTTCAGTATGCGTAACGCCTTGCCATAGGGCGTGTTGTAAACGCGTCCGAGCCGAAGGCGTTAGTTTTGAGACTTGTTAGTACTCGATTTTTCATTAGAGTTTAAGTTCCATATCAATCCTATGCATGCCTTGCCCCCAACCATCAGTGGTTTCCTTTAGCCGTTTTGCTCCAAACTTTTTAAAGAACGGTGCGGATAAATGACTGGCAGCTATATCGATTGCGAATAGCTCTTTTTCTATAGCAGCATTTTTAACAAAGCTCATCATCTTAGCTCCTAGACCATTCCCTTTGGATTCTGATGAAACCAAAATCCAAGATAATCGCCCTCTGATAGAATCAGGTTTAGTAATCAATCCGAATGCTGAAACAATACTAGGCCCGATAGCAACCACAAAATAGCCCGACGTATTGCCTTTGAGAAATTCTATGTAGTCCTCTTTTTCATTCTCAGTAAAATAATTGGGGCAATTTTCATCAAACAATCTGATGCAGCTATCAAAATATGATTCATCGTACTTTAG
>CAZFEM010000049.1:0-14342 GCA_964517515.1 uncultured Gammaproteobacteria bacterium | reverse complement strand
TTTCATCTAACTCAGTTTCACCTACTTCGTTTTCCTCAAGAAAATTCTGGAAGAATTCGTTTGATTGACTCCAAGTTTCCTCTGAACAATTAAAATAAGGCTCTGAATCTGTGCGACTAGCAACACACTCTCGTGTTGCAATTAGTAAGCGATCAAAAGCTTGACGATCTTGGTCATCTATCAAACCACCAACCTGCTGCTTATAGGCACAATAAAGGTCTACCTTCCTATATACTTTAGCCATATTCTCTAAACCCATCGTCCGAGCATTACCAAGCAAAGTATGCACTGCGATAGAAAATAGATCGTCTTCCTCTATTTGAATTTCATCAATATTTAATTGTTCTTCAAGCTTCTCAAGACTAGCTTCAGCCTCTTGAACAAAAACATCCCTCATCAGCGGGTCTTCTAATGCCAAAAATGAGGGAGGCTCTATGTCATCATCTGTTTGCAACTCAATGAGCGCGTCTGTAAAACTAGTGTGTTGATTTTTACCATCTAACTCGACGATATCAACTCCATGCTCATCAAGTAATTCAAAATCATCTTCTTCAAGCGGGCTATCACCATTTAATTCAAGCGTATCCAAATCTGTAGACTCAGATTGTTCTTTTAAATCAAAATTAATTTCAACGTCTGTGTTGATGTCATCTAATTCAAGATCAAAAGAAAGCAGAGACAATGATTCGTCATCATTAATTTCTGCTGTCTGTGGAGTAATGGCGCCTTCTTGTTCGATGACTTCATTGTCCTCTGTGTCAATTTCTATATCTACACCAAGATCTTCTGTAACACTTGATTTTAACTCTATACTTTCTTCTGGCTCAAAGTTTTTATCTAATTCAAAAACCGTTTCTACTTCAGAAACTTCTTCTAATAACTCTAAATTACTATCTGGATCAGAATCAACTTTGAGGTCATGAGCGTCAGCTAAAATAGCTTGCGAATCATCAATTTCTTCTTCAGCAACAGTAATTTCGACTTCTGAATCATCTGGTGCTGATGAATTTATTAAGTCAACTTCATCATCAAGAGGCACTTTTTCAGTTTTTATGCCCCACGCCTCTATATCTATCTCATGTTGATTTACATACTTTTGATCAGAATGTTCTTTAATCGTATTTAGGGCATCACTGGCAAAATCTAAAATAGGTTTATTTAATGGCTTTTCCGTATCCAAAACATAATTAAATAGCGACTCGCCTAACCAGGCAACTTCACCAATATTATTAAGCCCAGCCATTCTAGATGAACCTTTTAATGTATGAAAAGCTCGCCTTAAATTACGAACAGCATCTATATTTTCAGGGTCTTGCGTACAATCAATATGTAAAAGTTCCGCCGCTTCTAAAATCTCAGCGCTTTCTTCTACAAATGCGTCAAAAATAACATCATCAATTAGCGCGTCATGCTCGTCATCAACAGCATTTTGCTTGCCTATCTCAGTGACACTAACATCATCACTTGCCTCTAAGTCAATATCATCACCCAATTCAGTAACATCCATAGCATCATGGATTCTAGGGCCTTCATCATCACTTTCAATTGCTGAGCGCTTAAGTGCTATATCAGCTTCTTTAGCTAATTCCTCTTCAGTATCTTCGGTACCATAAAGCTGCAATAATTGCTCGGTAATACTAACCATATTATTTTGCAAATTACTGGTGATATTGTCAGTTAGATACGCCGGCTCTTGAGAAATAATATCAACCACCCGATTTTGTTCACGAATAATTTGGTCAAGATCATTTAAACCTGTCTTGCGCGCTAATGTAGACAGGTCACGTAAATTTAATTTTAGGTTAGTAAATAATTCAAAATCAGATTGCTTTGCTAGCCATGAGAACAAACTATCGGAAGACTCATCTAACAAAGTTTCGACATCAGACCGCGATACTTTTTTACCTACGGCAACTTCAAGATCAGAATGACCACGATCTAATAAGTAATCCATGTTGGCACGGCCCATCTGCAAGCCTTTTACATACTCCTCGGTTATACCAATAGAGATAGCTAATGCTTCGATTAAAATCGGTGTTGTTTTTACTTCCTTTCTTTGAACTTGCGTAAACTGATCTTCAACCAGCTGCAGAAATAAACTTAACTTTTGATCACCCAATACTTGTACTGCGCCTTTAATTTGACGAACAGTCTCATCAGCACCATCTAATACTTCAACATTTTCATAATTTTTTGAAAACTCTTCTACTTGTGTTTCAACTTGCCTGATGCTCTCAATAACTTCAGAACCAATAGCATCAAGTAGCGCTTGTCGATCATCATTAGCAAATTCACTATCATCAGCTGTAAGCTCTTCCTGATTATTAAGCGCTCGTAAAGTTTTTAATTTTTGCTGACCATTACGAAAAGTATTTCGTCCAAAATTTTCAGCATGAGAAATGGAGCTGTCAATATAAATCAATGCTGACGCTAAATAGAAAGCAGTGTCTTCATTGTTTTCGATCGTATTATTACTCAGGCCTATAACCGTGCTATTACATTCATTCAGCAAGTCGACAATAATTTGAGTGTCATGCTTTTGAGTATTATCAATAACCTCTTTTAGCTGCTCAGATACAACCTCCAATAAAGCAGAGTCTGCAGGCTGTTTCTCAAAATATTGTGAGATAGATTCGCGAACGCGCGCTAAAGGAGCATTAATCTCACGACCTAACCCTTTTAATTTAACTGGGTAACTTTTAATATCAGTTAGATCTGCCTCTGTTTGCAATGCCGGGAAATACTCTCGTAAATTAAACGCCGAGGCTATTTCATCCATCCTTTCAGTCCGTTGACTACCCATAGCAATATAAAGGAGCATAGTTCTGATGAGCTCTTCACCGGGATCTCTAACTAATGCCGACTCACCTTGTATTTCAAGACTTCGCAAACGGTCATCAAGTTCTCGCAAAACTCGTCCATTTACAGACTTATTGAGAATCTCATTATTATCTAAATAATCTGCATAAGCTGCTGCCACCCACCAAATCCGCGAGACCGAACCAAAAGTACTCATTTGCGATAACTTATCAAAAATCAACACCATTTTTTCAACAGGATTAGTTTCTTTACCTTTTAACCACTCTAGCAAAACTACTTGATATAACTTTCGTAAAGCTTTCGCTCTTTCAATATATTCAGCATCTTTCAATGCTCGTTTTGAATTAACTTCAGGAAAAATCTCGATCATTGGTGAAAATAGTGCACCAATTTCAATATCTTCTTTTCCACGTACTGCTCTAATTTGATTAATTAACTCAATAACTTCAATTGGTCGCTCAGGGGAACCTTGTTCAATTAAATCAAAGCCAGAGCTGAGGGTTGAAAAAGCATTATCAAGTAATACGCTGAACGAAGATAAACTAATCTCACTACTTGATTGACTATAATCTTCAATCAAATACTCGCTTTCTAGCATTAAAGTTGACAATGATTTCAACTCTAGCATTTGCAATGAACCAACAATTTGATGTAGCTGATTAATTAGCTCATGTAGATTATCTTTATACCCTGAAGAAATGTGTTGTTGTAATTGACGCTGCGCACCATCTAAAGTAGTTTCTACTTCAGACCTAACCCATTTGAAAGTTTCACTATCGATATTTGAATAAACGGTCATAACTTTTTAACTGGTTTTTTTCTTAGCGTAAATTAAGAATCTAATTTAAACAGACTAACTTTCTGGCAATTTAAATCGAGAAACTGAAGACTCGAGTTCTTTTGCTAGCTCCAATAATTTAGCAATTGAGTTTGCTGACTCTTGAGATTTAAGTGATGTTTCAACTGAAGATTTACTCACATTACTTACCTGTTCGGTTACACTAGTTACAACGTCAGCTTGCTCATTCGAGCCTTTGGAAATTTCATCGACAAGCGAAGATAGGTTTTGCGACACATTTTCAATATCTGTTAGAGCATTACTCGCCGTATCAGCAATTTTGGTACCAGCAACTACTTGTTGCGTCGCTTTCTCCATTGATAAAACGGCATCATTAGTATCATTCTGAATTGTTGTTACCAATGCAGCAATTTTTTTCGTTGCTTCCGTTGAACGTTCCGCCAAAGTTTGTACTTCATCCGATACAACTGCGAAACCACGACCTGCTTCACCTGCCATAGAAGCTTGAATCGCAGCATTTAAAGATAAGATGTTTGTCTGTTCAGCAATATCGTCAATTAGCGCCACAATATCGCCAATTCTCTGGGAACTCTCACCTAGTCGTTTGATGCGTTTAGACGTATCTTGAATTTGCTCACGCATGTCTTCCATGCCTCGAATGGTATCGCGCACCGCTGCTGTGCCCTGATTAGCTGCGTTAATTGAATCGGTCGCCATCTCAGCAGATTTATTTGCTTGCTCAGACATTGCCCGCATTGAACTAGTTACCTGTTCCATCAATTGCGCCGCCGATGATATATCTTCTGCTTGTTGCGCATTTGACTGAGATACAGATTGCGCACTATCTACTGCCGATGCTGATTCTTTAGCAACTTCAATAGATGCGCGATTAATTTGTGATACTAAGTCACGCATTTCTATTACAGCATAATTAACCGAGTCAGCTATAGCCCCAGTTATTTGATCAGTTACTTCTGATTCAACAGTTAAATCTCCATCAGCCAGAGCAGACATTTCGTCAAGCAACTTCAAAATTGATTCTTGTTGCTCAGCAAGCGTAACTTCTAATAAAGTTTCATTATCAACAACATCACCACTTTTAGATTTAGAGAATCGCCATAAACAATAAGCACCAAACAGGGATAATAAGACTGGAATAAAATTGCTAATCGATGATAAAAAACCAACTAACTTAGATTGATTTTGAGCGCGACTAGCAATCTCAGTTAACTCCCTTCCTTGCCCACCCATCAAGAATAACTGGTCACGCGCGGAGATCAACGAATTAGAACTACTACTTACTTCAGAAATTGTCGCTGCCAAAGTATTGTATTCCGCCTGAACAGGTTCCGCGGCTGTTGTTACAATTTCTGAGCTATTTTCCAAAATACGACTCATCGTATCGCGTAGTTGAATTACCAAACCATTTTGTGAATTTGAAACTCCGGCAATGTTTGCATCATTGGCATAATATGAATTCACGCCGACATTTATGCGACCTAAAATACCGTTCAAATCCGAAGCTACGGCAGTCAAAAATAAGTACCTATCCTTGCTCGCGCCTGTGCTCTCATCACGACCCTCTGTAGCGATCGCTTCCGAAAAATCTACTGACTTAAGCATCGCACTAGAAACTGTATCGCGCATAGCTGTCAACTTTTGCTTGATTTCTGTGACTGGCTCCTTCGTTGCTATAAAGGTATTTAAAGTCGCTTTATACTTATTCCAAGATTCGGATAACTCATTATTGCTCTGGCTATTGCCGAAAACAACTTCGCCAAATGAACCGGCAATGCCATTAGGTTGTGACAACGAAGCAACTAAAGACTCCATCTCTTGAGCGCTATTTTCGATGGCCCCATATGTTCCTGATTCTGTAAGTGCTTGTTGAGCAAGTGTTTGCGTCAACTCAATAGAATCGTTAATCGCAGAAGCCTGACTTGCTCTCTGAAGCTGTGAAGAAATCATTGGTGACAAGAATAAACTACTTAGCAATGCCAACAGGAATAAAATAATTGCTAAGATTAGCCATAAGTTCTTACCATTCCTAGGCTCAGCGGCAACTCCATGGTCGTTGACCACCTCTATATCTTGAAAGCCCTCATCAAGTTGATCGCTCTCTAGCAAATCATCTGAATCACTCATATTTTTCACCTTTCATTTCATTAAATTTTTCGATTTTCATCACTACTGAACTTCTCCAAATTGCGCCGAGGCAAGCAAATTTTCAATATCTAGTCGGTACCAAGTCTCACCTTCGACTTGGTAAGCTTCATTTACAAAAGAACTCAAGCCCTCTGGTAACTCTTCATTGACTTCAAGCTCTTCCAATTTATGTTGCTCATCAAAATAACGGAATCCGACAACTCTATTAACTAAAAGCGCACTCTGTTTATCGGCATTAGAAAGCAGTAACAAGTGCCCTCTGTTTTCTTGAATCTTTCGATCAAAACCAGCAAATAAAGACAAATCAGTCACTGAATAGAGAACGCCTTTAGAGTTTATAATCCCTCTCATCCAACGCTTAGTTTGCGGTATTACCGTCAAATTTTCACAGGTAGAAACTTCTTTAATATCTACAGCATCACAAAAAAAATGCAGTCCGTTAACAATATAAGCTATGTTCTTAATGCTCGTCGATTGCGAACTGTAATCTACACTTTCATTGTTAAGCTCAACAGACTTTTGACGAATGCTATCTAGTAGCTTAAATGCGTTTTGTTCGGCCATAATTTAATTTTTTTAAATAAGTTTCGAAAACTTATTAATTTAATAACCCGCTCAAAGTAGATAACAATAATTCAGGGTCAGCGGGCTTAGTAATATAATTTTTCGCGCCTTGACGTTCAGCCCAAACTTTATCAGTTTTCTGTGATTTTGATGACAGCATAACAACTGGAATATCTGCCGTAGCGACATCACGAGTGAGTATTCGGGTAGCCTGAAAACCATTAACCTCTGGCATAACAACATCCATCAAAATACAATCAGGTTGTTTTTTCTTTGCTTTTTCAATACCTTCTTCAGCACTTTCTGCATACATTACTTTATAACCGCCCGTAGACAGAATTTTTTCTATATACAAATAGTCAGTTTTAGAGTCATCAACCACTAGTACTGTTTTATTATTTTCCATATTTAGTCACTTTTTAATATTGTTGAATTGATAATAATCAAACATATCGATTAATTGCTTCTAAAAGCTCATGCTTTGTGAATGGTTTATTGATATGTTGTTCTGAACCAGCCACTCGACCACGAGCACGATCAAACAAGCTATCTTTACTAGATAGCATGATTACCGGGGTGTGCCTAAAATAACTATTGTTTTTTATAAGCTTACACGTTTGATAGCCATCCAAGCGCGGCATCATGATATCAACAAAAATAATATCTGGTCTCGTATCGGTAATCACAGACATCGCCTCGAAGCCATTCGTAGCAGTAAAAACTTCATACCCTTCTTTTTTAAGAATAGTTTCAGCGGTCATACGGATAGTCTTACTATCATCAATGACCATTACTTTTTGATGCATTCTTGGGCTCCAGAAATCAGAAAACAGAAACTTCTTAATACTACTTAGAGAAAATCAGTTTAAATTATTGTTATTTATATCATTTAGTCGCATAACAATACTACATTGAGTCTTTTTTGTTAACTGCATTTTCTAAATGAAGGATCCAAAACGGAGCAAATTCCATTATCTTGTCGATTTTTACCGCTAATTACAACATCCTAAGTATAATAATACGTTTACATTGTTGATTTTGCTAAAATAGATAATTAACGAATTACTCCAATAACCCTGAAGGCCACATAAAGACTTAGCATATGCAAAATCCAACTGATCAAGAAGATACCAAAATACCTCATTTAGTGACTTCCCTAACTGGGCCATTACAGAAAATTGAAGAATTGATGCTGAGCAATCAAACTGATATTGAACAATGGTTTCGTCGCGAGTGGAACAAAACTCAAGCACCCTTCTATTCAAGTGTTGATTTACGCAATGCTGGATTTAAAATAGCACCCGTCGACACTAACTTATTTCCCGCTGGTTTTAACAATCTTAGTCTCGAAGCAGAAGCATTATGCGTACACGCTATCCAAACCGCAACAGACCGTTTGATTCCTTCGGCATGCGGCGTTTTATTAATTGCCGAAGATCATACTCGTAACCTTTATTATTGGCAGAACATCGCGCGGCTTAAACATTATATTGAACTTGCCGGGCTTGAAATAAAAATTGGATCTATCGCAGACGATTTACACGAAGCTCATGACATTGAATTAAAAGACGGTAGTAAAATTACACGTCACCCAGTAAAGCGTGACGGCAATCGACTATTCATCGAAGACTTTGAACCGTGTATCGTTGTTTTAAATAATGATATGAGTGGTGGCTTACCTGAAATTCTCATTGATACTCAGCAACCTATTATCCCACCTGCCGAACTCGGTTGGGCCAACCGCCTTAAATCTGAACATTTTGGTTATTACAATAATGTCGTTGATGAATTTTCCGAAACACTTGGCATTGATCCGTGGTTATTGAATCCTATTTTCAAAAAATGCGGAAGAATCAATTTTAAAGACCGTGAAGGAGAAGACTGTTTAGCATTAAAAGTTGCCGAAATTTTATTAGAAATAAAAGCAAAATATAAAGAGTACGGCATCGAAGAAGAACCTTTTGTTTTTGTAAAATCAGATGCCGGCACTTACGGTATGAACATTATGGTAGTCAAAAGCCCTGATGACGTTCGTGATCTAAACCGCAAACAACGCAATAAAATGAATGTTGGCAAAGACGGCAATCAAGTCAGTGACGTTTTGGTTCAAGAAGGAGTCTATACCTATGAAACTTGGGGAGAAAACAATGACGTTGCCGAACCAGTCGTTTATATGATGGATCATTTTGTTGTTGGTGGGTTTTATCGCGTTCATACTAATCGCGCGAAAGATGAAAACCTCAACGCGCCGGGTGCGCAATTTCAGCCGCTGCCATTTGCCGAGGATTGCGTTAAAGCCAAATTAGGCGAGGGAGAAGATTGCCCGCCGAATCGTTTCTACACTTATGGCGTCGTTGCTAGACTTGCATTATTGGCCGCCGCACGCGAACGAGCAGCAGTCGTATAACCTATGGATTGGTATGTGTATATTCTGTGTTGCGCCGATGACAGTCTATACACAGGAATCACGATCGATCCACAACGACGGGTCAGTGAGCACAATTTGGATAATAAAAAAGGCGCAAAATATACCCGAACTCGTCGGCCTGTTGAATTGGTATATCAAGAATCTTGCGATGACCGCAGTCATGCCAGTCAACGAGAAGCTCAATTGAAAAAATTAAACCGCCAACAAAAACTGGCTTTGATTACTCAGGCTAATCAGGCTTAAATTTTGAGTCAACGCAAGCTCAATGATCGTCAATCTAGACGAGCACAACAACGCCAACAAAAAAGCGCTGACAACCTTGCTAATAAAGAACGCGATTTAAGTCGGCAAATTCAATCTGGTGAACTCAGCAGTGAACAAGCTGGGTTGATTATTTGTCGCTACAGCAAGCATTTTGAAGTTGAAGCATTGGAAGGCGCTGATCAAGGCAAATCACATAAATGCGTCACTCGCACTAACCTTGGAACACTGGTTGCTGGAGACAAAGTTATATGGCGATCTGGTGCCAATCAAACTGGCGTGATCGAATCTAAGCAACAACGTAGCAGCTTGCTTCAACGCCCAGATAATTTTGGTAAGCTCAAAGCAGTTGCCGCTAACATAGATCAAATGTTAATCGTCATCGCTAGCGAGCCTGCGCCGCAACCTAATTTAATTGATCGATATTTGGTTGCCGCTGAATTGATCGGCGTTCGACCAATTATTGCGCTTAACAAAACTGATTTAATAACTAATCAAAACCGTGAGTCGTTAGAAAAACTGTTAGGTCTCTATGAATCTCTCGGCTATATCACTTTAAAAATAGTAAGCTCCCGTCACCAACCGGCGCAATTAAGTAACTTGCTTAATTATATTGATCAGCGCACTAGTATTATTGTTGGGCAATCAGGAGTCGGGAAATCCTCTCTAATCAATAAATTATTACCTGATGCAAAATTAGAAGTTGGTGACTTATCCGAACAGACTCGTGAAGGAACTCATACCACCACTAAAGCTAAGTTGTTCCATCTTGCTAAAGGCGGACAATTGATTGACTCTCCAGGCATTCGTGATTTTGGGCTTTGGCACATTAGCACTCAAGAACTTGAGCAAGGTTTTATTGATATTGCACAACATGCAGGGCAGTGCCGTTTTCGCGACTGCCAACACAACAATGAACCTAGCTGTGCAATTTTACAGGCGGTGGAACAAGGTGACATCAACCAAGATCGCTTCCAAAGTTTTAGCAAAATCAAAGCGAGCATCCTAGAACAACAAGCTCGTGGCCTTAAGCTAGATTAATCTTCTTTCGCTACCTGAAATTCATAACCTTGGCTACGTAAAACTAAAGGCATGGGCTGTTCACTTTCGTCCATTGCTAACGTCACCCACTGATAATAAACACTACGATTAACCCGCGCCCATAGATCAAAGCGCACATTGATGTATGGCAACCATTGGTCTTTGTATAAACGTAATTCAACAGCGTGTTCGACATCAAGAATAACTTGTTCGCCGGTATTTGTGGTCACTACCCAAGCATCCTCAATCAAATCAGCTTGTTGAATAATATAAGGAGCGTCAGATACTTTTATCGCAAGCTTCTCGACAGGTGTAACCAAATAATGTTGCCCTTGTTCATACCAAAGAATGCTAGCAAAAAGCTTTACTAATGGTTGGCGTTGAATTAAATCACCTTCATGAAACCACTGCCCTTGCGCATCTATAAAAATATCAATCTCACCCACATGCGCAGGTCGCCACTGATCGACTGGTCTTATTGATTGCTGACTAATTTGTTTTTCTAAAGCATCTAAATCATTCATCACAAAACTATTATTGCCTTTTAATAGCCTCATGGCTATGCTCGATTAACTGCCTAAGACATCAATAAGCTTATGTTCCAACTCCATCCGCAACTTGCAACCGATACCATCAGGCTAGGCAAATTTTCATTATGCCAAGTATTGTTAATGAACGACTCACAATACCCTTGGCTGATTTTAGTTCCGCAACGCGCCGACATTGAAGAAATTCATCAATTAAGCCAACAAGATCGTCAGCAGCTTGGCTTAGAGTCCACATCGATCGCTACCTTGCTAATGGAACATTTCCAAGGTGATAAATTCAATGTCGCTGCTTTAGGTAATGTCGTATCACAACTACATATTCATCATATTGTACGGTTTAAAAATGATGCCGCTTGGCCAAAACCAGTATGGGGAGCCTCTCCTGTCATTCCATATACTAATGAACTGCTTACTAAACAAATCACTGAGCTACAAATGCTACTATCAAAACAATTAGATTTTACTGCCTATTAAATTCACAATAATAACAACATGTCACAAGCACTCGTCATTGGCAGTAACGGTACTATCGGCTCCGTTATCGCTCGTCAACTTGAGGCAAGTCATCAAGTAGTCACTTTATCTCGTGACAATACCGACTACTCTGCAAGCGATTTAAAAAACCATTATCAAGCATTCAAAGAGCTCGGTTCTTTTTCCATCATTATCTGCTGCATCGGCGTGTTACACGATGAAGTCGTTAATCCCGAGAAAAGCTTAAAGGACATTAGCGCTGACCGATTAATACATTACTACAAAATTAATAGCGTGCTGCCTATGTTATGCATGCAGCAATTTCATAAACTACTAGATCGCAAATCTAGCTCCGTCTTTGCCTGCTTAAGCGCAATGGTAGGCAGCATTTCCGACAACAAACTAGGAGGCTGGTATGGCTACCGTAGCTCTAAGTCAGCGCTCAATATGCTGGTTAAAAATACTGCTATTGAAGTAAAGCGCAGTAATAAAAAAGCCAGCATTATAGCCATTCACCCTGGCACCACGGTTGGCGATTTATCAAAGCCTTTTTCTAACAATATAGATCCAAGCAAGTACTACACGCCAGAACAATCAGCGCAACGAATTATTACGGTCGCTAAATCAGTAACGCCTGAGCAAAGTGGACAATTTTTTAATTGGGATGGGCAAGCGTTAGATTATTAACAATAAGCTTTTTCATCATTACTCTTGGTTGACGAAAATCAACTCATCAACGTTGTAACCTGCTTCCTTACTAACTCTAAGGAACTTGTTCTTAAGTTCTTCACTAATTGTTGGTGTTCTTGATAACAGCCACAAATAATTTTTTCCGCCAGTAACAAAGGCATACTGGTAGTTTTCTTTATCTAAATCAAAAATCACATAAGAGCCATAAAACGGACCAAAAAAAGATACTTTTAAAAAGCCTGTATTTTCATCTCTAACAAATTTTGCTTTACCAACCGCTTCCTGCCATTGTTGGTTCTTTATTGAAAGACCTTTGTTTACAACACGAACACTACCGTCGTCATTAATGGAATAAGTCGCCGATACTTTTTCTAAGCCTCTCTCAAAACCATGGTCAAGCCTAGCAATTTCATACCACTTGCCAGTGTATTTATTTAGTTCAAAACCACTAACCGGCTCTACATTTTCAGGAACCGAGACACAAGACAATAAGAAAAAGGAAAGCAGCGCTACAGTTATTTTTTTCATCTATATGTAGCTGCTTAAAACTAATTTATAGTAAATTAACGCCGAACTGTTTAACTAACAACGCCCACAAGAAAAACAAAGCAATAGTAAGAATTGCACACCCACCTAACGCCAACCAGAAACCGAACTGTTGATAAAGGTAAGGAAAGACAAGAAACATTGGCAATGTAGGCACCACATACCAAAAGGTATAAAAAGCATGATTGCTAATTTTTTCACTCGCCTGGCCTTCAACATGAAGCCAAATCAAAACCATAAAAGTGACTAATGGCAAAGACGCCACTAACGCCCCAATTTGATCACTACGCTTTGCAATTTCAGAAACCAGAACAACCATAGCGGCAGTAATCAGGTATTTAATAATAATTGGCATAAGATTTGATCCTTCTTTATTAACTTTAAAAAATTATTATACCTTTTAAACTAACAGTTTTTTATTGCTAGCAGCAGCATAAAGCGCTGCCTAGGCATTAACCCTCATCCTGTAAAATAGCTTGCACTGATGAATACGTTGATACGCCATAGGGAACCAAATACGTGAGAATAATTTGAAGTATATTTTGCTTGGTGAGAGCAAAGCTAAATATCGCTGAACTATGATTGATTAAAACGAGTACCGTTCCCACAATGATTGCAACTCGCAACGCTGTGCCAAATACATTTGGCCGCAAAGCCACTTTGATAAACCTAGACATTCAGCAACTCATTTCTATGTTTTGATTCCATAAGGCATCACTTTATAAGCAATTTTCTATATATTTGTGATTTTATCAATAATTGGATGAACAACAACTTTTGCGCGCCCTATTAAGTCTTTTCAATACGACTCAACTTTGCCCATAACTGTCATTATCTAAAAGACAAAACCCGCCCTGTTCGTACCGTCTTTATGGTTTTTGAGATTCATACATATTTTCAACCAGAGCCGCGCGGCGAGTTTCATACAGCGACCAATCTTTGTATTGCGGTAGTGTAACTGTGTCAACTGTCTCCTCAAGAGTTTTTCCAGCGGAGATTGCTTCTTTAACTTGCGTTGCTGTGGCGAATAACATTGTCTTAAAGTCCTGCGCATCTTGTTTAGTGCCAATCGCATTACCATGCCCTTGTATAACTCGATTGAAATCAAGATTTACTGCAGCATCTATAGCTGCGCCATAATCATCGACTGGGTATCCGGCTAGAAACCCGCTAAACCCTCCTGGAAATCGACGTATTTGAAGAAAGTCAACCGCGAAAAGAGTGTCGTAATCGGGGAACAATATCACTGACATATCATCAGAATGAGCCGATGGCATATGGTGTGCCTGCACAGAGTATCCGCCGAGATGCAAAACGATAGAAGTTGTGTAAGTAATAGTGGGGGCTTGAACCGACGCATTGACCTCGTCAACTGTAAGCGCACCGCTATTATCCACATCCATTACTATGAAGTCCCTTCGCGCTCGAATGGTCGTCTCTTCTAACTCAATCAAACCATTATTGTTTATATCCAATGCTGCAAAATTGCTGGGCATTTTGGTCATATCCATTTCTTGATGGCCCACAAAGCTCGCCGTGTCGGCAAAAACGGCACCACCAGAAGCATGATCAGGGTGATGATGACTATAGATGACATATTTCACCTCGGCATCAAAACGATCGGCAAGTTGGGTCTTTAACCATTGCGCAAAATCAGCGTGAATCGGATCCCCCATGATGACACCTTCAGGGGTAATCAATACGACCGTAGTATGTCCACCCGGGCCTCGTACTCCAGCTAAATATAGATTTCCTTCGACATTAATCAGTTCATAAAGGTCGTCTGCGTTATTTGGTAGCGTTTGGCCATGAAGTTGGCTGGCGATAAAAAAACTCAGAACCAGATACAACCAACGTGAGCCTGATAATAGGCTTTTTAGCGGCTCGCAAAGCATAAATATTTCCGGACGAGTTTGTTAATTGAAACTAAATTATAATTAAAGGGGTCATATAGTTAAAGTGGTCAGAGACCTATCAATGATGGTTCTGAGCAATGCAACAGCCT
>CAZFEM010000048.1:4368-14455 GCA_964517515.1 uncultured Gammaproteobacteria bacterium | reverse complement strand
AAGAGCCTTCAGCTTCTGTTAATGAAAAATCTTCAGTTTGAGCTAATAAGGAAGTAGAGAATGCTACCGCTCCAAGAACCAGTATTTTTTGGGATATACTTTTTATCGCTTTTAGATAAAACTTCATTCTTCTTAACATCAAATCTATAGCTGTATATAACATAGATCAACTTAATGCTTTGAATATAGATTCAGACTTTGATTTACATCAATTTATATGCTGTTTTACCATTGTATGCGAATTATCTTTAAACGGTAAAGAGGCATAATTATAATGTTTGTAAATAAATTTTAGTCAACAAGATTACCTTCTTAAGATCATGATTTATATAAATAAAATAATTTTTTTCTTTGTTGTTAAATTTAGTTAAAGCTAAGCGCAGTGCCTATAATTTATCCTCAAAAAATTATCTAATATAAATATAATAAACCCATGAAAGAGTGGTAGGGCATTTTACAGTGGATCTTAGAAAACGAAGAAGTCAAGAAAAGCTACAAGCAGCACTAGCTAATCATTTACAGAGCCAAACTATTGACGAGATAACTATTGGCCAATTAACTAAAACAGCTGGAGTTAGTCGGCAAACTTTTTATTCTAATTTTGATAGCAAACAGTCTATTTTATTAAACCGTATCGAGTCTTTATTTGAGAAGACTCGGGTCTACTTCGAGGCTAATTCTACTCGTGAAGACTTAGGTCGTGAAGAAATTATTGAGATTAGCCTTAAATATTTTTTAACTGAATGCGATAAAAATCAAACGGTGATGAAAGCAGCTTTTACTGGCCAAGCTGGAATTCAATGTATGTCCCTACTTAAGGTACTTTTTAGCAAATTTATCGCGGATCGATTTCGCTTTTTGTTTAATTATAATTTTGAGCGTAAAGAACTTGATGTTATTACTGATTTTTATGCGGGTGCTTTTATTGGCACAATTCAAGGTTGGTTATTGAATGAAGATAAAGATAAAGATGTTGATTTTGTTGTCAAACAGGTGGGTAAACTTATGCCACATGGTTTGGATGCTTATATACAAGGGTAATAAGATTGAAATCAGGTTTTTTATCGAAAAGCGACTCAGTATAAGAGTCGCTTTTTTTTGTTATATTAATCGTTGTATATGGATAAATTTAAACAAGTTGCTATAGATTCGGCTTTATCTGCTGGTCACTTTATTTTAGAAGCTACGAAATCTGTTGATCAACTTGAGGTCACAGAGAAGAGCATGAATGATTATGTGTCTGAAGTAGATCGGCATGCAGAAAAACTTATATTTACTGCACTGTTAGAGGCTTTTCCTGACCACAGTATTCTTGGTGAAGAACACGGCGAACAACTTGGAGCAGAACAACGTTATCAATGGGTTATTGACCCCCTAGATGGAACGACTAATTTTTTACGATCTATTCCACATTATGCAGTCTCAATTGCGTTACTTATAGATGCTCAAGTTGTGCTTGGTGTTATTTATGACCCAGCAAAAAAAGATCTTTTTGTTGCGCAAAAAGGAGGAGGGGCTTTTCTCAATAAGCAACCAATTCGAGTTAGTGATTCGGGTGGCATTAACGGGGCTTTGCTTGCAACAGGAATTCCTTTTAGTGGAGATAATTTACTAAATATTTCGTCTTTTACTGCAACTATGACAGACCTATTGGCGCTACAGACTAGCGGTGTTCGTCGCTTGGGTGCTGCTGCTCTAGATTTGGCTTATGTAGCCGCTGGTCGTTATGACGGTTTTTGGGAAAGTAATTTAAAACCTTGGGACATTGCTGCTGGCATTTTATTAGTGACTGAAGCAGGTGGAATAATCAGTGACTTAAAAGGAGGCGATACCTTTCTACAGACGGGTGGTGTGCTTGCAGCTAATAAACTTGTTTATGCAGATATGTTAGGCGTGACGAAACGTCATTATTAAGATAAATAGTTAATTAACTATTGAGTAGGCTTTGCTGCTAGTCTTTTGTTCGCTTTACGACAAAGGTGTCTATATTAGTATTATAATAAACGGACGTATTATTTATATAATAAATTATTCTTGTGAGTGCGGTTAATAAGTTATTAAAATTTGGCGTTGTCGGTATTCTTGCAACGTTGATACATATTTTAATTGTGTCTTTATTGGTTGAGAATAATGTTTTATCTTCCATTCCTTTTGCCAATTTAATTGCTTTCTTAGTTGCGACAACATTTTCTTATATAGGTAATACAAAATGGAGTTTTGCGGATTCATTTAATCGAAATAATGCGACGCGATTTGCAATAACTGCAGTTTTTGGATGTGTATTAGCATTTAGTCTTTCTTGGGTAGTTGATACTGCTGGGTATCATTACTTATTTGGTATTGCACTTATCGTAGCAGTTATTCCAGGGTTAACCTTTTTAAGTCATTACTTCTGGACGTATCAATCGGATTAGCTGGTATTTAATTTATTGTAATTACTTGCTCGATAAATTCGTTATGATCCATAGTCTCGATAGGCTTAGAGCGCATGTTTCCAGCAAGTAATAGTACGAGTAGAGCCATGATAGCGACTTGGAAAAGTAATAAAAGTAATATTCCGCTTATTGTTGAATACCAACCTAAAATTGTAAAACCCGCGATTTTAGCAATCACCATCACCGCCATAGCAAGAAAGATTAGACCGGCAAAGGCTGCGCAAAAAAGCGTTATGCGAACTAAGACACTTTCAGCAAATACCATAATTGATCTAATGCCATGTAATGTAAGGCTAACTAAATTCATTTTGCTTTGTCCGGCATAGCGCGCACCGCGATCAACTGGTATAGGTTTCATGCGCAATTTTGAATTTAATACTGAGGCAGCAATATGAATGCGAGATTCCGGACTTTGAGCGATTCTGCTGGCGGCTAATTTTGACATTGCCATAAAGTTGCCAAAGGTGATTGTACGTCCAACAAGAACCCTAAATAATAGCTGGTATAAAAAATAAAATGCTTTGAAGGTCAGACTCTCTATTCTTGAATTCCTTTTAGCAACAACAACATCAATGTCATTTTCTTTGAGAACATTGATTAGTATTTGAATGTCTTTCGGTTGATCTTCGCCATCGCTATCCATAATAACAACTTGTTCAAAATCAATATTCTCTACGGCATACGCAAGGCCTACCGCTATTGCATTTTGGTGACCGACATTTCGTTTGAGACGAATAATAAAACCATTTAGACCATGCTTACTCAAATCGGATTCTTGAATAGGAGCGCCTACAGAGCCATCATCAACAATAATAAAAGAGTACTCACTACCATATTCTTCTGCCAGTACTTGGCAGAATTTTTTACTAGCTAAATCTTCATAATAAGGTGTAATGACAACAGTTTTTGAGCTCATATAAATAATACCAAGAAGATTATTTTGTAATTGTACTTATTATCTTTCTACGAAAGATGAAGGTTAGCAAGCCAATTCCGAAGATGTAAAAAAAATGATTTGAGGTAAGTAGTTTTTTTGTTAAATAACTTAGACGACCAACAGACCTTGGTGCAGCAAAACCAAACCAGAGTTCTTCATTGTTATCCTCGGCAACTAATCTGTAGTTACCTTTCTTTGCGTTGACTAATATTTCAGTCCAGTTTTCAGCATTAGTTGATCCTCGGTATTTAGGTTCTACTGGGTATTCTTTGCCAGTGTCGACTTCAATTAGTTTTAATGACATTCCAGTGAAATTTAGGTAACCAGTAACAGGCACCATTATATACGGTCGAGTTATTCCGAAAATGTTACTTTCAAAACCTCCTGTACTTTCATTGCCACCTTTAGGTAAAAAGAAAGATCCTATTACATTTTCACCATACCAACCTTCACGGTTTGGTGTTCTTCTAACAGGGTAATGAAAGCCATTCGGAACAAAAGCCGAAGCTTGCCACTGTTGCGGGGTATGTTCTGGGTTATGTGTTAGTAATGATGGTTTTTGCAATGAATAATGCAGAATATCGGTTTCTTGATATTTTTTAATCTTATCACCAAGTGTTTGCACACGAGGAAAAGGAATATGTCGAAAAGGCTTGTCTTCTAAGTATGCAAAATCATTAGTGTTGATAAATTGTTTTACATATTTTTCTTGATATTGAATTGTTCCATCACGATCGTTGAGAGTAAATAATGTTGTTTCAATACGATAGGGAATTGAAATCAATACTGCGCAATACCACGCAAGAATTAAAAAATGATTAATTATTTTAGGTAATTGAAATTGCTTTTGTTGGATGAAAAGTAAGGCAAAAGAACTTGCTATAAATCCAAGAGTCAAGAAGTCCATATATCTTCTAGGCGGTCCTGCGCCTTCTAGGCTTCTTGCAGCTGCAACAGAAAGAGCAATTAAGAAAATAAAACCATACATCGACAAAATAAAAGGAACGAGTTTTGATTCCACTTTGCCATTTTTAATGATGCTAACTAAAAGGGCAATGATGGGTATTAGGAATATCAAAAATGGCCAAATATGTGTTCTTACTGGCCATGACATGGTTTTAGCGAAGGTCAAAAAACCATTGAAACTAAACAGGTTTGCAAACAGTGATGAACCTGCTGTTTGTTCTTGAATGAAAATTAATGACAAACCGAATATTGCTGCGAGGAATGAAACAATAAATGTTTTCAAATGATCGCCTTTATTAGCTTTATCAACGACTAAAAGCACCAGATAGACTGATGCAACTGAAACACTTATAAAGCTACCACCGGAAAGTGTTAAAGGCCCTGCAAACAAACAAAACACTGCTAGCCACCAGTATTTTGTAAGGGGCTTATTCGTTATATACCAGCACCCTAAAATTGCGAAAAGCGTCATAAAGTAGACGTGTGATTGTGTGCCCCACAAAGTATTAACTAATGAGATAGGGTATAACCAAAGGATAAAAATAATTGGTACGGCTATTTTAAGTTTGAGTTCTTGAGAATGCTGGAAAGTGATTTTTAACAGAATTAGGCCGCAAACTATCCAAGTGATTGAGTTTGCTAACATAAAAACATAGGGGTCCCACTGGCTATTGTTAGCTTTAAATAAAACTAGGGACATGAGTTTGCCAAATACTTGGCGGTGCGTATTTACTTGCTGGAATAGATCTGCAACGCTGAGCTCATTTATTTGATATTTATAGAGGAGATCGCCGATTCCCCAATCATCCCAATAAGGCATATATGTGCCATAACTATGAATGAAATATAGACGGACACCAAAGACTAAGATGGCGAAAGCAATAAATATTAATAAGTTTGAGTTGTTATTAGTCTCATTCATAGATTGAATTGACTTATCGACTTAATAAAGTATTTATCAATTTTAGTGTCGCGTAAATAGCGGCAATAACCTGATTGGAATGAACGCCGCGGGTAGTCATTTTTTTATTGTTTGCTAGCTGCCAAGTAATCACTGCTTCTGTTAATGCATTGGTTTTTCCACCTCGAGGAATATGCACTTGATAGTCAACTAGAGTTGGGCGAGCAATATCTATCTCATTGTTAAGAATTTTATCCAAAGCATTAATAAATGCATCATAGCCACCATTTCCGCTGCCTTTTTCAGTGAAAGGCTTACCGTCAATAGAGATAGTCAGTTCAACTTCTGATTCTTTACTTAAACTGCTGTAGGTTTTGCATTCGATTAAACGAATTCTTTGTAAATCTGATCGTTCCAAAACATCGGCGATAATGAATGGTAAATCATCAGTAGTAATGACTTGTTTTGAATCACCAAGTGCGATTACTTTTTCGAGTACTTTTTTCAAATCATCAGCATTAAGTTTGATGCCGAGTTCGTCTAAGTTTTTTTCAATCGAGGCTTTGCCAGCAAGTTTTCCTAGCGCATACGTACGTTTACGCGAAAAACGCTCGGGCGAGAGCTTGGTAACATACAAATTGCCTTTTTTATCGCCATCAGCGTGAATTCCCGCTGTTTGAGTAAAAACATCGCTACCTAGAATCGGCGCATTGCCGGCAACAAATTTTCCAGAGAAGCTTTCAACCATCTGACTGATGTCGACAATATGGTTTTCATTTATGCCCAATTCTAAGCCCATCTTATCTCGCAGTACTACGCTAACTTCCGCCAGTGACGCATTACCCGCTCTTTCGCCAAGGCAATTAACAGTGCAATGAATTGTGTTGATGCCTGCGCCAACAGCAGCCATTACATTGGCGGTTGCTAAACCATAATCATTGTGAGGATGAAAATCGAACTGATAGTTGGGAAAGCGCTGCAACATATCTTTAAGACTTACCGTAACCTCATCTGGAGACATGACTCCCAGTGTGTCTGGCAGCATGCAGTGACCGATATTTTCGTTTTCCAAGGCAGTCAGTAAATTATAAATATACTCTGGTTTGTCTCGATAGCCATTTGACCAGTCTTCAAGGTATATATTTACCGCAATACCGTTTTCATGCGCATAGGCAATGGTTTTTTTGATTTGTTCAATGTGTTCTTCTGGTGTTTGACGAAGTTGTTTTACGCAATGATTCTCACTACCTTTAGTCAATAGGTTAATGACTTTTCCGCCTGCTCCTGAGATCCAATCAACACTCCTATTAACATCGACAAAACCAAGAACTTCGACTTTGTCTAAATGGCCATTAGCAGCAGCCCATTGATTTATTTTTTCAACAGATCCTTGTTCACCTTTTGACACGCCAGCAGACGCTACTTCAATACGATCTACATTCAAACGCCCAAGTAAAGCCTGCGCTAAACTGAGTTTTTCAGTTGCAGAAAATGATACTCCTTGAGTTTGTTCACCATCACGCAGTGTGGTGTCCATTAGAGATACGTAAGACATCGCGTATTATAATTTTAGAGTTCGATGATTTAACTGAACTATATAACCTTTAACGAGAAAAATAAAAGTCTTTAATGCGTTTCCTTGCGAGTATTTACTTATTGACCGCTTTATTTTTTACTGACTATTTTGTTATAAATTTGAAGCGCCAATTTAGGAATAAATTATCTCACTAAATTGACGCTTGTTATTACTCTTCGTCAGCAAAAATCAGCTTGCCCACAACCAAGGAAATTGTTGTTTGTGTTTTTCCTCGTAGCTATCAATTTGATCAGTTTGTTGCAAAGTTAAACCAATATCATCTAAGCCTTCGAGCAGGTTGTGCTTGCGAAAGCCATCAATATCAAAACTAATATTTAGGCCGCCAGGCGTTGATAGCGTCTGATTTTCTAAATCGACGGAGAATTTAACGCCTTCATTGTCAGTTATCTCAGCCATCAATGCATCTAGAGTTTTTGCATCAACAACAACAGGTAAGATGCTATTTTTAAAGCAGTTATTGTAAAAAATATCTGCGAAGCTAGTAGAGATAATCGTATTAAAGCCATAATCACTAATTGCCCATGGAGCATGTTCACGTGATGAGCCACAACCAAAGTTATCGCCTGCTACAAGAATTTTTGCACCATCAAAATTTGGGTTATTAAGCTCGAACTCTGTATTTTCCGAACCATCATCAAGGAAACGCCAGTCATGAAATAAGTGCTTGCCAAAACCAGTGCGCTCAACCTTTTTTAAAAACTGCTTAGCAATGATTTGATCAGTATCAACGTTGGCGCGATTCATTAAAGCGGCAACGCTAGTGTGTTTGGTATATTTTTCCATTATTAAATCTCTAAAGTTAGTACTGTATTCTAATTAGTTACGTGTTCGAGTTACTGCTCAAGCTCTCGAATGTCGACAAAACGTCCCGCTGCAGCAGTCGCTGCGGCCATTGCTGGGGAGACTAAGTGTGTACGTCCACCTTTGCCTTGCCGACCTTCAAAGTTTCTGTTTGAGGTTGAGGCACAACGTTGCCCAGGTGTTAATTGATCACCATTCATTGCTAGACACATTGAACAACCAGGCTCTCGCCATTCCCAGCCAGCTGCAGTGAAAATTTTATCTAAACCTTCTTCTTCAGCCTGCTTTTTTACTTTGTAAGAACCAGGCACAGCAATTGCTGTGACCGTTTCAGGAACAGTGGTGCCTTTTGCAACGTCAGCGGCAGCACGAAAATCTTCGATACGAGAGTTAGTGCATGAACCAAGAAAAACGTAATCGACTTCAATGTCAGTGATTTTAGTTCCAGCATCAAGCCCCATATAGTCAAGCGCACTGCGACAGGCAATGCTTTTTCCTTCGTTATCAAAGTCACTCGGTGATGGCACTGTTTTATCTACCGGTACTACTTGCTCTGGCGAAGTACCCCAAGTTACTTGTGGTGCAATATCTTCGGCGCGTAATTCGACCACTTTATCGAACTTTGCATCGCTATCGCTTGGTAAAGTTTTCCAATAAGCGAGTGCGGCGTCCCAATGTTCACCTTTTGGCGCAAATTCTCTGCCTTCAAGAAATTCATAGGTTTTTTCATCCGGCGCAACTAAACCAGCTCGCGCACCGCTTTCAATCGCCATATTGCAGAGTGTCATACGGCCTTGCATAGATAGTTCACTAATCGCGTCGCCAGCATACTCAATGACATAGCCATTGCCGCCAGCGGTGCCGATTTTACCGATAATGGCTAATGCAATGTCTTTAGCAGTACTGAATTGAGACAATTTACCATCCACTTTCACCAGCATCGTTTTTGATTTTGATTGCGGTAAACATTGTGTTGCCATAACGTGTTCAACTTCAGATGTACCAATACCAAATGCAAGAGCACCGAAAGCGCCGTGTGTCGCTGTATGGCTATCACCGCATACTGTTGTCATACCTGGGTGAACAAAGCCATGCTCTGGCACAACGACATGAATGATCCCGTTATTTTCGCTTTCCATATCATACAAAGTTAGACCATGGCGATCACAATTATCAATCATAGTTTGTACTTGTTTGGCGCCAATAGGATCAGTCAACTTGATGCGCTCACTAAGGACAGTGGGTACGCAATGATCCAGCGTTGCAAGAATACTATGAGTATTGCGAATAGGGCGCTTGGCAATGTCTAAACCTTCAAAAGCTTGCGGGCTAGTGACTTCATGCATCAAGTGACGGTCAACATAAAGCAACGGCGCTTGGCCTTCTTCTTGGTGCACAAAATGGGCATCCCAAATTTTTTCATACATTGTTCTAGCCATGACAAATACTCTCTATAAATAATCGGTTAATTTAGTGCTTATGTGAGCCTTAACAAGCTACTCACTATTACGAGGTGAATAATAGTTAAAGACTATTGATAATACAAATTCATTGTTTTTATAATATCTATTCTATTTTGGAATACATTAAAGCTTAAGGTGAATTGTTTTGGATATTTTATCGTTACAAGCATTTATTGCTGTTGCTCGTTATGAATCTTTTTCAAAAGCGTCTGAGCGCTTGTTTGTAACTCAACCAGCAGTTAGTAAGCGGGTGGCTGGCTTAGAAGAAGAGCTAGGAATGCGCTTGTTTAATCGCATAAACCGTCAAATAAGCCTAACCGAAGCTGGTAAACGATTATTACCTAAGGCGCAAGAGTTGGTTAACCAAGCGGCAGATATGCAGCGTTTTGCAACGAATTTAAATGAAGATATTGCTGGGGTGTTATCAATTTCAGTGAGTCACCATATTGCTTTGCACCGAATGCCACCGCTATTGCGAGAATTTAATTTACGCCACTCAAAAGTCGAGTTAGATATTCATTTTGAGGATTCGGAGCAAGCTTTCCGTGCAGTTGAACAAGGGGATATAGAGTTTGCCGCCATTACCTTGCCGCTGGAATTGCCTGCTAACTTAATTGCTGATATTGCTTGGCAAGATGATTTAGAGATCGTTGTTGGTTTAGAACACCCATTAGCAAATCATAAAAAAGTTGATCTCAGTGTGTTAGCCGAATACTCCTGCGTGTTACCTGGGGTTGAAACTGAGACATACCAGATTATTCAACGTGAGTTTGAAACATTAGGTTTGTCGAGCAAAATGCAAATGAGCACAAACAATCTGCAATCATTAAAGATGTTGGTTGTTGCCGGTATTGGTTGGTCTTTGTTACCAAAAACAATGCTTGATAAGCAGCTACATACACTTGATTGCAATCGAACTTTGTCGCGCAACTTAGGTGTGGTGGCGCATAAAAAACGTAGCCTTTCGAATGCCGCTCAGGCAATGCG
>CAZFEM010000048.1:0-4268 GCA_964517515.1 uncultured Gammaproteobacteria bacterium | reverse complement strand
GGCGCCAGTGCCGTGCTTATGATGAGTGAATCGAAAGCTAAAGCATTAGGCTATAAACCGCTTGGGTTTATTAAAAGTTATGCCTTTGTAGGTATTGATCCAAATTGGCAAATGTTGATGGGGCCATCGTTTGCTACACCAATTGCACTCGATAGAGCTAAATTGACTTTAGCTGATATCGATTTGATAGATATGCATGAAGCTTTTGCCGCGCAAGTGTTATCTAATACGCAAGCATTTGAATCCAAAACGTTTGCTAAAGAACGTTTAAACCGTAGTAAAGCAATCGGCAAAATTGATTGGGATAAATTTAATATTAGTGGCAGCTCTATTTCACTAGGGCACCCTTTTGCTGCGACTGGAACTCGTCAATTGACGCAAATGCTGCATGATTTAAAACGCACTGGTGGACAACATGGTTTGATTACAGCCTGCGCTGCCGGTGGTCTTGGTGCAGCTATAATGTTAGAAGCAGCTTAGCTTTTAGAAACACTTTAATAACAATTTAAAGAATATGACAACTTTTACTCTCAAGAAAAATGACGGCATTGCCATCATTACGATGGATGATCCAACGCAAGCGCAAAATGTTTTAAATACAAATATTAGCGCTGAATTTGAAGCCGTGTTTTCCGATGTGAGTAGCGATAGCGATTTAACGGCGCTAATTTTTACGTCCAGTAAGGATGATTGCTTTATTGCTGGCGCTGACATTAATATGTTACAAGACATAAAAACTGAGGATGAAGGAAGAGCAGCTTCGCAATTACTGCATGACCTAACGCAAAAAATTGCTGACTTGCCAATAACTACCGTTGCCGCTATTCATGGTAGTTGTTTAGGCGGTGGTCTAGAAATGGCACTAGCGTTTGATTATCGAGTGGCGTCGAACCATTCATCAACCAAAATTGGTGTGCCTGAGGTTCAATTAGGGATCTTACCTGGTGGTGGTGGTACGCAACGAATCCCACGTTTAATTGATTTACCTAGTGCATTAGACTTATTGCTAACCGGCCGACAGTTAGATGGCAAGCGAGCAAAAAAAATTGCTCTAGTCGATGCAGTTGTTGCACCTGAAATTTTAATGGATATAGCGACTGAATACGCCAACAAAGGCAAACCGAGCCGCGAAAAGTCATTAAAACAGAAAGGCATGGAGACATCGCTAGCACGTAAAATTATTTTCTCGCAAGCTCGTAAAAAAGCACTTAAAACTACCAAAGGGCATTACCCTGCACCAATTAAAATATTGGATGTTGTAGAACAAGGTCTAGCAACCGACTTACAGTCAGCATTAAAATTAGAAGCAGATGGCTTCGCTGAATTATTGATGACTCCGGTATCTAAGCAATGCGTTAATATATTTTTTGCGACGACTGAATTAAAAAAAGATTCAGGTGTTGATTCAAAAGCTAAAGCGCGAGAAGTTAACAAAGTAGGTGTGTTGGGTGCAGGGTTAATGGGCGCAGGCATTGCTAGCGTCACTGTTGAGAAAGCCAAGTTACCAGTTCGGTTAAAAGATATTAGTGCTGAAGGTTTAGCGCGCGGCTTTGCTTACGTTGGCAAGATCCTAAATAAAAAAGTAGCGCGCCGTCGTTTGAAGCCAAATAAACGCGATGAAATCATGTCGCGCTTAACAGGTGCAATCAATTATTCAGGTTTTAGCAATGCAAATGTTGTAATAGAGGCGGTTTTTGAGGATTTGAAATTAAAGCAGTCGATGATTGCTGATGTGGAAAAACTAGCAGGCGACAAAGATATTATTTTTGCAACTAATACGTCAGCAATTCCGATTAATGACGTTGCCGCTAAAGCTAAAAAACCAGAACAAGTGATTGGTATGCATTATTTTTCTCCGGTTGAGAAAATGCCATTACTAGAAATAATTAAAGGCGATAAAACTGCCGATTGGGTTACTGCTACAGCGGTGCAGTTAGGCAAAGATCAAGGCAAAACAGTGATTGTTGTTAACGATGGCCCTGGTTTTTATACCACCCGTATTTTAGTGCCTTATATTATGGAAGCGGTGCGCTTAGTGCTCGAAGGGATTGCTATTGAAGACATTGATACGGCTTTAGAAAAATTTGGTTTCCCAGTTGGTCCAATAAAATTGATGGACGAGGTTGGTATCGATGTCGGCTCGCATATTGTAGAGAATTTAAATCAAGCTTTTGGTGATCGAGTACCATTGATTGAGCAAGTTGAAAAAGTCATTGCTGATGATCGTAAAGGTCGTAAAAATAAGCGTGGATTTTACAGTTATGACAGTAAAAGCAAAGGTAAAGTCGATGAATCAATTTACTCGGTACTTGGCATAGATGAACCGGGTTCTAAACACCTGAATGCAGATATAATTGTTGAGCGAGTTTTGTTGACTATGCTCAATGAAGCCGCCTTTTGTTTAGGTGATGGTATTTTACGCAGTGCGCGTGATGGAGATATCGGAGCTATCTTTGGTTTGGGATTTCCACCATACCTAGGCGGCCCGTTTCGTTATATGGATAGTTTGGGAGCCGCTGAGGTGCTAGCAAAATTAAATGCATTGGAAGAGGTGAACGGTAAACGTTTTAGTCCTGCGCCAGTACTAAGCAAACTTGCCAAAGCTAAGGTTAAAAATACCTTTTACCCAGCGGTATAACCGCCATCGGCGCTAATAGTCTGACCAGTATGAAAGTCAGACGCTGGTGATACTAAAAACAGTAATGGCCCAGCCAAGTCTTCGGGTTCGCCGAGCCGACCTATCGGAATGCGCGCAAGAATGCTGTCCCGTGTTGATTTAGCTAATTCATTATCGGCAAACATCCAGCTCGTTTGATTAGAACGAAATACCGTGGGTGCTAGAGCATTGACGGTAATGCCTTTTTGACCCCATTCACAGCCCAATGCTTTGACGATCCCGTTGACCGCATGTTTTGCCCCGCAATAGGCTGAATAACCAGCGGGGTGACCTAATAGCCCGCGCGCAGAAGAAACTAATACAACCTTACCGCCATCGCCTTGTGCAATCATTTGCTTGCCTGCCGCTTTGCACATGAGCCAAGAATCAGTGACGTTAACTTGCATCACTTCTGCAAAGTTTTCCAGTGGCATATCCGTTATTTTATCGACATGCATCATGCCAGAAGCCAATACTAAAATATCTAAGCGACCATATTTTTCTACTGCAGCGTCAACAATGCTTGTACAATTTTTTTCCGAATTAGGCCATTTAGAAATCGTTTCTACGTTAGCTCCATCAGCGCTAAGTTCGTTAGCTAGTTTATTTAACTCCTCTGTTCGATCATCGGCAATGACTAACTTGCAGCCAGCACTGGATAATGTTCGAGCAGCGACTTGACCGAATGCTCCTAGCGCACCAGTGACTATGGCAACTTTATTATTGATATCAAAAAGCTCTTGCGGTGTTTTTAATTTATTCGTCATCGTTTATTACCTTAAAAATAACAATAGGTAGATATTTGCAGTAAATTGATAATAATAGTTTAAAGTAGTTGTAACGAAAAAAGGTGATCTCCTTGCATATATTTAAAAAGAATTTAACTAAAGGTTTAGTCGCATCGGTAATGCTATTTATTTTAAGCACTTATTGCGCTATATCGTCAGCGCAATCTGAACTGTCTAAAATACCTGAACCTTCAACGCAGCAAGTATGGGTAATCAGTTATTTTGAAGTAAAACCGCAATCGCTTACCGCGGTTGAATCATTAGTGTCAGGTTATCTAAAGAACAACCAAGGTTCTGAAGGAGTATTGCATATAAAAGGTTTGCAAAGAGTTTCTCGGGATACTCATTTCGCAATCGTTGAAGTGTGGTTAGACGAGCAGAGCCGTCAAGCAAAAAACTCTTTGGTAAGCGTTAAAGAGTTTCGTAACTCTTTACAGCAGCATTTATCTGCACCTTATGATGAGCGAATTCATCATGCTTTAGCAGTCGATGAAAGTCCGCAGTTTGCGGATTCAAATGAGGCAACTATCTACGCTTTAACGCATGTCGATATTGTTAGACCAGAGCAGTTTTCACCTTGTAGTTTGAGTCTTGGTGATGATGGTCTTTGTGCAAATGATTTATTAAGTAATTTAGCAGTAGCAAGCCGTTTAGAGGAAGGCAATTATCGGTTTGATGTGTTAACTCAATCTAGTCGAGAAAACCATATGACCGTGTTTGAAGCTTGGAGTGATTTGGCTGCGCAACAAACGCATGCAGCAAGTGACGTTAAAATAGATTTTAGATTTGCACTTTCTGGAGTGGTTTCAACGTCTAGCGAGACT
>CAZFEM010000047.1:13192-14820 GCA_964517515.1 uncultured Gammaproteobacteria bacterium | reverse complement strand
TTTTAAAGTAGCCTACAATGATATTGATTATTGTCTTAAAGTTGAAAGTAAAGGCTTAGATGTTATTTGGACACCTGAAGCACGTTTGTATCACCATGAATCGGTAAGTCGTGGTGATGATATGTCGGAACAACATATCAACCGTTATTTTAATGAATTAAGTGCTTTGCAAAAGCGCTGGAAAACGAAAGGTTTTGTGGATAAATATTACAGTAAGCACCTGCGCATTAGTGATGAAGGTGTTTACCCACAGGTGCACTTAAGTGACTCAGGGCAGATGCGGCGTTTAGATGTGCTTGAATCAGAGGAATAATCAAAAGAATAATAGGTTTCGGTTATGATCAACTTTTCTTATACTGCGCTTTGGATAGGTATTAGAATAAATTTAGAAGCCGTTAGATCGGCCAATGCGAGAAAAACATGACAGATGTTTCAGTTGTAGTCCCGTTCTTAAACGAGTCTCCCAATTTAGAGCCACTATGTGAAGAGCTTAAACAAAGCCTCGATGCTATGGCTAAAAGCTATGAAGTTATTTTTGTCGATGATGGCAGTACTGATGATGGCGTTGATATTTTAGAGGCCTTTAGTAAAAAAATGCCACAGATTAGAGTTGTAAGCTTTAGACGCAACTTTGGGCAAACAGCAGCAATGGTAGCAGGCTTGGATTATGCGCAAGGTAATATTGTTGTTACTTTAGATGCAGATCGTCAAAATGATCCATCGGATATACCTACATTAGTTAGCAAAATCGAAGAAGGTTATGACATGGTTTGTGGGTGGCGACATGATCGTCAAGATACCTATATATCGCGCAAACTACCTTCAATGTTAGCGAATAAATTAATCTCCAATATCACTGATGTGAATTTGCATGATTATGGTTGTACTTTAAAAGCGATGACTAAAGAGCTAGCTAAACGAGTGACATTATATGGTGAAATGCATCGCTTTATTCCAGCGGTTGCTAGCGGTGTTGGTGCCAAGATAGCAGAAGTTAAAGTGAACCACCGAGCACGTACTGCCGGTGAATCTAAGTATGGCATTTCTCGAACTTTTCGGGTGGTCTTAGATCTTATTACGGTGAAGTTTTTATTACGTTATCACTCTAGACCACTACACTTTTTTGGTATGCCAGGTTTGTTTTTAGGCGGCGTTGGTGGCTTAATTCTTTCTTATCTTATCTTTATACGTCTGTTTCTTGATGTTGCTATTGGTGATCGACCATTGTTGTTATTTGGTTTTATGTTATTGATTATTGGTTTGCAATTCATTCTGTTTGGTTTGATTGGTGAGATGCAAACGCGAACTTATTTTGAAAGCCAAGATAAGCCAATTTATCATGTGCGTAAGACCATCGGTTTTAAAGAGAAATCGACAAAATGATTAACATAGGGGTGTAGTTAGTTAAAGCAAATGTCAGAGCGTGTACTAGCGGTTGTCGTAACTTATAATCCCGAGCTAGCTGCTCTTGGTGCTTTATTACAGGCCACGCTTCCTCAAGTTGATGGGGTTTTATTAGTTGATAACGCTTCAGAGAATATTAAAGCCATACGTGACTTAATAGTAAATTTTGAGATCACTGATGAAGAGTCATTAGCTAATGAGGAGTCTTCAACTAATGAGGAGTC
>CAZFEM010000047.1:0-13092 GCA_964517515.1 uncultured Gammaproteobacteria bacterium | reverse complement strand
CTAATGAGGAGTCTTCAACTAATGAGGAGTCATCGACTAATAAAAAGCCATTAACCATTGATGAACAAGATCAAAATATAGGTTTGGGCGCAACGCATAATATTGGACTACGTTTCGCAAAAGCGCAGAAATTTGATTATGTGCTGTTACTAGATCAAGACAGTGTGCCGATGACAGATATGGTGGTGAATCTTGTTCAAGCTCATCAGAAAAAATCTAAATTAGGCAAAGTTTCTGCAACTGGGGTGACTTACTTAAATGTTGATACAGGTAGTGAATCATTTTTTGTACGTTTTGGCCTGCTTAAGTTTGAGCGACTCTATGGTGCTGATCGAGATTCTGATAATTGCATTGCCACGGACTTTTTAATTTCATCTGGTAGCTTACTGTCATTAGATAACATAGATGAAATTGGTGAAATGGATGAAAGCCTATTTATTGACCATGTCGATACAGAATGGTTTTTACGTGCAAAAGATAAAGGCTATCAAAGCTTCGGAGTTTGCGATGCGATTATGCAACATGGATTAGGTGAGACAACTCATCAATTTAATCTAAATACAAATTTTATATCTCGTTTAGTGGGTTACAAATCTAAATCTAAACGCAAGCGTAATGTCCCTCAACATAAACCTTTTCGTTATTATTATATTTTTCGTAATAGCGTCTTGTTATATAAACGGGGCTACTGCAGTAATTTATGGAAATGGAATGACGTGCAGAGGCTATCAATAATCGCAATTATGTTTGGTTTTTTTAAAGCACCACGAAGAGAAAACCTATCAATGATGCTGCGTGGTTTAAGGGATGGCTTGCGTAATGTTTCTGGCCCATTAAAGGATCAAAGCTGACTTATGTCTTCGATCCATACCATTATCGTTAACTATAACTCTGGTGATTGGTTAAGCCGTTGTCTGCGTTCAGTGTTAAGTTTTACGACAGGTAGTATTACCGTGGTAGATAACGCCTCAACAGATTTAAGTATTAACACTGCACAAAATGAGTTTGCAGCTGAATCACGTTTACAATGGTTATTAAATCAACAAAATTTAGGTTTTGCAGCCGCTAATAATCAAGTCTTAAGCAAGCTAGATACAGAGTTTGCTTTATTGCTAAATCCTGATTGTGAAATCAATAAAGATACTGTGAATTTGATGCTACAAGCTTTCAAACAACAACCTAAATTAGGTTTGGCTAGTTGTTTGATTTATAACGAGGATGGCAGTGTGCAAGCAACTTGTCGGCGACGTTTTCCTACTCCTTGGACAGCGCTAGTGCGCATATTACAATTACATCGTTTATTCCCTGAAAATCCAAAGTTTGCTAATTTTGATTATGGTGAGCTAAGTTTAAATGAGAGCAATAGTGAGCTTGATGTAGAAAATATTGAGGCAATTTCCGGTGCATTTATGATGGTTCGCTGCCAAGCATTATCGGATGTAGGTTTGTTAGATGATGACTATTTTATGCACTGTGAAGATCTTGATTGGTGCAAGCGATTTGAACAATCAGACTGGAACGTTGGCTTTGTAAGTGCAGCATCCGTTATGCATGCAAAAGGTGTTAGTAGTTTATCGCGACCAATTAAAGTGTTATGGAATTTGCATCAAGGAATGAATCGTTTTTTTAATAAACATTATTACCACGATTACCCTTGGTGGCTTCGCACTTTAGTTAAACTGGGTATTGTTGCTAGTTTTTTAGTTCGCAGTGTTGTCAATGTAATCAAGCGTTTGGTACCAGCTTAAGTGATCTCGGTATTACTTACTGGTGCGAATGGTGTTGTTGGTTTGCCATTAAGCGAACGCTTGCATAATGAGGGCATTAAATATAGTCGTGTTTCTAGAGAGCCTGCTAGTAACCTTTTGCAATGGGATTTGCATCATGAAGCCGACCAGCCAACTATCAATAAACTTGTAAGTGCTGAATTAAATGTTTTAATTCATTGTGCGCCTATTTGGTTGTTATCTAAGCATTTGCCAGTTTTAAAAGAAGTTGGTATTCGGCGTATTGTTGCGTTTAGTTCTAGTAGTGTTTCAAGTAAGAGTGATTCAAAAGATGTTAGTGAATCAAAATTAGTTGCACAATTATTATCTGCCGAGCAGTCGACTAAAGAGTTTTGTCTTGCCCATGGGATTGATCTAACTTTGTTTCGCCCAACGCTAATATATGGTTATAAACGAGATCAAAATATTAGTCATATCGCTAAATTTATTAATAAATATGGTTTTTTTGTCGTGGTTGGTAAAGCGCAGGGGTTACGCCAGCCTGTTCATGCCGATGACTTAGTTGATGCGAGTTTAAGTGTTATTGAAAACCAAGCTACATTCGCAAAAACATATTATCTTGCTGGTGCGGAAACGTTAACCTATGATGCAATGGTGCGACGGATTTTCGATGGCTTGAACCGAAAAGCTAAAGTCATTTCTTTGCCATTAAGTATCTTTCGTTGGTCATTAAAAATTGCTGCTAAAGTTGCAAGTTTTTCTTATACCCCTGATATGGCGAATCGGATGAATCAAAACCTTAGTTATGACATTGCTTCTGCGAAAACGGATTTTTCTTATGAGCCTCAGTCATTTTTAACTGATCCTCAACGTGATTTACCTGAGAAAGTGCGATGATTTTTTTGGTTCTTCTTACAATCATTGTCTCTACACTTAGCTGGTATCTAGTAAAACTGCTAATTGCTTATCTACATGACAAGCAAATTGTGGATACGCCTAATGAGCGAACGCTGCACCAAGGTGATGTGCCCAGAGGAGGGGGTTTAGCAATTATATTTTTAACGTCACTTGCGATTATTTTTATTGGTATTTTGAGTGGGCGCTCTAGCATGTTTTTAGCGCTGCTTATTTGTGTTTTAGCTTGGGCAAGTTTGAGTTGGCTGGATGATCGTCATGGTTTAAGTCCGCGTAGCCGTTTTTTGGTGCAAATTATTTATGCGCTATTTATGTTGTTAGCCTTTGGTTGGGTTGAACAGATTCAGTTAACTAGTGAATATTATTTATTGATACCTAAGCTTGGATTTTTACTGAGTTTGCTTGGTGTTGTGTGGCTAGCTAATTTGTATAATTTTATGGATGGCATGGATGGTCTAGCAGCGTCTCAGGCTATTGTGGCGAGTGCTACTTTGTCTTTTTGGTTGTGGCAATATGGTGATCAAGGCTTAGCTATTGTTTGTTTGGTTTTAGCCGCTGGGAGTTATGGTTTTCTAATCTGGAATTGGCATCCCGCTAAAATATTTATGGGTGATGTTGGTAGTGTCACAATCGGTGCATTTTTTGCCACTATGATCCTAATTGGCGTTAGTCGGTATGATATGCCAGTAATTAGTTTTGTGATTTTACTAAGTGTCTTTATTTTTGATGCGAGCATTACAATTTTACGACGCTTATTTAAGCGTGAGAAAATCTGGTTACCACATCGAAGTCATTATTATCAGAGGTTGGCGAAGATGGGTTTTAGTCATAGCAAGATAGTAATTACCTTAATTGTTATCATGACTTTATCGTCACTTATTGCCAGTATCACACTGGCGTATCGTGATAGTATAGGTATAGCTATATTGCTTGAGCTAGTTTTATTATTTAGCTGTATAATTATCGTAGAAGTATTAGATTCAAATAAGCGCATTAGATAAGCATAAGTAAGACATCATAATTGCGTAATATTTATGTAAGGCGTAAGCCATATAACAAATAGAAAATTATTTTAGAATTGCATGGTCAAATCGATAAGTAGCCTGATTTACCGTTGGAGGATCATATTGCACGATATGTTTATGATCCCACTTGCTTGGGTGTGTGCTTTTTGGTTACGTTATAATCTTGAAGCTATTCCTGAACAATTTCTTAAAAGCGCTGTTTATGCTTTACCCGTAGTTATTGGTGTTCAAACTGTAACTAACGTTTTCGTTGGTTTGCATCGAGGCGAATGGCGTTTTGTTTCTCTACCTGATCTTTCTCTTATTTTTCGAGCAGTTGTAATAGGCACTACTTCAATTGCCTTTACATTATTCTTAGTTGCCGAACGTCTACAGTATGTCCCTCGATCTGTATTTATTCTTTATGCCTTAATTCTTGGTTTGTTGATGTGTTCATCACGTCTAATTTACCGATTACTTAAGGACCGACATTTTTCAGCTCGTTCCGGGCGTAAGGTAGCCATTATTGGTGCAGGAGCTGCTGGTGAACAATTACTTCGAGATCTGCGTCGTAATCATCCGAATCGTTACAACATCGTTGCATTTTTAGACGATGATGCTGGCAAAATTGGTCGTCAAATTCATCGAGTACCGGTGGTTGCATCGCCTGATGTTTTACAGGATCTGATTTACCGTTGGGATATCGATTTAGCACTAATCGCAGTACCATCGGCTGATGAGCAACAAATGCGTCGTTTAGTTAGCTTATGCGAAAAAACAGGTATTGAATTCAAAACTTTGCCTGGTGCTCATGAACTACTCAGTGGTCGCGTACAAATTAGTGATATGCGTGAAGTGCGTATCGATGATTTGTTGGGTAGAGATCCTGTTAAATTAGACTGGCATCGTATTAAACATAGTCTTTGTGAAAAAACTGTTCTTGTTACCGGAGCAGGTGGTTCAATAGGCTCTGAATTATGTCGGCAACTTGCCGGAGTATGTTCCACGCATTTGGTCTTATTTGACCAAAGTGAGTATAACCTTTATCGCATTGTTGAAGAATTAGAAGAGTCATGCCCTGAAATAAAGCTTACTCCAGTTTTAGGTGATGTTTGTGATGAGGTTTCTATTAGAAGTGTCTTTCAACGCTTTAGACCATCATCGGTGTATCATGCAGCCGCTTATAAACATGTTCCATTACTCGAGAATCAGGTTCGAGAAGCAGTAAAAAATAATGCTTTAGGAACTCGCCTTGTAGCGGATCTAGCTCATTATTATAAAGTCGAGAAATTTACTTTAATTTCTACCGATAAAGCCGTTAATCCGACTAGTTTGATGGGGGCATGTAAACGTGTGGCTGAAATATATTGTCAACATCTTGCGCCAATATCTGAAACTAAGTTTATTACAGTACGTTTTGGTAATGTTCTTGGCTCAGCAGGGAGTGTGGTGCCTAAATTTCAACAACAAATTAAACGCGGCGGTCCAGTAACGGTAACGCATAAAGAAATGACGCGTTACTTTATGACAATTACTGAAGCAACCCAATTGATTCTTGAAGCAAGTGCAATGGGCGATGACGGTCGGATTTATGTGTTAGATATGGGTAAACCTGTTTTGATTTCAGAGCTTGCTGAGCAACTAATTCGATTATCAGGTAAAGAACTTGATCACGATATTAAAATCGTTTACACAGGGCTTCGAGCTGGTGAGAAGCTACATGAAGAGCTTTTCCATGATGATGAAAATATTAGTAGTACGGAATACGCCAAGATTCATTTAGCCGCAACCCGTAAAGTAGAACCTAAGCTAATAGAGCAAACTTTTGACGATATAATTGATAACCTTGATCGCAATGAGAACAGTCTACGAAAATGTCTGCAAGCTTTAGTTCCTGAATATCAAACAGGGCAAACTTTAGAAGATAAAAAAACAGCTTAGAATTATTTTTTAATAGTCACCAGTTAGTTTGGTTCTAACAGTATCGTTGAAATTTTTTTCGCTACTATTGCGCTGGCTCAAGTCGAGATACCTGCATCAAAATCCCAAACTTAGGATGATCAAAGAAATGTTTTTCGTCGAGTTTAAGTCGACGTTGTTCCTTCATCCGATATCCATCAAAGTCGATATCGATATTGGCGAATAATAACTGCGTTGCATACACTTTGACCCAGCCATTTAAGGCTCGATCAGCGATGCGATATGAAGCGGCTTGTGAGGAAGGTAGCGTTTCTTGACCCCAAGAGTAGTGATGTAATAGCTCATAATCTTGAGCAGTGCTTATAGCTTCAGCTTCTTCGAGTAGCATCGTTGGATTGACTTTCCATGTATTTGAATTAGATGACATGGCTTGAGGTGCTTCATAATGACTTGGGTCATAGGCACGACTTTCTACTTTATTTTTGAAAACTAGGATCTCTATTTTGTAATCCTTAGCAAAAGCTGGAGTTAAGAATGCTGTGTTTAATAGGATAGCGAGAAATATTTTTCTGAAAGAAATCATCTTACTTGATTTTTGAATCATAGGATTTAAAAGAGAACGTATTTGTAATGATTATAGTGTAATTTTTACTACTTTAGTTGGTAGTATAATTAATATAACTATTATCTATCAAATGAGTTCTATTAATTAATGTCAATTCGCCCAATCCTGAAAATAGGTGATCCTTTTTTGTATCAAATCTCTGAACCTGTTTCTGAATTCGATACTTTAGAGTTACATAGTTTGATCGATGACATGCGCGATACTATGAAACATGTAAATGGAGCTGGTTTAGCTGCGCCTCAAATTGGTATTTCTAAGCGTCTTGTTATCTTTGCCATGGATAACAATCCCCGTTACCCTGATGAAATCGATATTGAGGAAACAGTATTGATCAACCCGGTTATTAACGTTGTCGATAACTCATATCAAGGCATGTGGGAGGGTTGTTTAAGCGTGCCTGAAATGCGAGGTTATGTTGAGCGACCTGCGCACATTCGCTATCAAGGTTATGACCAGTATGGCAATCAAATTGATCGAACCGTCACTGGTTTTCATGCAATTGTAGTGCAGCATGAGTGTGATCATTTAGATGGAGTGTTATACCCTCAACGAATTAAAGATCTTACTAAGTTTGGTTTTGAGAGTGAATTAATTAATCGTAGTGATTACCCTGTGGCTGTTGTCGAGCAGGAGCAGAATTAAAAATAATGACTAATAATTTTTCTCCGCCTATTGGCTTACGAAACAAACACGTACAAACAATTTTAGCGAGTGTTGGTCCGCGTAAAAGGATAGTGCGGCAATCGTTTGCTGAGTTTAAGAGTGATGAACAAATAATGATTCTAAACTGCCATGATGGCATTCGTTTGTCGGGAGTTTATAATCAAGCGAGACCAAGAGGTTCTCAACAATTGGTTGTTTTAATTCATGGATGGGAAGGGTGTATGGATTCGTTGTATATGTTGTCAACAGCGGCAAAGTTATTGCGATCAGGTGTCGATGTATTCAGACTTAATTTGCGTGATCATGGCGGCACTCAAGGTTTAAATAAAGGAATATTTAACTCGACATTAATCGATGAAGTTATCTCCGGTCTTGAAGATTTACAAACACGATTAGATTATCAAAATTATTCCTTAGTTGGTTTTTCCTTGGGTGGTAATTTTGCTTTACGAGTTGCCGCTTTATCACATAAAAAATCCATCGACTTATCAAAAGTTATCGCATTCTGTCCAGCGATACATGCCAAGACAAGTAATGCGGTTTTGAATCAAGCTAGAAATTTTGTTTACGGCCAGTATTTTGTGCATAGATGGAAGAACTCATTATTTAAGAAGTTGCAATACTTTCCTGAATATGAATTTGCGGATGCGCTTAAGAAAATGAAAAACTTAAATGAAATGAATGCTCAGTTGATTCCTAAGTACACACGCTTTAATGACATAGATAAATATTTCGAAGCTTATGCGATTACTGGTGATGTATTGAAAGACACGATTTGTCCCTGTTACATACACTTTGCTAAAGACGATATGATTATTCCATATGCTGATATCCAGTTGTTGGCGGACAACCCTGATTTGGATATTACGTTAACTGAAAAAGGTGGCCATTGTGGCTTTTTAATGAATTGGAAATTAGAGTCTTGGCAAGACCAACGTATTTTAGAGCTGGTAAGTAGACAGTCTTAATGATGATAAAAGAAGGATCAAAAACGGTATAAGCTCCCACCTTGTTCGTTTAGCCAATCACGTTGTTGTTGCCATTCAGGGCATTGTTGGTAGACGATATTCCAAAATTTTTTCGAGTGATTGAATTCTTTCAAGTGAGCGATTTCGTGAATAGCTACATAATCGAGAACTTCTTCTGGTGCCATTATGATACGCCAATTAAACGTTAGATCGCCTTTATGACTACAACTGCCCCAACGCCTTTTATAATCACGAACTTTAATTTGTGTTGATTTTTTTAAAGGGATTTGCATCTCTTCGGCAAAAAATAAAACTTTATCGCGTAAACAATCTTGTGCCTGTTTTTTATACCAGCGTATTAATTTATTTTTTAAGGCTTTATGAAACTCAGTTTTAGTTTGCCCAAGAGGAACAATGATATTGTTATTTTTAATCGTTATTTGGCTGCGAGGTTTGTCTAAAATAGATAAAGCATAATTCTCGTTTAAGAATTTCACAACAGCGCCATTTTTAAGTTCAATGGGTTCGATGGGCTTAGGTCTGTTTTCATAATGCTGCTTTAACCAATGTCGCTTGCTTTTGATAAACTCTTCAATTACTCTGATTTTCATTTTCTGTGGCACACGAACGATTGCACCGTGAGTGCTGATTTCTAGAGAAAGGGTTTTGCGACGGGTGCTGCGTTTTACGTTGATTGTTATATCATCAACTTCAATAGTTTCTAAATCATTAGGTAATTGGTTTTTGTTATTAGTCATTTGAAATTAAAGAAAAAAGTTCGTTGACCATTAAAAACCGTTCATCAGTGCTTTGCATTTCGCGAGTAATTTGCACACTCTCCGCTCCATTAAAGCGATACTCGTTAGGATTTTGAGCTACTGTTCGCATGAGGCGATCAATATTTATTTGTGGGTTTTCATTAAATTTTATAAGGCCCCCTTTGGGTCCAACGCTTAGTGATTTGATATCCAGTAAGGTCGCTAGTAATTTTAGCTCAGCAATAGCGAATAAATTTTTCGCTGCGTCTGGTAATAAACCAAATCGGTCAATCATTTCAATTTGTAATTCTTGCAAGTTTTCTTTGTTAGATGTGTTGGCAATACGTTTATACATTGTTAAGCGCATATGTACATCTGGAATATAATCATCTGGGAATCTTGCCGGCACAGATAAATCAATTTCTATTTTTTCTTGTAGGTTAGGTACGGATGGTTTTTCTCCACGCTTGATTTGTTTTTTTCGTTGGATATCAGCGATCGCTTGTTCTAAGAAATTGGAATACATGCTGTAGCCAATTTGATCAATCGAACCGCTCTGTGATTCTCCTAATAGTTCGCCAGCACCGCGGATCTCTAAGTCTTGTGATGCGAGTGCAAATCCTGCACCTAAAGTATTTAATGATTCAATTGCGGTAAGACGCTTACGTGCATCTTCGCTCATTGTGTTCAGGTCGGGTGCAATCATATATGCGTAAGCTTGATGGTGTGAGCGTCCAACGCGACCACGAAGCTGATGCAGTTGTGCTAAGCCAAAACGTTCAGCGCGGTTAATTATAATTGTATTCGCGGTAGGAACATCAATGCCACTTTCAATAATTGTTGTACAAAGTAATAGGTTGAATCGTTGATGGTAAAAATCACGCATCACCGTTTCTAATTCGCGTTCTTTCATTTGCCCATGGCCGATTTGAATTCGAGCTTCTGGTACTAAATCCTGAATTCGAACCATCATTTTTTCAATGGTCTGAACTTCGTTATGTAGAAAATAAATTTGACCGCCGCGCCGGATTTCACGAATTATCGCTTCTTTAAGTAAGCCATCATCCCACTCGCGTACAAACGTGTTAACTGACAGCCTAGCTTTGGGAGGGGTGCCAATCACCGAGATGTCGCGTAGACCACTTAATGCAAAATTAAGTGTGCGCGGAATAGGGGTTGCGGTAAGCGTTAATATATCAACTTGGCTGCGTAGTTTTTTTAATTGTTCTTTTTGACGTACACCAAAGCGATGTTCTTCATCAATGATCATTAAACCTAAGTCATTAAACTTAACGTCTTTTTGAATTAATTTATGTGTGCCGATCGCAATATCAACGGTTCCGTTTTGTAAGCCTTCAAGAGCAACAGTTGTCTCTTTGGCAGTTCGAAATCTGGATAATAGTTCTACTTTGATTGGCCAATCAGCAAAACGATCTGAAAAGCTATTAAAATGTTGTTGAGCAAGAAGGGTAGTAGGCACTAGCATGACAACTTGTTTGTTACCAGCAATTGCCATGTATGCAGCACGTAAGGCAATTTCTGTTTTGCCAAAACCAACATCGCCACAGACCAGACGATCCATTGGTTTCTCTTGAGTCATGTCGTTAATAACAGCATCAATTACATCTAGTTGATCTGGCGTTTCTTCAAATTCAAAGCCAGCACTAAAGGCGTCATAATGATGGTCGATAACTGGGAAGGCATGACCTTTACGAGCCAAACGAAGTGCTTGAACCTCGAGTAATTCAGCTGCAACATCATAAGCTTTCTCTTTCGCTTTTTTACGTATTTTTAACCACTGATCACTACCCATTTTATGCAGCGGAGCTGTTTCAGGGCTGCCTCCTACATATCGAGAGACTAGGTCTAATGACAATACAGGGATATATATTTTATCGCCGCCGTGATATTCGATTGTAGCGAATTCATTATTATTGCCACTGATTTGCAGTGCTTCTAAACCTCTGTAACGTCCAACTCCATGATCTTCATGTACTACAGGGTCACCTATGTTGAGTTCTGCAAGCGACTTAATAATTGAGTCTGGATCGCGATTGCGCTCTGAACGACGGCGTTTTTGCGACTTTCGTTCACCATAGAGTTGGCTTTCACTAATGATTTCTACTTGTGAACTATTGAGTTTTAAACCGCGATCAATATCAGCAACAGTTAAGCTAAGCCTTTCGTCATTATTTAAAAAAGTCTGCCAATCATCAACACGATTACAGGCTGTCTTGTTGTCTTCAAAAATACCTAATAAATTCTCTCTACGCCCAGCTGATTCAGCAATAAATAAAATTCGGTTTGAGCTTTGTTGACAGTAACTAATGAATTCCTGGTAAGGTGTTTCGCTGCGCGGATTCAAATTAAAATGTTGTGGCGTTTGAGTATCATATTCAACTAAGTGTTTTGCAGATTTTAAATCTAGGTTTAAAAGTTGAACACGCCGATGATTTTTCAAGCCGCGGTAAACTTCATCAGTTGATAAGTACAAAACTTTTGGAGCGAGTGGCGGCCACTCAGGATTAAGCTGAGCATTTTCGTATCGTTCGTTAATTTCTGTTTGCAATATATCGGCGTTCTCCATAACGCTTTCTTCTAATACGAAGATCGCATTTGGATTAACAAAATCAAATAGAGTACTGGTTTCTGGAAAAAATAATGGTAAATAGAATTCGCTTCCAGTAGGCGCAAACCCTTTACTTATTTCTCGGTAGATTAATGACTCTTTGGGGTCCCCTTCAATGGCCGCACGAAATGCTTCGCGAAATTGAGAAATGCTTGCTTTATCGAGCGAAAACTCACGAGCGGGCAAAATTTTAATTTCATCCAGATTGTCAGTTGACCTTTGTGTATCAGGGTCGAAAAGTCGAATAGTTTCAATCGTCGTATCAAATAAGTCGATACGAAAGGGCATACTTGTACCGCTAGGAAAAATATCCACTATGCCGCCGCGAATAGCGAATTCTCCGGGGGAAAGAACTTGATCAACACTATAGTAACTCGCATCAACTAAACGCTGTCGAAAGGCTTCGGTATCTAAATCATCGCCAACCTGTAAATCAAAAGTATGTGCATTAACATAACTTTGCGGTGTAAGCCTTTGAATAAGTGCATTAATAGGAATGATTAATATACTATTTTGCATTGTCGGCAGACGATGCAACGCGAGTAACCTATTCGAGACAATCTCAGCGTGTGGCGAAACGCGATCATAGGGTAAGCATTCCCAATCCGGAAAGGTTAATATTTGAACAGTTTTGTCACAATAAAAATCTAATTCTCGGCTTATTTGTTGAACATGCAAAGCCGTTGCGCAAACATAAATAAGAGGCGCTTTTTGATTACTATTATCTTGTGATAGTTTCTCAATTAGCTGTGCAACAGCATAGCTCGGAGCAGAACCATGAAGGTTGCGCCAGTGAATAACTTCACCTTCTTTGAGAGGGATTTCAGGTTGGTTTATTGCCTGCACGACTAATTTTAATACCGGCTAGATAAGTCGCCAAATTTTAACAGTTTTTAAGAAAAATTAGTGTTTTTGTTATTGCCTAATTGTTGGCATAAAAATCGCCAAGTAGCATTTGAAATTGTAAAGAAAGACGAGTGATACTTTGATATTCTTGAGCAGGGAATTCTCTTTCCCATCTAAATTCAATACCAGTTTCGATAAAAAACCAAGGTCGTAGAAAAGGAGTTATATACGTAAAGGTTGCACCAAATTCAGGAACAGTAATTGGGTTTTCGAATTCACCGCGCGTATAAATCTGCGATGAGATACCTTTTTTCGTAGTAAAAGAGTGATGCCAGGTTCCGCTTGTGACCCATTCAGTTTCATCAGCATCTTCGGTATATTTTATTCTTGAATCCCATTCAAAAATATTTTTGTCACTGTATAAGTATGTGTAGTCGAGCGTAGAACTAGCACCAAAACGATCATCGCGTTGCCAAAAAACTGTTTGTGTTGTTCGCCAAACATTTTTTTGTGAGGGCACGAATAGGTATCTATGTTTAAGTTTAGCGTATGGTTGTAAACCACTACTTACTCTTGTTCCAATCGATACATCGAAACCACTATCAACATTATTTGGATCTCGATAACCCAGACCAATTAACCATTCAGCAGTGTCATCATTGTTTGAACGTAATCCTGCTTCACTAACACTGTCGCTGTCAGTTTCGGTATCAGAAATAAAACCATCTTCTTCTACGCGGCTAATAAAAGCATTATATTTATTACTGACGTTGGGCAGGCGAGTATTTAATCTAATTCGGAGTTTAGGTCTGAAACCTTCATCCTCGTCTAGACGAAACCCTAAAGAAACCTTGCCGGTAAAATTTTTATCATCAAACTTATGATCATCACCAAATAAACTGTCGACCCAAGAAACAGTATTGCAAATACGTGAGTGAGTACCACTTCGCATACGATCAATCCATTCACTTGATGCCGTTGAGTAAGTACATATTTTTTCAGTATCGCTTAAGCTAGAAGAGCCTTCAGCTTCTGTT
>CAZFEM010000046.1:0-15074 GCA_964517515.1 uncultured Gammaproteobacteria bacterium | reverse complement strand
TAGTTAAAAAATTATGCGAGCTGCTTAATTTTAATATTGAAATAAAATCCGACTTAGGTAAAGGTACCTCAGTACAACTAAAAGTCCCCTACATTCCTCATGCCAATACCGATATTTAAAGCTATTTACTCAGTCATTAAGACATAATGTTTTAAATGTATTTATGATTCCATAAAATCGAACCCACAACCTGAACTATTTATACGCAACTATTGAATATGAATGCTATCAACTTAGCAGAAAATTGCTTATTAAATGACTTTTTGATTCGCCATGGCATACGCCAACTCTGTAAAAAACGACTCAAAGAAGAACTTGCCAATCATCCGGAAAAACAGCAGCTTCGTTTTCAAAAGCTCATTGAAGAACTTCGCGAAAGCCCTATTGCAATTGAAACGGCTGCAGCTAATGAACAACACTATGAAGTTCCTGCGCTGTTTTACCAACTTAGTCTTGGTAAGAATTTAAAATACAGCGGTTGTAATTGGCCGGACCATATTAAATCGCTCGATGATGCGGAAGATTACACGCTGAATCTTTATTGCGAGCGCGCTGAAATAAAGGATGGCATGGATATTCTTGAGCTTGGCTGTGGTTGGGGATCACTAACGATTTGGATGGCTCGGCATTTCCCTAACTCCAACATTACCGCTGTTTCAAATTCTCATAGCCAAAAAAAACATATATTAAAAAGAGCTGAAGAAGCTGGTATTAGTAACATTTCAATTGTTACATGTGACGTCAATGAACTTAAATTAGAACAAAAATTTGACCGCTGTGTTTCAATAGAAATGTTTGAACATATGCGCAATTATAAAAGCCTCCTTGAAAGGCTCAGCTCTTGGCTTAACCCTAAGGGTAAATTATTCGTACAAGTTTTTTGTCATCGTTACATAATGTACCCATTTAAAACTGAAGGTAGTGATAATTGGATGGGGCGTTATTTTTTTACAGGCGGATTAATGCCATCTATCGATACGCTACTACACTTTCAAGATCATTTGAAAATAGAATCACGTTGGTTGGTAGACGGTACTGGTTATGAGAAGACAGCTAACGCATGGCTAGAAAATTTAGATAAAAATCGTGATCAAATTATCGAGCTCTTTAGTGATACCTATGGCGAGCAAGAAGCTAAAGTTTGGACGCAACGCTGGCGAATGTTTTATATGGCTTGTGCTGAACTTTTTGGTTATAAGAATGGTTCCGAATGGTGTGTTGCTCATTTCCGTTTCACCAAATAATCTACTTTAGGAAATTTCAGATCTATTTTGTTTTTGCCAATACCAAATTAGTATAAAGCCACCAATGGCCCCGCCAATATGTGCAAAGTGGGCAATGTTCGCACCAAAGATAGAAAAGCCAGTTATCCCAGCGGTAAGATCAATTAGTAATAAAACTGGTACAAAATACTTGGCCGCAATTGGTATCGGTAAGAAAATCAACATTAGTTTAAAGTTAGGAAATAACATTGCAAAAGCAACTAATACACCATATACAGCACCAGACGCTCCGACCGCTGGCGAGTGATAAAGCTGATAAAAATTAGCTAGCATTTGTTGCGATACAGCGGGATAACCACCTGAAATATCACGACCAGATAGTAAAACACTTTCAAGCTGAGCGGCTGGTATACCGGCTAAAACTAACTGTTCGAAGGCACCCTGAAACTGAATTTGAGTCACTATTTCATGAATTACTGCTGCAACAACTCCGCAAAAAAGATAGAAAAATAAAAATCGTTGGTTACCCCAAACTTGCTCAAGCAGCCTTCCAAAAGACCACAATGCAAACATATTAAAGGCAAGATGGGGCATCAAATTGCCATGTAAAAACATTGAGGTAAATAGTTGCCAAAAACCAAACTCAGGATTTTTCCAGAAATATAATTCATAACCACTTCGAGCGCCAGAAAAGTAAACCTCGATTAAAAAGAACACTACAATATTAATGACAATCAATCGATTAACATTACTCTCTAATAATTTTGAAATCGGTGGCATTAGGCTTTTTAAGAATTTTTATAAATTGTGCGAAAGGTTAGATTGATACGTGGCTCAGCATTGACTCGTTTGGGAACTTGATGTTGCCAACAAGCTTGCGTTGTACCTTGCATGAGCAAAAGACTACCATGTTCAAGCGTGATTGAGTATTTAAGCTGCTTATCGATTTTATGTTTTAAATGAAAGTCTCTTGAACCACCTAAACTCATAGAAGCAATAATTGGATTTACACCTAGTTCAATTTCATCATCAGCATGCCAGCCATTTGAATCTTGACCATCACGGTAATAATTTATTAAAACGCTGTTAAAACTTAACTTTAATTTACGTTCAAGCTCTAATTTAATCACCAGAATTTGCTTAGACCATAGCTCTGGTTGCATCGTCATATTTGAGTAGGAGTAATCTAAGCCTTCATCGGCCATCCAGCAAGATAAACGAGGTATTTTATGCCGCTTTCCGTAGATTGTAATAGTCTCCTGTCTCCAATTAGTCTGATCAACTAAACCCTCGTACCACTGCCATGCGCTCCTATGGTCAAAGAAATCAGGCCAATAGAAGATATCTGCATCAGGTAACATAATTTTTTCAGTTACCTGATCGTCAAATAGATTGGCTTGATATTGTTTATTAGGCATTTATTATCGTTCAGAGCGCCTATCTATTTTGGAAGATATTCACAAACTATAAGAATATAAAATGATACGGAATTACACTTTCTTTTAATTAAAAACGTCCTTAGTTAAATTAGCCTAGCACAAAGGCTTCTTTAAAATCTCACCAATAAACTTTGAAGAAACTTCTTCTGCTCCAGATCCGTCATCAAAAATACATGCTTCAATTTTGCCAGAAACAATTTCACCAACAAACTGACCAGTGATAGTTACTGTTCTAGTGGTCACTCCATCAACACTCTGAAACATGACAAAATCATCAATATCAATTGTCCCATCAGACTTCACTGCTTCAGGAAAAATAGTATGGCCCAAAATAGCATTTAGGCTTGGAATTTCTAAAACGCCATCTTCACTAACAATAAATTCAACTTGAGTCGGGAGACTAAATGCTCTTTTAATATTCTGTTTAGAATGAGTATGGGAACAAGAATTGGCGAACATTACATGATAATTTCCTAATTTATAATCAGAAACATTACCTCTACGAACAGATATTCCTTGGTTTTGCTTATGCAATTCACGAATCAAATCATCTGAAAACGTTTTTGCGGCATATTTAACCGAAGCTCGAAGAAGATTTTTATAATCATCAACTTTACTCATTACTTACCCCACATAAAAAATGATATGAAAATTCTACATCTGTATTCCGCTTTATACAAAGTAATTAACCAAAACTGAGTATTTAATATTAAAAAGGGCACAATTAATTAGCCAAATTAATCATTTCGATCGTTCCTTCGCGACGAGAATCTACTCCACCGACCAGATTACCTTCTGAATCTTTAAGAATAATACTTAAACCTGAATTTTCGTTATTACTTTCATCAACCTGATAACCAAAGCTATTTAAGCCTGAAATCAATACGTCTGAGGCTCGCGTTTTTTCAACGCTCACTTTGTCGGGGCGAGCAATAACATTTGGTAACTCGATTGCGTTTTGTGGACTTAAGTTCCAATCCAAAACACCTACCAGAGTTTTAGCGGTATAAGCAATAATAGAGTTTCCACCAGGCGAGCCTGTTGCCATTAAAAACTCACCATTTTCATCTAATACAATAGTTGGTGACATAGAGGACCGCGGTCGTTTACCAGCAGCGACCGAGTTCGCAATTAAGTTACCATCACTATCATGAGAGCGAAATGAATAATCAGTTAATTGATTATTCAAAAACATGCCCGCGGCCATTCGCGTTGAACCAAAAAAACTTTCAACACTTGCGGTCAAAGAAACCACATTGCCCTCTAAATCAACAACAACAAAATGCGTAGTACCCGCTGCATCAACCGTGCTATCGACACCATTTTGCTGAACGCTAGCAGACAGTTCTTGGAATGCCCATGGGTCTCCCCAACTTATTTCGTTATTTACTTTTTCAAGACTAATTAATGCCGCCCGTTGATCTAAATATTCATCATTTAACATTCCTAAAATAGGAACATCAATAAAATCTGGATCAGCGATATATTGATCTCGATCAATATAAGCAAGTCTCTGCGCCTCAGTAAATAACCGCCAGTTATTTACATCACCAGAGCTGCCTGTTGATGGCATAGGCAAGCGCTCAAGAATATTCATGGTCATAGCAACCGCTATCCAAGAAGAAGGTGGTGGCGGGCCACATAAAGTCTTCTCCCGAAATGTAGTGCACAGCGCTTGTTCTCGACGTGCAGCATAATTGGATAAATCAATTTTTTGCATACTACCAGCACGCGGTTCAAGACTAACTTGTTGAATAATTTCACTGGCAATATCACCTTGATAAAAAGCATTAGCATCGTTAGCGATTAAATCGAGTGCCTCAGCATAAGCAACATTTTTTAAAATATATCCAACTGGATAAGCTTCTCCATCATCAGAATAAAAATATTGAAAAGCATCTACTGGTCCATCACTTAATTTCTGAGGTATTAGTGTTTTAAAACGAAGTAAAGATTCATGCAGCCTTGGCGAAATGGCAAAGCCTTCTACTGCCAATGTTTTTGCTTGATTGAAATTTTCACTCCATGTTAATTTCCCATGATCCTCATGCGCTAACTGTAAAAGTGAGACCATGCCAGGCACGCCTATCGAAAGACCACTATTTTTAGCCTCTATAAACCCAAAAGGTTCGCCATTCTCTTTAATAAAAAGATTCGGGTTAACATTTTCGGGAGCAATTTCTCGACCATCATAAACACTAACCTGTTTAGTTTTATTATCAAAATAGGTCATAAAACCACCACCCCCCAGACCTGAGCTTTGTGGCTCCACCAAACTTAATACAGCTTCGATGGCAATTGCCGCATCAACTGCTGAACCACCCTGACGAATTATTTTCGCACCTGCTTGACTTGCTAAAGGGTTAGCCGTTACCACCATCGCTTGCGATGCTTTAACACTTGATGAAATAACATTTGAATCAGAAACAGCATCGTGATTTTTGTAGTCCACTTGTGAACAAGCAGAGATAAAAAACAATAACAAAATAATAATAATTTTCATTTTACTTAAGACTTCGACAGCCTCTCAAATAGCGCACTATATTTACGTAAAACCCGCGCCATACTACTACGGTTTTTTTCATTTAAATTCGATAATAGATAATTCATACAATGGGAAGTTACTAAATAATTGTATTCAGCGACATCAGGTTGTTCAAAATTATAAGGCTCTTCAAATTCTCGCCAAAATTCTTCTAAGTTTGTTTGAAAATTCATTTCGCTATTATTACGTTGTAAAATCATTCCTTGCAGGCGATTTATCCTGCTTCCGATTTTCTCATTGTTATTTGCAATATCGAATTTCAATTCATTTAAAATAGTCACGGCTTGAGCTCTCTCAGCACTTTTTAAAGAACGGTTGCTAGCCCGAAAAAGCCAATTAATATTACTAATAAAACGCTTATTAATATCTTCAATTGTCTCACCTTCACGTTTTGCTTGACGCTCTTCGAAACGTTCATCCATTTTTTCAATGACCTGCTGCACTTGTTGATCGCTTAACGATAGTGCCAAGTCAGTGAACCCTTTATTTACTTCAATTGCATTACTGAGTAAGAATCCACGTTCTATTTCTTGATAAGCTGCTCGCCAGTGTATGTCGCTTATCTGTCCTTGAGTTTCAATATCATCAGCAAAGGCAAACAACATAGTGCTTAACTGCGACAACCGCTCAATGCGCATCCAATCATCAATCTCAGCAGCTATTTCATCGATCTTATCTTTTTGTTGAAGATTAAAATCAGCAAAACTATTAATCCTGTTGGCTGCCCTATTTTCAAAATTATTAACTGAACGTTCTACAAAAAATTGGAACGCGCTGCAGCCTACTTGAGTCACCAAGACAAGCATCACCAATAGCACTTTTAAAGCCGCATTCATAAATCAAGAATACCCGATAAATAAGTTAGTTTATCTTAACTTTTCTTATTAATAATGTTTTTACTTGATAGAACTATTGCATGTACTCATTGACATCAGACGGTGTATAATTGACTAACTCTCAGGGCGGGGTGTAAGTCCCCACCGGCGGTAATCAAAGATTTACTTTGTAGCCCGCGGGCGCCTCTAGCTTATAAATTTTAATTATAAATTAGAGGGACAAGCAGATTCGGTGCGATTCCGAAGCCGACAGTAATAGTCTGGTTATGAGAATAAGGTGTCATGTAAATATCAAATCGATTCTGTCGATTTAGTTTTGTGTTTATATATGTGTGCCTATGCTTATTGCCCTGAATAATAATGAATTAATTTAGGTAACAATAAGATGACTTCCAAGCAATCTTTTCCGAACCCGCAACATATAATTGAGCGTGAGAGTATCGCCTTTGTGCAATCTTGTTGGCACAAAGACATTGTTGATGAATTACGACAATCGTTTAGTCAACACTTTCAAACACTGAGTAATAAAGAAATCGATTTTTTCGAAGTTCCAGGCGCATTTGAAATTCCTTTGCAGACTAAATATTTAGCCCAAACAGAAAAGTATGCTGGCATCGTAGCGGCAGGCCTCGTTGTCGATGGTGGTATTTATCAACATGAGTTTGTCGCCACGGCGGTTATTGATGGCTTAATGCAAAACCAGTTAGAAACAGGAACACCTATCTTCTCAGCTGTTCTAACCCCACATGATTTTATTAGCGATGGCCAAGCTGAATTTTTTAAAGAGCACTTTGTCATTAAAGGTATAGAAGCTGCTGATGCTTGCGCGCAGACCTTAGAGGCTATGGCGAAAATAACGGCCTAAAACCTACCGCCTTAACCCACTGGACCGCCGTTTTTTTTACGAACAACAACGATTGAAGGTCGTGGCGGAACACCTTCTTGAAAATCTGGCCACAAGGTTAACGCACTATCAATACGAGAAACTCCCGTTGACTCATCATCGCCAGGATGTTGTACCGATAAAAATAAGCTTTCACCATCATCGGAAAATACCGGTCCACACATTTCAGCGCCATTTGGTACTCTAAAAAACATTTTTCCAATGCCGCGCAACTCGCCTTCCGTTTCTAAACCCCATAAGCCATCAGCAGTACCGCTTAATGGCGTTTTTGCGCCTTGATCAGTGCTGATCCATAGCCGACCATTAGGGTCAACAACACCATTGTCTGGACTAGCGAACCAACCATCTTTCGAAGTTTGTTCATGCCAATCAGCATCATGCTCTGGCTTTGCTGGGTCACCGCATTTAACTAACATATCCCACCGACCTTTATTTTTTGCAAAATTTTCATCTTCTTCAGTTATCTCAATAATATGCCCAAAGGCATTATCTTCCCGAGGGTTAGCCGCATTAGTTTCATCACGCTGCGTATTATTGGTTAACAAAACATAAACCTTGCCAGTATTTTTATTTGGAATGACATCTTCCGGGCGATCCATTGGTGTAGCGCCTAACAAGTCTGCAGCACTGCGCATCTGAATTAAAATATCTGCTTGTGAAGAAAAGTGGGGAGTTAAAATAGGATTAGAGTATTCAAGAGGTAACCATTCCAGCTGACCATCTGCATAAAATTTGGCAACAAACACTGTGCCATCATCTAACAAGTTTTTGTTCGCTTGTTTATTTTGTAAATCTACTTTATCGCGACTGACAAATTTATAGAGATACTCGAAACGCTGGTCATCCCCCATATAAATTACTAGGCGGCCATCCTTAGCAATAACATTTTCTGCGCCTTCATGTTTAAAACGCCCTAAAGCCGTTCGCTTTTTAGGTGTTGAAGTTGAATCCATTGGATCAATTTCAACGACCCATCCAAAACGATTCGGTTCATTAGGTTCTTTGCTCACGTTAAAACGCTGATCGTATTTACCCCAATAAAAAAGATCTGTACCTAAATTATAGCGTTGATAATTTTCTATCTCAGGATGTGATTCATTCATTTCACCGGAAAAGTGAAAATTAAAATTTTCCTCACAACTAAGATAAGTACCCCATGGCGTAATACCTCCAGCACAATTGTTGAATGTACCAATAACATTTCGACCCTCAGGGTCTGCGGTCGTTTGTAATCGCGCATGACCAGCAGCCGGGCCGCTCAATTCTATTTCAGTACCTAATGCAGAAATTCGGCGATTATATTTTGACGTTAAATCCACCGACCAATTGTCATCAACTAAATCAACCTTAACAATAGATACACCAACCGCTGCCTTTGTTACATCAACTTGTTGAGCCGTAATCGCCCCTTCAATATCCCTGCCTATATTTGTGAACATTAAACCCGCTAATGGGTACTCATGGTTCACGCATAATAAAGCGCTCTGCTTTAGCGATTCTTGTGAAGGCAAAGGTACAAAGCCAATAAAATCATTGTTGTATCCAAACTGTTTAAGTTGCGACTCCGCGGTTTGCTTATTGACATCAAATTCAGGCGCACCCTCAAAAATCGGGTCTCCCCAGCGTAGTAAAATATCGGCAGTATGATTTGGAGCAACATGGTGATACTCGTCTATGCCGTGTTCGATTTCAATAAAGTCAAAATTCGAACGATACGAGTTATTATCGCGCCATGCTGTTTCGGTAATAACCTGATTGGCATCACAAGCCCCCAGCGCTGACCCAACACCTAGTGCCACTCCAGTTTTTAGAAAAACTCGACGCGAAAATCGACGCTCACAGATTTCATACAGTGAAGAATTCGGCTGACTAGGATTAGTAATATGGTTGTCGTTATATTCGTTCATAGCTTTTTAAATATATTTAACCTATCCCAACAATAATGACAGAATTTCATTACAAAAAACAACGGTTAACAATATCCTTTAATATTTACAGAAAATTGTAACTCAATATCAACCACACATATCACCAATTATGATTCAACAAAACAATATGAGATGATACCCATAGTGGAAAACCGACGTTGAAATATCTAAATACATAGACTCCCAAAGCCAAATTAAACTCTGTCTACTCATAGCGTTTTATGCTTAACCTCAAACCCAGACCACCTGACGAAACCATCGGCAGTCAATATATGCAGCGTTGGCATATTCGTCGCAAGCCTGGTAGACATAATTTATATTTGCATCGTTATGAGGGCAGCGACGATGATCGCGCTTTACATGATCACCCCTGGTCTAGTGTCGGGATTGTTCTATGGGGTTCGCTGTATGAAGTGACCGAAAAAAATGGCCAACAAATCCAGCAACGACTATGGCCGTTGGTACCTAAGTTTCGTTCCGCAACCTATGCACATCGCATAACACTAAAAAGTAATTTTGCTTATACGCTATTTTTCACCTACCCCAAAGTCCGCGAATGGGGGTTTCACTGTCCAAAAGGTTGGGTACATTGGAAACACTTTACCGACGCATCTGGGCAACGTACTGGGCGCGGTTGTGACGACTAGTACTATCTAGCCCTATGCGATTTAAAAAAGTTCACATTGAAATCACCAACATTTGTAATTTGCAATGCAGCTTTTGCCCTGCGGTACACCGTGAAAACAAAGTAATCGATTTAAGTCTCTTTGAGAAAACTATTGCGCAAGTCGCACCGCTCACTGAATTAGTCTGCTTACATTTGATGGGCGAACCATTAGTTCATCCAAAGCTAGAGAAAATTATCGATATTTGCGATCAGTATGACGTAAATATATTTCTAGTTAGTAATGGTGTGTTGTTAAACCCTGAAAAATATTCAACGTTGCTGCACCCTCGGTTTTATCAAATAAATTTTTCCTTGCATAGTTTTTTTGACAACTTTCCTGAACAGAATCCTACTTCCTATTTAGAGCATATTTTTAATTTTACTGATCAAGCATTAATCGAACGACCCGAACTTTATTTGAATTTTCGTTTATGGAACTTAAATGATCCATTAGAGAATCAGACGCGCAACACACAAATGTTAAAACGCATTTGCCAACATTATGATTTTCAAATGCCGAATAAAATTGATGTGCGGAAAAAGAAAAGCATTAATATAAAAGAGCGCCTCTATCTGCATTTTGATACTGAGTTTATATGGCCAAGCCTAGATTTGGATGTGCTCGGCACGCAAGGTAAATGTTATGGTCTGTCTTCGCATTTTGGTATTTTAGTGGATGGCACTGTCGTGCCCTGCTGCTTAGATAAAGAAGGTGTTATTACTTTAGGCAATGTTAAAGAAACACCAATTACTGAAATACTTGAGTCTAGTAAGGCGCAAAATATTATTAAAGGGTTTCAACAACGCAAACTCCTTGAAAATCTTTGTCAACGTTGTCAATACATTGATCGCTTTGATTCTAAATCTCAAAACCTTTAATTTAACTACAACTAAACTACACCTTGTTTTCAGAATCATTAGACTCTTTTTTAGCGACTATTGCCCGTGGTGTTGCTTCCCTAATTTTATGTAGCGTTCCTTCATCTAAGCGCCTTAGCCATGCACGTAAGCCTCTATTTGTTTTGCCAGCGGACGTCGCTGCTTGAAAAATTGCACTCTCTTGGGTCTTTTTAACCATCGTTTTGCGGGTGACATTAAAACTCAAACCCATTAAGAAAAGCACTAAGCCTATTGGGAAGAAAGCAACTAATATTAGCCATTTTTGGCCGACAGAATAGTGACTCCAAAATCGACCAGTAGCTCTAAAAAATTGTTTGCCACGGCGCAAAAACATAACTTTAGAACGACGAATCCAATACCAACGGTTTTGCGAAAAGAAAACACCATATCGAATCGACAATGTTTTTAACAACTTTAACAGTAGCAATTTCCCTAAGTGCCAAGATAAAACTAATAAGCCTTTAATGAAAGCAAAAAACTTCAGCACAACTACTTTCTTAATAATCCCTTTTAAGAAAGGAATTACAACTATCCAATAGTTATGAGAAAGCCAATCTGTTATCGCAACCCTAAAGTGCCATAACAAAGTTAGTTCGACGATAATAATCAAGCAGGACAAAGCAATCACTATGCGATGTAAAGTATTCATCCGCGTTAAACTATCTTACTCAATCTAATCAATGCGTCATTGAATAAACAATGTAGTTGACCGCAAAACGATAAGCCATAGCAGTCATTGCCGCAGGATAGAATGAATCTCTTGCATGTTCCCAGGCATCACCCATATCCATATTGAAATTAATTGCGACAATTAAACGACCTTCATCATCATAAATACCACGCCAGTGTGGAATATTGCCTGGCGGCACACCATTCGCTCCTGGAATTTGAGTACTCTTATCAACCTCAAAAACAATATGCATTACTGGATCATTTTCATCGATTTCAACAATCGGTCGATCTGGAAAAACACGCTCCATCGATTCAACAAAAATCTGCCATTCATAGGCACCCCAAAAATCATCGACCATTAAAAAACCACCACGATCTAGATATTCACGTAATTGCGCAACTTCTACATCAGTCAGTAGCCACTGCCCTACCTCAGCTGCATACAACCACGGGTAATCAAAAATTTGATCATCTTGTAAATTAATTACCCGACCACCACCGCCGTTATAATCGACTAACTCAAGATCGATATTAGTCATCCGATCAACACCAGTCATCAAGTGGTATTCAGCATCGGGGTAATCTGTTGTCCAAGCCGAACGACCCCGACCACGACGGCTATAAGGAGAATTGGTATACATAAGTCGCGCAAAATGAAACTCAGCAGTCGGCAATTCATCAAAGCTTGAATCAAACTGCTGTGCATGCGCTACTCCAAAAGAAAAACTGAAACACAGAACAAACCATGAGCAGTAACGCAAGTTGCTACTTAGCTTTTCAACGATAGCCATTAGTCTGTTCCACATAAACTTGATTCATCTCAGTTTTTTCAAATACTTTATAAGTAGATAGTTAGTCCCGCTCAAGATCATCAAAAATAGAAAGCTGCCAACTGCGAATCGCTAAAATCATTGTAACTCCCTCTCTGTCTTTTAATGGTAAACGACGCTCTTGTTGACTGACTTCATCAAATAAATTGTCAATCATTTTTAATCGATGATGTAAATCTAACTGACCTTTCTTACTAATAATGCCGTTTTTAACTACACGCAGTGCACCATCATCAGAAAAATCAGTATTAAAAAATTCAGTTTGCACCTGCTCTCGGAAATACTTCTCAATTGGTCCATTTTTTTGCCAATGAAAATTATTTGCCATTAATAGTCGCACTTTATTACTTGGTAGTAACTCAATCAACTTCATCTTATCAAGTTTCGCTAGCAAGGTGATCATTTCTAAAGGATCGATAAGATACCGTTCAAGAATTTCCTCAACCGACCAGTAATTGACTAAGCAATAGGCGACCACTAATAACTTTTTATTCTGAATTAATGCGCGCTCTTGTTCAAGATTGAGTTTAGATAGCTTATTTTCAATAGATTCAGAAATTTCTAGCAAACTAGTCAAGTCAGAATCTAACAGTTCACAGATAGCATCAAGGCGTTTAAGGGTAAAATTACCACTAGAAAACATTTGTTTTACCGTTGATTCCGACACATCTAACATGCCTGCTAAGACCTTATAGGTCATGCCATGACGCTTTAATTCAATCTTCAGAGCATCCACCAATTGTTTAGATCTAGCCATAAAAGTATAAAATAATTGAACTTATAGTCAGTTTAACACTACTTCTTCGCATTAAGTTGATAAAAATAGCACCTGACTGCAAGATCGCTTCTAATCTAAATCAACATAAATTCAATTAGAGGCAATCATGAACTTAATTAAACGACTTACAACTAGCGTTACCGCATCACTCGAAAACACTGTTCGGCAGATTGAAAATCACGACGCTATTATTGAAGCAGCTATCAAACAAACAAGGCAGTCTGTTGCTAAAACTAAGGCGCGTATTAATACCCTAAGGCAACAACAACATACCTACGAAACACAACTCGAAGAAACTCGTGAACAGTCTAACCTTTGGACACAACGGGCATTAAACCTATCCGATAGTGATCAAGATAAAGCGCTGCAATGTATGACTAGGCACAATCAGTGCCAGACAAAAATAGCACGGCTATCTAAACTAATCGAGCAACAAAAAACACTGATACATGATGTGTCCCTCAACTCAGAGAAACTGCAAATGAGTATGGATGAAATGCATCAAAAACATAACCTGATGCGCTCTCGTCAGACTGTTGCAGACGTTAATCGCACAGTAGGCACAACTAACCTCGAAGATACGACTAATGAAACCTTTGAACGTTGGGAGTCAATGATTATCGAAACTGAAATGAACATCAACGACATCACCACTCGCGACCCATTAGAGACTGAGTTCACTCAACAAGAAAATGACATCCTATTATTGCAACAACTCGATGAGTTAAAAAGCAAGCATAACAACACGGAGGACTAAGCAATGACAACTCTCGAAAATAACAACGATTGTTTCGATGATCAACAACATGACCATCGCGCAATAGCCAATGACAGAATTGACTCTCTTTTTGATCGCATGAAAAAAGCTATTAGTCTTGCCGAAATATTACGCATTCTAGGTGCCGGCGCAGTTATCGCTTCTATGTCTTTGTTTCTTTTAAACGGTTGGAGCGAAGGCAATGATATTCAACGTTATCTGAAACTACTGGCACAAACTGGCCTATTAACGGGTGCGGGCCTTACCATGAGTTTTTTACTGAAAGAAAATAAAGGTGCTCGATTATTTTTTGCGCTGAGTTTGATTTCTGTGGTTGCCAATTTTACCGTTTTAGGTGCCCTCACCTATTCGATGTTTCAACTAGATGGAAATTTAACTCAATACCCATCGATGATGACATGGAAAGCTTTTGACGCGGCAACATTTTGGCCTATCTTTGCCGGGGCGATTGTCTTGTTAACTATTTTAACTAAATTTAGTTTTCGTATCTTTGCACGCGATGTGGCAGCACCGCTAAGCAACAATTTTTTACTTATGAGTTCCTTATTACTCATACCAACCCGTAGCTCTATAACTGTATCAATTATTGCAATCATATCTATCTGGTTTGCTAGCACCTTGGTAAAAAAACTAAAGCAAGACGATGCTATGGTTTTCACCAATGAAAGCAAATTCGCTTTGGCATTAATGTTTGTACCTGGCCTACTAATAATAGTTCGAGCACTTAGCTTATATCACGTTGATGAAATCACCTTAATTACGATAGGAAGTTTGTTTTACTTTTCATTACGGTCATTACGATTTACATTCATTCAGTCATCATTAATGACAACTCTATGCGAAATCGCTCGATTCTTCACCAGTATATTCATCTCTATACAACTAACATCATTAATACCGTATGCATTCGACGATATCTGTTTAGCGGCTTTTTCACTATTCGTTCTGCTATTCAGCTATGACCAAATCAAAACAACAAGCAGCGTAAAATGGCAAAGAAGTATTCTCACTTTGACGACTATCGGCCTAGTGATAATAAGCTCTCTGTATGTGATTTTTTCTGACAGCTTTATTATACAAATAAGCAGCCTATTGATTACATCAACTTTGTATGGCTTAGCGCATCATCTACAAGCAACTATTGGTAATAACCGCAATAGTAAAGTAATCGCTAGCATCGGTATAGTAATCAGCATTTGTTCTCTTATTAGTCAATTTATAACGCTACTGCAATTAGGCAACTGGGTCATTATTGGTTTAATTGGTGCAACATTGATAATCGGTAGCTCACTGTACGAACGCTACAAAACATCTCCACCAACTACACTGACTCAAAGCTGAGTTCAATAATAAAAAAGTCAGGGCCGATTTATTAATTCCTAATTCGGCTATGATTTTTTTATTTCTCACTGGCTCATCGATTAGCACTTGAAACGAACGGAAGCAAAGAGCCTGTCTTTTAAAATAAAATCCTTAATGCCCACTATCAACAATTCCAGCACTAGGCATGCTAGCGGCGAGACCAATATCTTTGGCGTGTTCTTCAAAGCCTTTGTTCTTCCAGAAAAATGCAC
>CAZFEM010000045.1:1701-15453 GCA_964517515.1 uncultured Gammaproteobacteria bacterium | reverse complement strand
GTTATAACTCATTATTAGAAATTTTACTGTACTGTTTTTTTAATACAGACCAAGTTGCTGCTCCCCAAAAAACACCTCCAATGGGAAACAATATTAGTGATAAGGCAACTGAACTGGCTGTTTGAGGTGTCCCTGTAAAATGTTGCAACAAACAAAATAGTATTCCCGTACCTACCCCCCAAAAAAGAACACCATCAACCAGAATATAACGTAAGCGCCCTTGGTTTATAGTTTTGTCTAACTTCTCTTCTTTGGTTAATTTCATAAACATTCTCTTGAGTTATAACAACGGGTTTTAATAGGAAACCCATTAATAATGAGCTCTAAAATAAACATATTCAGTTCCATCCTCTTGATATTATTAATTAACTTTCTTCAAAGTTGGTTTAACAAGGGATGTAAATGAGCATATCGCCCTCCTATCTCCCTTTTCAGATTCGATATAAGCATATGAAATATATAATAAATCAAAATGCATCCATAAAAAATAGGTTTCCCATTAACATTTTGTCAAACGTCCGCTTTGAGTATGCAACAGCCGTATTCAATACTCAATTTATCTCTTAATCGCACAAAATAAGTTTCTATTATAGATGGACTTCAACCAGGAAACCCAGGTGGTAATTTACCGCCACCGGGTAGACCTCCCATCCCCCGCATCATTTTTGCCATCTTGCCTTTGCCGCCCATTTTTTTCATCATTTTCTGCATTTGCATAAATTGCTTAAGGGTCTTATTAACGTCTTGAATTTGCGTGCCTGACCCCATGGCAATACGTTTTTTACGACTGCCTTTAATTAATGCGGGGAATTGGCGTTCTTTGGGTGTCATAGAGTCAATAATAACGACACTTTTGTTCATGTCGCCCATCAGACCAGACAAGGCGCCACTAGGTATATTGACATTGCCCATGCCTGGGAGTTTATCCATCATACTTTCCATGCCGCCCATACTGTTCATTTGTGCGACTTGGTCACGGTAATCGGTTAGATCAAAACCTTTACCCTTCTTAAGTTTTTTTACTAACTTGGCAGCCTTTTCTTTATCAACCTTTTGCTCGGCTTCTTCAATGAGCGACATAACATCACCCATACCCAGAATTCGCGATGCGACCCGATCGGGGTGAAACTCTTCTATGCCATCAATTTTTTCGCCCGTACCCAAAAACTTAATTGGTTTACCCGTTATTTGACGTATTGATAAAGCGGCACCACCGCGCGCATCACCATCTGTTTTTGTTAAAATAACACCGGTTAGTGGTAAGGCTTCATCAAATGCTTTCGCACTCACTACCGCATCTTGCCCAGTCATCGAATCAACAACAAACAATGTTTCAATTGGGTTAGCTGCTTTATGTACAGCTTGAATTTCAGTCATCAACTCATTATCAACGTGCAAACGGCCAGCGGTATCAATAAGCAACACATCTGCGACTGCTTGTTTGGCTGACTGAATAGCATTCTGAACAATCGCAACGGGCTTTTGATCGGGCGAACTCGGGCAATGTAATACATCAATTGAGTCAGCCAAGGTTTTTAGCTGCTCAATTGCTGCTGGCCGATAAACGTCGGCACTAACCACCATAACGCGCTTTTTCTCACGTATCTTTAATCGGTTAGCCAGTTTTGCGATGGTGGTTGTCTTACCTGCGCCTTGTAGACCGGCAACCAAAATAACCGCAGGTGGTGTTTGGGCTAGATTTAATTCATCATTCGCGGCACCCATCAAAGTGACTAATTCTTCTTGAACTAGCTTGATGAGCATTTGACCAGGATTCAAGCTCTTAGAAACATCAATACCTAAGGCCTTTTCTTTAATCTCTGCAACAAAGGATTTAACAACACTCAGTGAAACATCTGCTTCAAGTAGTGCAATCCTAACTTCGCGAATAGCATCCGCAATATTTTCTTCGGTTAACCGCGATTGTCCACTTAGTTTTTTAACGGCGCCTTGTAAGCGTTCACTGAGTTGCTCAAACATTATTAATAAATCCTGTAATGGTTATCGTGATATCGGATGTCTACAACCCGAAGTGCGAATGATTGTGATATTCTACCTGTTCAAAAGTCAAATGGCATCTATCAAGGCTTCCTTTTATCTCCAATGTTTTATTTGTTTTTACTATTATTGACAATTTCAGGTTATTTAATAGCCACCACGCTTATCGCCCGAACGATATACAAAGGCGCTAACCAAGCTGAAGACTCAGGCTCAATCTCACAACATGATACTGCCATTGATAGCGTCTTTATTTTAGCGTTTATAAGTGCCGTAATACATTTCGTATACACTATCGAGACAAGTAACGCTCACGGTGTTTTAAATCTAAGTTTAAGTTCTATGACTAGCCTAATCAGTCTTGTCTTAACGATCATTTTTTTAGCTGGTTCGCTCGCCATACCAATTCGCAGTCTTGGTATTATGGTTTTCCCTTTGGCAGCACTAAGCCTTATTTTTTCTTATCTGTGGGGAGCGGGTGTTGGTGACAGTAGCGCTGCTCAAACCCAAGGGCAATTTTTTACTGCGCATATCTATATTTCAATACTCACTTACTCATTTATAACTATCGCAACGATTCAATCTTTGCTTTACGTTTATCAAGAGAGTCTATTAAAAAAACGTGCCTCTTCGACTATGTTACTAGCACTGCCACCACTGCAGACTATGGAAAAATTATTATTCCGTTTAGTCATCATCGGCTTTGCTTTACTTAGCTTAACTTTATTAAGTGGTATCTTTTTCAGTCAAGAGATTTTCGGTCAAGGTTTTGAATTTAAACACCATACCGTTTTTGCTATTTTGAGTTGGCTTGTCTTCGCCACTCTTCTATTTAGACGTTATCAATCTGGTTTGCGGGGTTCACAAGCGATGAAATGGACTTTGCTTGGTTTTTTCTTAATGCAACTTGGTTATTTTGGTACAAAAATGGTCTCCGAAAGCATCAATATTCAGTAGAATACGGCTGTAATTATTTCAACCCCAACTATCTTAAATAAAACACCTAAAGAATGTCTGTAAATATTACTCGTAATGCAACTCGTGAAGTTGCTATCGGCAATATCAAAATCGGCGACAATAATCCAATTATTGTACAAAGCATGTGCGCTACTCGCACTCAAGATATTGATGCGACTATCGCTCAAACAAACGCCTTGCATTTGCGTAATGCCGGTGTAGTTCGTATTGCGGTGGATAATAAAAAAGATGCTGCGGCATTAATGGAGATTCGTAAAGCAACTGATGCAACTATTTCAGTCGATTTACAAGAGCATTATCGAATGGCGGAATTGGTTGCGCCTTATGTTGATAAAATTCGTTACAACCCTGGACATCTTTATCATCACGAAAAGAAAAAGCCTTGGCAAGACAAAGTGAAATACCTTGTTGATTTAGCCAATGAGCATGATTGCGCAATGCGAGTGGGTGTCAATTGTGGCTCAGTTGATCCTGAAAAACTAAGTAAGTTTGATCCGCGCGATTCTATTTCGCCAATGCTCGAGAGCGCCTTAGAACATTGCGAATACCTCGACAGCATTGGCTTTACTCGCTACTGCGTTTCACTGAAAGATTCTGATCCGCAAAAAGTCATTACAGCAAATATCCGTTTTGCTGAGCAACGACCTGATATTCCATTGCACCTTGGTGTTACCGAAGCAGGTATGCCGCCGATGGGAGTAGTAAAAACGCGCATAGCTTTTGAACAATTAATCTCACGCGGTATTGGCGACACAGTTCGAGTATCGCTAACTTTGCCGAATGTAGATAAAGCTGATGAAGTCGACGCAGGCCATGAAATCATTGAAGACATCTATGCAGGACGAGTACGTAGTGTCGTTGCCTTTGATCCAGACAAACTAAATATCATTAGTTGCCCGAGTTGTTCACGCGTTGAAAACGAAGCGTTTATTGAACTAGCGCAGGATGTCAAAGAAATGACTCAATACGCGGAAGACCATAATATTACGATTGCCGTCATGGGCTGCCGTGTTAATGGCCCAGGCGAGACAGATGACGCCGATTTAGGTCTATGGTGTGGGCCTAGACAAGTTAATCTAAAACGCAAAGGCGAAAAACTTGGTGCCTTTGGTTATGACACAATTTTAGCTAAGCTGAAAACAGAACTGGACGCATTAATTACTGCGTCCAGCTAATTAAACTCTAGAACAATACTGATTAAATTCTAGTTGCAGAAAAAGTCCCTTCTAATTCAATATCGACTTCTAGTTCGCCATCGGAACAAACTCCGTCACCCTCTACAGAACCAGATACCATATCACCATCAAAAATACCTTCCGTTTCAACTGTCCCTTCACACTCATCTATAACGATAGATAAATCGTCAGCAAAAGAGCCATCATCATTTAAATCAGTTGTAAAAGTTTCGTCAGGATCATCGCCTTGAAAACGCACTGTATTATCGTCAAAAACAGTCACTGTTATATCAAAAGTGTCTACTTGAGAAAGTCCCGCTGCCGAAGCTGTGGCTGTTAAGGAACCAACATAAACACCAACAAAACTATCTAGATCTACAGAATCTTCTCCTCCTCCACTTGAAGAGTCACCATCGTCGCACGAAGCTAAAAACAACACTGTTGCAAATGCAAAAAATAATTTTTTCATAATGTTTTTTTATAATGATTTTTGAAAAATTGAGTAAAACTGCACGCATTAATTACTATATCACTGCGCGCAATCTAATTAAGTTCGAAAAGAATATTGATTAAATTCTAGTCGCCGAAAAAGTTCCTTCTAGGTCAGCATCTAATTCAATCAAACCTTCTGAACAAACACCTTCGCCATCGACAGTACCACTGACAGTATCACCAACAAAGGCGCCAACAGCACCGACTACGCCTTCACACGGATCTTCATCAATAAAGATATTACCACTAAAAGTACCTTCATCAGTCAGACCAACAGTAAATGTTTCATCTGGGTCATCACCATCAAAACGTACCATACCGTCTTCAGTAACAGTAACTGTTATATCAAAAGTATCGGTTTCATCAAAAACACCCGCTACCTCAGCAGTAACAGTTAACGTACCAGCATAGACACCTATAAAACTATCAGGAATCATCATTCCTGTTTCAGATTCCTCAACTTGAGCACCAGTCGTTGAGTTACCACCGCATGAAGCTAAAAACATAAGTAAGATAGATACAAAAAGTAGTTTTTTCATAATAATTTTATTTTTTAAAAGGGTTAGGTTCGAGGATTTGATCGAAGATTAAGTTAGTAGAATAAGTTTAACATGATTAGCATCACACACAAAAATAACACGGTCATTCCGATCCCTGCACGCATAAAGTCACGCACCGAATAGCCTGCCGGACCCATAATTAATGCGTTAACTTGATGGGTCGGAATCAAAAAAGAGTTCGACGTAGATAAAGCAACAGTCAAAGCAAATATAGCTGGGTCAGCTCCGACTCCAAGTGCCACTTGAATTGCCAATGGAACTAGCAACACAGTCGCACCAACATTTGACATAACCAAAGTGAAAATAGTTGCAATAACCGCTAGAAATAATTGAATAACCCAGACAGGCAAACCATCCATAAGGCTAACTGCATAAAACGCTAAATATTGCGCTGCGCCCGATTGTTCCATTGCTAAGCCAAGAGGGATCAAACAAGCTAATAAAAACACAGTTTGCCAACTAACTGAATTATAGGCTTCTTCCATATGCAGTACGCGGCCTATTACCATGCCAATGGCTCCTGTCATTAAAGATAATGACAAAGGTAAATCGCTAAACAAAACTAGTCCCAATGCTAAAAAGAATGCCAATGATGCATTGCGTAATTTGTTCGGTCGGAATTCTTCTTTAGGGAAGTCAGTTACCACCGCAAACTTATTGTCCTTTGATACTTTAATCATATCTTGCCAACGACTATGTACCACTAAGGTATCGCCAGCTTGCATGTTTAGCGTAGCAAGTTCTTCATCAATTACTTGATCTACTCTGTATAGTGCCAATACCCGCATCCCATATCGACGACGTATATCGGCCTCAGAAATAGTTCGCCCGATTAAATCTGAATCGGGCGTAATGACAATCTCAGCAATACCAGCAGTAGTCGGGTTTAATGCTTCTGAAAACTCACTTAAGTATTGACGTACAGTCAATTGATGTGCTTCGGCATAACCCTCAACTTCACTTCTAGCGCCCATTATTGCAAGAATCGACCCTACTTCTATTCCCGCATCTTGCGGCGGGATAATTTGCACGTTACCGCCATTTTTAATCCCCAGAATCCATCCTGAACGACCTCGCGTCTCTACTTGTCCAAGCTTTAGCCCAGCTAGGTCACTGCCGTCATTCACTACTACTTCGAAAATACGTCCATCAATTCCATAGACGTCACGATAATGCTGTAAATTTTCCGTGGTGATTAATTTTTTCTTAGCCTCAGGTAAAACTTTTTTACCCAATAAAATAAAGTACAGCACGCCACTAATGACTAAAGCAAAACCTACTGGCGTAACCGCAAACAAACCAAATTGCTCCATCGGGATTTCATTATCTGGGAAGTACAAGTTGGCACTTTCAATTAAGTCATTCAACAAGATCAGTGGACTGGAACCGACCATAGTCATGGTGCCACCTAAAATTGCACAAAAGCCCATAGGCATTAATAATTGTGACAAAGGAATTGCTGTTCGGCGCGAAATTCTACTCACCACAGGTAAAAATAATGCAGCCGCACCAATATTTTGCATAAAGCTAGATATCCATGCCACACAAACAGATAGGGTTGTAGTGATCTTGCCTTCAGTTTTACCTGCACGTTTAAGGATTTGTGCAGCCATTAAGCCCATCACACCGGTTTTATCGAGGCCTGCCCCAATGATCATTACTGCAATGATCGACATCACAGCGTTGCTAGAAAAACCTTCAAATAATTGATAAGCAGGAATCAATCCATTGTATTCAGGCAGTAATGAAGACAAGCCTAAAATCACCAGAACGAGTAATGCAGCAACATCCACTCGCACAACTTCAAAAACAAATAATGTTACCGCAAATACAAGAATTCCGAGAACTGCAATTATTTCAGTGGTAAGCGCTACTTCAGTCATTCTTGTTTAAAATAATTTACTTTTTATGTGCTTCTGTTGTCCTTTCTAATGGTAACACAAGCCCACCTCAATAAGCTCTAATTGCTTAGAATCACTAGGTAAATTAATTTTGTTATCAGAATAAAACTTAAATTGTCAAGACTTACATTAAGTAGCTAAGTGCTATACTGTTTTGCTAATATCCACTAGAGATCGACTAAAGATAAGCAATTAGACTCGCTTATCAGACACCCACAATATGCAGCTAGAACCCCATGCAATTTGGTCACTATCATTAACAGTCTTTGCACTGATACTTTTTTCACGTGACCGTATCCCACTAGAAACGTCTAGCCTATTAATCATTGTTCTATTAGCGATTAGTTTTACTTTATTTCCTTTTACTAACGACTCCGATGTTGTTCTTAATCCTGTTTCCTTCTATTCAGGTTTTGGCCATGAAGCACTTATAGCCGTTTGTGGCTTAATGGTAGTTGGCTACGGCATAGTACGCACTGGCGCTCTAGATCCTGTTGGGCGAGGTCTAGCAAAACTCTGGGCTATTAGCCCCTTACTCTCAGTTCTTATAACTCTAATTGTTTCGGCATTATTAAGCGCGGTAGTCAACAACACCCCTATTGTCGTTCTACTTTTACCAATCATGTTGAATGTTGCAATCCGCACTAAATCAAACCCTTCTGGTATTTTAATGCCGATGGGTTTAGCTACACTGTTAGGAGGTATGACAACCACTATTGGTACATCAACTAATTTACTAGTCGTTAGCGTAGCCTCTGATTTAGGCCTTGAGAAGATCCAGATGTTTGATTTCTTTTTACCTGCAATCATGGCCGGTTCAATTGGAATTATTTATCTTTGGTTAATTGCGCCTAAAATATTGCCAGACAGAACTCCAAATCTAGGTGATAGTTCACCGCGTATTTTTACTGCTCATCTACATATTCCGGAAGGTAGTTTTGCTGCCGGAAAAACACTCACCGACATTATTGAAAAAACTGAAGGAGCAATTCAGGTTTCAGGTATTCGCAGAACTGAAAGTACTTTCACCGTACCTCTGCCAGACGCAAAAATACGCGCTGGCGACAAACTGTTAGTTAAAGATACTCCACAAAAGCTGAAAGATTATGAAAGCGCTATAGGAGCGACACTCTACTCGAAAGGTCATGAAGTTAATGAAGATAACCCTTTGTCTGAAGACCAGCAACACCTTGCCGAACTAGTTATTGATCGAGGATCGCCGATGATCCATCGAACCTTAAACGAAGCACATTTTTCCGATGTCTATCAACTTGTCACATTAGCTGTTCATCGTAAAGGTAAAGTGCTTGAGTCTATGCCTCAAGGAATCGCTGGAACACCACTAAGACTTGGCGATGTGTTATTAGTTCAAGGCTCCAGTGAAAATATTGAAGAAGTGAAAAAACGTGGTCATTTTTTGGTTTTAGATGCGACCACACAATTACCTTCAACCAAATATGCACCACGCGCAATCGCAATCATGACATTAACAATTGTTACCGCTGCGCTTGGCATAATGCCAATCTCAATTAGTGCAGTCGCTGGGTCACTCTTGATGGTCTTAACCAACTGTTTGAAATGGCAAGATATTCAACGTGCTTTAAGTGCACAAGTAATACTCATTGTTGTGGCAAGTTTAGCCTTAGGATCAGCATTAACTCAGACAGGGGCAACCGACTATGTCGCACATTTGTTTGTTTCTCTAACTGATGGTTGGTCTGGTCGATTTATGTTTAGCGCATTAATGTTGCTAATGGCTATCCTTACCAATATTGTATCAAACAATGCTGCAGCCGTTATTGGCACGCCTATTGCAATTAGCATTGCCTATGAAGTTGGACTACCTCCAGAAGCATTTGTATTGGGAGTTTTATTTGGCGCAAATATGAGTTACGCCACACCAATGGCTTACCAAACTAATTTATTAGTAATGAATGCCGGTGGATATACCTTTATGGATTTTGTTAAGGCCGGGGTTCCTTTGACTATAATAATCTGGTTGTCTTTCAGCTTTATTATTCCTTATATGTATAACTTTTAGGCTACTTAACTAAATTAAGAGCCAAATCAAGGTTTAAGCATTTCCCATAACTCGCCTAGCCGAGCTGGCACATTTTGACTATTTGGACGCGTTGTCGTATAGACAATATGTTGATCTGGCGAAGCATTAGGATCCAAAGTAATACCCCACATGCCAGTCATTTGGTTTGGTAATAATGAGTAACGAATGTCGATAATTCGATTACTATTTTCTGGATCAATCGCAATATGATTATTCGAAAACCAGCGAAAACGTTCAATATCTTTTGCCTGTTGACTATTGGGGTCTAACCAAGGGAAATGCTTATTTAAGTCCAACTTTTCAGTAGAGCTTCCTTCAATAATGCGATGTGACTTTAATATTCTTATTGCATCAACATAATATCTGCCTTGATATTCATAAACACTTTTCCAAGTAATTAAATTAGCCATACTTGGTTTTACGCCCAGATTAATTGCTGTATGACCTCGACTCTCTGCAAGCTCATAAGCGAGTATTTCGGCGCGATGGTTTTGCACAAAGCCAAAACCAATGTAAGCAAAAGCATAGACCATCGCAGCAATTGCAAATTTTTGCGAGCGCATAAAAACTGCAAAACAGAGCAGCAATATTAGAGGCAATGTATATAAAGGGTCGATCACTGATACGGTATTCCACGCTACGCGCATGTCACTAAACGGCCAAAACAGCTGAGTGCCATAAGTAGTACAAGAATCTAACACTGCATGTGTGGCATAACCTGCCGTGCAAAATAAATAAGTGCGAGCGAAAGTCAGTTTCTTTTTTAGTCGTGGAATAATCCAATAAAAAATAGTCGCACAAATCAATCCACCAACCGGGATAAAAATAAGCGCATGGGTGAAGTGCCTATGATATTCAAGTTCTAGTAACGGGTCTGTTTGCGATGAAATAAACACATCAAGATCTGCCGCCATTCCCGAAAAAAAACCCAAAAATGCGGCAATCATTTTTTCTTTTCGTGTAGAAACTACCTGCGATGCAGTAACACCGAGCACTCCTTGGGTTAATGGATCCATAACTACTACTCAGGCTCTAGAATGGTAACGTGTAAGCCTTCATGCTCATCACTTAATTCAATTTGACACGATAAACGTGATTTCTCAACATCATAATGATCGGTCATTTCAATCAGCATCTGTTCATCTTCCTCAATTGGCATTAATGAGACGCAATTTTGGTCATCAATATGTACGTGACATGTTGCACATGAACAGCAGCCTCCACACATCGCTAAAATTTCTTCGTAACCGAGGTCGCGTAATGTTTCCATCAAAGATAGACCGCTTGCTACTTCTACTTCGCTTGTCTCATTTTGGCGATTGGTAATATTGATTTTGGGCATACACAAATATATTAAAGAAAGTTGAATTTATCTGCTTAATTATACATTCAAGCAGATAAAAAAAATTCATACATACGTTATAATTTCACCTTAAAACTAAAACCACCAAAACTCGAATAATTAGAGGATTTTTATGCCTGCGTATAATGCTTTTTATGGTCAATCTGGCGGAGTTACTCCAGTCATTAATGCGTCTGCTGCCGGCGTTATTCAAACTGCTCAACAATTCCCAGAACATATTAATAAAGTGTATGCGGGTGAGGATGGCATAATCGGCGCCTTGACCGAAAACCTTATCGACACAAGTCTAGAAAAGCCTGCCGATATTGAAGCGCTAAGGCACACACCCTCCGGTGCTTTCGGTTCGTGCCGCTATAAATTGAAATCACTCGAAGAACACCGCGTTGAATACGAGCGATTAATCGAAGTTTTTAAGGCGCACGACATTCGTTATTTTTTCTATAACGGTGGTGGTGACTCGCAGGATACTGCTTACAAAGTTTCACAGCTATCTGAGACTATGGGCTACCCCATTACTTGCATTGGTATCCCCAAAACAATCGATAACGACTTGCCTTTTACCGATTGCTCGCCTGGTTTTGCCTCAGTTGCTAAATACGTTGCTGTGTCAATTCTTGAAGCATCGATGGATGTCGCTTCAATGTGTTCTTCATCAACAAAAGTATTTGTCATGGAAGTTATGGGTCGTCATGCTGGTTGGATTGCCGCTGCATCTGGCCTAGCATCTGATGAACGCAATCTTGGCCCAGACATCATTTTGTTTCCTGAAATTGAATTCGATCAAAAAGCATTCCTCGCTAAAGTCGATGCCACTGTTGCTGAAAAAGGATTTTGCAGTGTTGTTGTCTCTGAAGGGGTAAAACAAGCAAACGGACAATTTTTATCCGACTCAGGTATCCGCGATGCCTTCGGCCACGCTCAACTTGGAGGTAGTGCGCCAGTAGTAGTAGATATTATTAAACAGGCTTTAAATCTAAAATGCCATTGGGCTGTCTGTGATTATTTACAACGCGCAGCTCGGCATATTGGTGCTAAAACAGATGTTGAACACGCCTATGCTCTAGGTAAAGCTGCAGTTGAATTTGCCATAAACGGCGAGAATGCTGTCATGCCGATCATTGTACGTACCAGCGACAAGCCTTATAAATGGGAAATTGGCAAGGCACCATTAGTCGATGTTGCCAACGTTGAAGAAATGATGCCTGAAGAGTACATCACAAAAGATGGTTTTTTTATAACTGAAGCCTGTCGCACATATTTACAACCACTTATTGAAGGTGAAGACTTCCCACCCTATAAAAACGGTCTACCTACATACGTTAAATTACAAAAACAAAAAGCCCCAAAAGTACTCGGGGACGATTTTAGTATTTCTTAAAATAGGTGGACTATAACCCTAGTTGCCAAGAAGAAAGTTCAGCACCAGCGCTGTCACAGTTTGCCAGTGTTAATGTGCGCCACATATGGCTAGGTCCACCGGCTTCTTTAGAATCGGCACCTGCAGTAATACAGTATGGGGTATCTGAAAGCTGTACCTGACCATTGGCATTTAGATTGAGTTTTTGCAAAGGGTTGTCCGCATTGCATTCGCGCGCAAGAACTGCAGAACCTGGCAAACTATTCGGCTGTGAACCAGTGACTTCGACACAACGGTCAAATCCAACAACAGTAAGCTGCCCTTCCTCAAATTTAAACATTTGATCGGCACCACCGCGAAGTTTACAAGTATGCGTCTGTAGCGGATCATCTAAGCGCAGTTTTTCTCCCCACCCTGCTAAATCGAAGCAGTAATATTCAGGCTCATCTAATTCCGCCACAAGACGAATATAATCGCCATCAGACTTTTCTTGGGCAATAACAGATGTTACAAATAAGCTAACAAATAAAGTAATCAGTAATTTAAACATTGTGACCTCGGTTTATATTTTTATAATATTTTATTGTGATTGTTTTCCGTTCATTTAACGTGAAAAACCATCATTGTTAGTCAAATAATAACAAAGTTAACTGATTGTATTTAGCATATTCCAGTATATAATTCACAGATGTCAAAGGATATAGTCAAACTGATCGAGAATTAGCGACCATTAAGTTTCTCCACAAAATCTACACCATGTAAAACTTAAGCAATTGCTATAATTGGCTACTATAGAATATTTTGTACTGAATTTATCTGTGCATAATTTAATTAACGCTGTCTTTTTATATAAAAAAATAATAACAAAAATGGCTAGCTCTGGAGAAATCATGATTCGATATATTGCTTTTTCAATAGTTTTATTATTCTTAACGAGCCTTACGCATGCTCAGATGGGTGGAGGCGGTCAACAACAACAAGCTGCAACCATACCTGACGTTGATAAAGAAACATTACTCTATTTAATTCCAGAGAAATGGTATCCATATTCTAAAGAAGGCGAAGCCAAGAATGATGTTTTCCTTTTCCCTACTGGGCAAAGCCCCAAAGGGTGGAGAGAACTAATACAACATGAAACATTCAAATCAACTATGGGTGCAACCGATGCAACACAAATTTTTGATTTGAAAACTAAATCCCTAGATAAAGCTTGTATAAGCCATGATGTAGAGACAATAAAAGACTCTGACGAAAACGGTTACTCGATGCACCAATGGATTGAGCATTGCGAAACAGCTGAAGAAAAAATGATCACTATAAGAAAAGCCATTTTAGGTAAAGATCAATTATATCTTGCTAGCAAAATATGGAAAAATGAACCTAGGAATTGGCAAGATGAAAGACAAGAATGGAGCCAATACATGAACCAAGTTTATGTTTGTGATGGCACTAGCGAGCATGGTTGTTTTCCACCTAATGGTCGCGGTGGCGGTGGCGGTATGGGCGGTATGGGTCGATAAGACTTTTTTACCTTGCTCAACAATTTTTATAATCGGGTGAACACGAAAGTGTCACCCGATTTTTTATTACGTTAGCTTAATTAATTAATAAAACCCCAACAAAACTTACTTATACATTAGTTTTATAAATAGCATCAGTTTGGATTAAATTCAGGTAATGACTTAACTCTATTTGCGATTCTATTAGCCTCACTCCTTTGATTCCTAAATTTAGTTTGATCCACACCTGGCATATCTTCTATTGAATCTAGCGCAGCAATAACCTGATCAGATTGTTTAACAAGCGCTTGCATATCATCATTGCTCATTTGTTGATACTGACCTAAAGAATTTTGAACTTTATTTG
>CAZFEM010000045.1:0-1601 GCA_964517515.1 uncultured Gammaproteobacteria bacterium | reverse complement strand
ACTTTAGACAGCTCATCATCCAGAGCTTTAACTAACTCAGTATCACCTTGATGATCAGCTAACCTAGCTTGAAAAGTTGCCGCTGCAGTACCACTGAGTAATGGTAATTGCTCAGAAACATACTCTGGCACAGCACTCTCTTCAGCAATATCGTCAAACCAAGAAGACAATAATAAATATCTTGCTTGTTGGTTACTTGGGTCAATATCAAGCGCTGATAACAAATTGTTACGTGATTCTTCAACGCTTCCATCAAAACTTTGTTTTAAACCTGTTATGACAAAAGAATCTGCATCATTATTCTCTAATAACGAATTGGATATTGCCGTTGCTCGACTAGTCGAACCAATCCACTTCAAGCGATTCGAGACGTGGGTAAAGTTCAAATGCTCACCTAAAGTAGTACGAATTTCACTATTTTCTTGGCGTAAAGGATCATAATCGCTTAGTAATTGAGTAAGCCGGTTATTGAAAAGTGGTACGCCACTTTCCATCGCGCGCGCTGATAATGTCGCCATAATATTATTATCATCAGTAATGACTTGACCACCGACTGCTAAGCCTTCAGCATTTTCTTGATCCATTACGAGAGCTGCGACAAGGTCTTCTGTTGAACCAACGCTTTTTTGTAAATAACCAAATGGATCATCGACAAATGGACGGCCAGAATCATACATAACTTGCTCTGGGTTCATCTTTTGATCTGATCCTAGAAAAAATAACACTTCAGGATTCCATTGATAGACACGCACATGCGGAAACACATCCAGCATAGTTGCAGTTAAGCTTCTTAACAAAAACTCATCAACGAATTGAGTATTCATCCACTGTAAATAAACGCCATCATCAGTCAGATGCTTATGTGCCAAAGCAATAAATTCACGCGTATAAAGATGCGACGCCCCTGCTGTCCAAGGGTGTGATGGCTGCGAGACAATTGCGTCGTAACGCTTGTCAGTTAATGTCAGCGCGCTACGAGCATCATTAACAATTAGATTCATTCGAGGATCTTTAAGAGGGTCAATCGCTCGATTATCGCCAATCGATAAATTAGCTTTAATCACTTCGGGTTCTAACTCGATCACATCAACACTTTTAACCGTTGCAGGGACTCCTTCTAGCGCTACACCACCACCAAGTCCAACGACTAACATAGATTCAACATCAGGGCGCGCTAAAACGGGCATTGCCGATAGCATTCTTTGATTTTGTTGTGTAGGTGGCGCGCCCTTAACATTAGCCGTTGCTTCAGGTAAACCATTAGTACGCACATTAAACTGCCCACCTACTTCGATCACCACAACGGTTGCCGATCGCCCTACTTCATAATAATTAATTGTGCCGCTATCTAATGCATACACTGGCGATTTTCGTAATACTGCTTCTGGCATTTGCGGCTGATAAAAAACTGTAACGCCAAGCAGTAAAACAACTGTCATAAATAACCAAGAAACAGATATCCAGCTCCGCTTCACTTGTAAAAATAAAACTGCCGCGACTAATGCCAATACAATATTAACAATGATAGCTAATTTGATTGCTCCTTCGTATTTAAGAATTGGAATTAAGAAAAAAGCTGCAACTGTCGCGCCTAAAATAGC
>CAZFEM010000044.1:12500-16332 GCA_964517515.1 uncultured Gammaproteobacteria bacterium | reverse complement strand
TTTAATCAGTCTCAAAAACAATTTTCAACAGTTGATGATTCCAGTCATCAGTCACCAACAGTTCGTTGTTCAAAGTTTCACTAAGCCCAAATGGACGACCTATTACTGGACTATTTGACGAGCTATTGTAATGCCAATTAATTTTCACCCCTGACATTCCTAACGGCAGACCCTCCTCATCTATCTCAAAGGCAGCCGTTTTTCCTCCTGCTTGATTATTGCCATGTAAATTAATCAGCAACTCATTATCAAAGTACATCATATTCAAAGGTGCGCTATGGGCTTGCAATAATATATCCGGCGTTTGGTATTCATCACAGGAGTCTAAAAAGTCGCGATAGGGCGGTACGACTAAACCATCATCAAAACAATAAGGCCAACCAAAATGTTCTTCCTCAGACAGATCTATGATATTTATTTCGTCATAGGGCGTGCTGTCATACTCATACCCTGTATCCCTTAAATCGACTTGGTCCCAACCATTGTCGGCGACAATAAGTTGCGTATTATCTGGACTAATTTGTACAGCAAGTGCATCTCTCAGGCCTTGTGCGACGACTTTATAGTCAGGTGATAACTGATCACCATCAAACGAGTATTCGCGCATCAGCGCGGTACCATTTTGCTCTTCACGGCAGGGCAACTCTACTAGACCTTGTAGACCTTCAATCTCGCAATGATCAGTGGTAGACGGCACAGTTAGATACAGTGCATTTTGAGTGAGATGTATCGCCACAAGCTTATGCCAGCCATGAGTAGATAGGTCATCTATTATCGTTTCTAGTTCAGTGTCAGGCGAGCTTGCTTTAAAGCGTTGGACTTTATCTCGAGTAGTAAAATAAACCCAGTCTTCACCGTCGGCGTGTTGGCGAATATCGATATCATTTGGGTCATCCAAATCACTTAAAATCTGCGTGCGTTGATAACCATCATTTGATTTTTCGTATCGATACAGTGCACCGTTATGTTTTTCATTAACGAACAGGTTGCTCCCTTTATCAATTAGCCAAATTTGATTGTCGCGCGCTTTAATATTACGAGGGAAAATCAGTTCATCATCAATTAAAATCGCACAAGTAATATTTTCATTGTGTTCTTCTAATAGCAGCATATGTTCACCATCACAGCTTGCCTCATCTGCTAATGCAGAGGCGCTAAGCATATGAAGCACTAGAGCGATAATAATTAATAAAATGGGCGATCGATTAAAAAAAGAAATCATAAAGTCGGTTGCTATTAGTTAATGCATGATTATCAATAACCAATGCACATCTTATGTCAAAAAAATTGTACGCTTTTGCTTAACGCCCGAAACGAAGCAAGCTTGAAGATCCGCGACTACCAATTCCAAAACCAAATCCAAACCGGCTGTTACCGAAGCCTAACTGGTTACCACCAAAGCCAAATCGACTATTACTGAATCCAAACCGACTGTTATTAAAGCCAAAGCGATTGTTATTGAATCCAAATCGGCTATTACCAAAGCTATTGCCAAAAAAGCTATTCCTGTTGCCAAACTGGTTGATACCACCATAACCCTGACTAAAACCCGAATAAGCTTGAAAGTTGTAATAAGTTAACCCATTCGATACAACGTCATTTTGATTCTGACTACTACTAAGAACATAGCGTTCAGCCCATCTTTGGATTTCCTGTGAAGTAACAACAGGTACAAGCATTTGCAAAGGGCCATTAATCAATTCAAGGTCACCTTCAACACTGCCATAAACGGTTATATAGTTCCCTACAGCTAAATTTTTTGGAGACGAATTTTTATCGTAATCAACAACAAAAATGCTACTTTCAATATCTCCGCCTACTGATGGTTTGCCTTCTGTATCAAGAGGGAAAGCCTGCAATATTACTAGAGTTGAAGTGTCTGTTTGTTGAGAGTCGATGATTTGTCCACCCCAGCGTACATTTACTCCTAAGTGTTTAGTTAAATCACTCTGCACTTGTTTATAAGAAACATCTATCGCAGGGGTATTAGTTATCCTTGCTGGAATAGGCTGGGAATTAGTCTGAGTTGTAATAACAAGCGACACGACTAACAATATTGTTGCTTTAATTAGTTTCTTCATACCTGTACCTGCAATTTGAATTTTAATTACTATCTATAATATAGACAGAGCTACCAAGCAAATACATTCAATCAGTTTAATCTAATTTAATAGTCTTGAGCTTTAGACTGAATTAGTTTTTGTACTATATTATTTATAAATTACGTAAACAAAAAAGAGCCTTGCTGTTACGCAAGGCTCTTTTTTTAGGAAGTTTAAAAAAAATTATACTTTATTAATAACGTCCGAAACGACCAAAGGTTGAAAAGCTACGATTACCAAAACGGCTCAATCCAAACCGACTGTTACTAAAGCCAAATCGACTACTACTGAAACCAAATCGACTATTAGTAAAGCCAAAACGGCTACTTCCTGAAAAAGCTAAAGAATCATAATATAATCGATCAAATGCTAAGCTATTTCTAGCCGTGTTAATACCAGTAATACTGCGCTCACTCCACCTTTCAACCTCTTGTGAAACAACAAGTGGTACTTGCGTTTCTAAAGGACCATTAATTAATTTAATGTCACTGTCGACACTGCCATAGACCGTTATATAGTTACCTAAAGCAAGGTCACTTGGGCATGAATTTTTTTCAAAATCAACCACAAAAGCATCGCCCAGCGGACTTTGATTAACTGCGGGCTTCCCTTCGGAATCGAGTGGATAAGCAAGTACGGTTACTCGAGTTAATTTATCTATTTTTTCAGAACCAATGACTTGTCCACCCCAACGCACATTAGTGCCAAGATGTTGCGCTACGTCAGCTTGAACTTGGCTATAAGAAGCGTCAATTGCTGGTGCATGGCTAATCTTTTCTGAAACAGATTTAGCATTAGCCTGACCTGTAATAAAAAGCGACACTACTAACAATGTTGTAAATTTAATTAATTTCTTCATATCTAATTACCTCCAAAGTTAAATTTCAATTGTCATCAGTAATAGAGACAGGGCTCCCAACAATAAACATTCAATTAGTTTTATTGTTTAAATCTTCCTTATTAATAGCTAGTAACTATTAATGGGTTCTCGAAAAACCAAACATATAGATAAAGAAACATATGAAACAAGCCTAAGTTGTTAATTTAATTAATATAAAAAAATTAAATTTACTAATCAATCAAGCTTGCTCTTAATCTTTAAATAGACAATACCTATCAAAGTCCTTTTAGCTAAAATGGCATTAAATGAAGAATAAACAGGGTGAAAATATAAAAAAGGTTAGTGATAAATATCAATTACATTTATCACTAACCCTGTTATTTGTTATTTTGAAGTTTATTGAAAGACTATTTCACCTTGGTTATTTTCTAACGTAACCGCACCTTGTCGTCCATTGACTATCCACTGTACTTCTAATGACTCAACACCTGGAAATTCGCTAGGAATAGTTGTTACTAGCGAACTAATTGAATCTAATTTCTCACAGTCATAGCTATATTTAACTTCAATATCGCTATGCGTATTAGCATCTTCATGGTCATCATGATGTTCGTCACCGTGATCATCATGCGCGTCATTTTCAGCAGTAAGATGACCTAATTCAATGTCTTGATCACTTAGTTCACATGCCGCAGAACTAAGATCAAATAAGTCATTAGCATTTGCTAACTTAGTCTTAAGATTTTCAACTGCCGTTCTTTGTTCGTCATTGCGCGGCTCATGCTCAAACCCGAGTAAATTTGCCGCAGGAGAATGCAGCTCAATCTCTAGTTTTTGTCCTTCAGAGATTATAAATAATTCTGCAGTTCCATGATCATGCGCCTCAAGA
>CAZFEM010000044.1:6608-12400 GCA_964517515.1 uncultured Gammaproteobacteria bacterium | reverse complement strand
AGCAGGGTAGGCTAACAGCAACAATAGCGTAAGGAATATAGAGCTAATAGAATGTGTAAACATTTAGGTTTCCTCATTAAATATTAATTTAATCACGAACATGTCCAAGTAGATAACGATTTTCAATTATAAAAGATACGTGTGAACATCGGTTTCTACGCGTTTAATACAAATTAAATTTTAACTGAATTTAGTCGTTAATAGTTTATTCAGTTCAGCATTCATCATGTTATAATATAACACATCCACTGTGTATGCAGATTACCAAAATACAATCTTAAAATTAATATGAATCAACTAACTTCCTACACTAATAATTTATCAATCGGTTTATCAGGACTCTGTATTGTGCATTGCTTAGCGACACCTTTGTTAATTGTACTATTACCCAGCCTAACGGCATTAGGACTTGAAAACGAAGCTTTTCATCGTTGGCTATTAGTAATGGTCATTCCAACCTGTCTATACTCTCTATCAATGGGCTGTAAACAACATCAAAATTACCACGTATTAACGATAGGTATTGTCGGACTGATGTTTCTAATATCAGCACTTTTGATGGAAGACTTTGCAAATGGCGAATTATTAGAAAAAGTGTTAACAGTTACTGGTGCTTGTATTATCGCAGTTGGCCACTACTTAAACTTTCGCTTATGCCGAGAGCATACTAAGTGTGAATGCCACGAAGCTTAATAAATAGTTAAGCTTTTCCCGTAGCCTATAATGATATGCCTAAAAAGCTTGATCGAATCTCTGTTGTAGCAACTAATATAATCACCGGGTTTTTGGGCGTAGGCAAAACCTCAACGATACTACAACTGCTCAAAAACAAACCCAAGGACGAACGTTGGGCTGTGCTAGTTAATGAATTTGGTGAAATTGGTATCGATGGTGCATTAATCGAAGGTCAGCATAGCGAACAACAAGGGGTGTATATTCGTGAAGTGCCCGGTGGCTGCATGTGTTGCACCGCAGGGTTACCAATGCGGGTAGCACTCACACAATTACTCAGACAAGCAAAGCCAGATCGGTTATTGATAGAGCCAACCGGGCTAGGGCATCCTAAAGAAGTAATGCATACCCTAACTGATGATAGTTTTAAAGGCATTATAGCTCTTCAAAAGACAATAACCTTGGTTGATGCTCGGCAGCTATCCGACCCTCGTTACTTAGACAATGAGACCTTTCAACAGCAAATTGCTATCGCTGATGTCATTGTTGCTAACAAACAAGACTTATATAGCAGTAGCGACAAATCAGCACTAGAAAACTATCTGCAAGACCATTCATTAAACGACGTGCACTTAGTCTTTGCTGAACAAGGCAATATCGATCCAGCATTATTTAAGCAATCAACAGTCGTTGATAATCCGAAAACAGAGCAATTTGAAAATTCACCAAATACTGTCGAGTTAAACTTAGAAGCCTCACCCGATACCAGCATACCTGAATGCGGATTTATCAAATCATTTAACCAAGGGGAAGGTTACGTCAGTGTAGGCTGGCGTTTCGCGTCACACTTCATCTTCGATAAAAACAAATTATTTGTTTTTTTAAGTGGTATTCAAGCCGACAGAATGAAAGCGACTTTTATTACTAATAGCGGTGAATTTGGTTACAACTTAACTAGATATGAACTGACTGACGCGCTCACCGAAATACCTTTACAGGAACTTGATGAAAGCAGAATTGAAATTATCAGCAAGGAATTAAATGACGATTGGCAACAAGGCCTATTTGACTGCATAAGCAACAAATAAAACCTGACATAACAATAAAATGACAAGGGAACGAAAAGCATTTACCATTGTGATTGCCTCAATACTGTTTTTTCTTTCTGGCTGGGCAGCGTTGGTTTACCAAGTCTTGTGGATGAAAGAGCTTTCACTATTGTTCGGTAACAGTTCTCAGGCAGCAGCGGCAACACTAGCCGCTTTTTTTACTGGAATTGCTGCCGGAAATGCCTATTGGGGGCGTCGCGCATCAAAACTGACTCGCCCTCTGTTTAATCGTGAAAAGTTAGGTGTAGGCAGCAAAGGTAAAGCAGATTCAGAATCGGGAATTTATGCTAACTCTAGCGACATTCAACAGCTGACTGCCGGTGACGTAGCACTGTTAAAGGGCGAATCATGGATGGGTAACGAAGGCGGTGGCTTAGTCCATCGTTCGCCTCAACTTAGTAAGGATAATAAACGCTTACTTTTAACATTGGATTTTATCTAATACGGATTAACTCAGTTAGAACGAAGGAATAGGTAACAATAATGCAATGAAGTTTAATGTAGATTTCATCGAAATTAAGATTTCTGGTGCTATACTCAGGACGTATTTAAATAAATCATGGCTAAATTAACGCTTTAATTAGTTAACTGAGAAATGAACATGTCTAAGAAAACCTGTGTATTAACTGCTTTTTTAAGTCTATCTTTACTTGCAGCGCACGCTAATGCTTGTATGGATCATTTTTCTTTTGACCAAGGAAGTGCCGGTTTGTTTGGCTTTAGTAACGGGTTTAATAACGGCGCGCATACTGGTTTTGGAGCAAAGCCGCTGCCGATAAAAGAGAAAACATTCAGAGTTAAGCATCAATCTGTTGCAGTGGTTGTAATTGATGAAGACTCTAACCTAGTAATCGACTATGACCTACCACCTGAGGCAAAAAATGTGAGCTTGCAGTTTACTGCCACCGATAACGTTGAGCTACTCGATGAGAACATTGAGCTCACAGGCTTAAATGGCACAGTCAACGCTCGCTTTCGCGTAAAACAAGAGAGCGTAGTGGATAGAGTCACCGTTACTGTTAGCGGCGAGCATGAAGGAGAAGTTCTTAGTTACACCAGCCAGTTATACATCAACGCAAAACCAGCGACTTCATAAATATTAAATAGTATAGAGGCTCATTGGCAGCCTCAAACTAGTAATTGACAGGGAAGGAAAAAAGTAAAGTCTGGTAACGCAATATTTTCTTAAGAAATGAAAAAACCAATTAAAGCAGTTTTGTTATCTGCTTTCGTTATTCCAGGCGCAGGGCATATTTATTTAAAGCGATATTTAGTCGCTGGCATCTTAATCCTAACTTCCTTAATCGCATTTTCAATTTTAGTATCAATTGCAATTGAAAAAGCACTCGTTATTACAGATAAAATTTTGCTCGGCGAAGTTTCAGCAGATATCACCACAATCTCAAAATTAATCACAGAGCAGGGATCAAATACAAGTTCCTCCACTGTGAACATAGCAACGAGCGGATTCATCATTGCATGGGTAATAGGTGTAATAGATTCCTATCGTATTGCAAAAAACATAGCAAATAACACATAAAAATTAAGCATCCCTTGCACTTAGATTAGATTTGTAAAATACTTACAACTCTAGTGGAAAATATAAATATAAATAAATTAAAAAGGAGAGAAAGTTAAAATGAAGGCATTAAGTTTTGAAGGTAGTGGGGCGGAGTATTTTAAAATATGGATCGTCAATATTCTTTTAACGATAGTAACTTTAGGGCTTTACTACCCTTGGGCAAAAGTACGTAACAATCGATATTTTTATGCTAATAGCACCTTAGCTGAACGGAATTTTGAGTATCATGCGACTGGCAAACAACTCTTCATAGGGTATTTAATCGCATTCGGTTTATTAGTTACCTATGTTGTATTGCAAAACGTTTCACCAACGGCGAGTTTAATCGTATTCCTGTTATTCATACTAGCCTTACCTTGGATAATTTGGCGAAGTCTAAAATTCAATTTGCGCATGACAAGTTTTAGTAATGTACGATTTGGCTTTGACGGAAAGTTAGGCGGTGCTTATCTAAATTTCCTCTTATTACCGATTCTTTTCTTCATTGCTTTTTACAGCATTATTCTTATCGGCATAGGGGTGTCGATATTTTTTCCAGATTTGCCAGTTGCTGTGAAAGCATCAATTAGTATCATATCGGCCATTTTCTTTGCCTTCTTAGCAATTTATCTATTTGCTTATATTAAAAAAAGAAACACTCGCTATATGTTTAACGGTTATCGTTACGGACAAGGGCATTTTTCGTCGGACGTTGAAGTAAAGCCTTTTGCAAAAATAATATTTAAAACTATTGGTTTAGCGACTTTATTATTCTCGATATTTTTGATCTTAGTGGCAATATTGGCCTATTCTACAATAGGCTTTGAGGAACTCATCGCTCTACAACAAAGCTTAGGAGATGCAGAAGGCTCAGAAGAAATTAATGCAGAATTGGCAAGCAAAATATTTCCTGTATTCGGCATTTTTTATCTCGGCTTGATAATAAGTAGTTTTATTATTATCGCTTATTCTTACACACGACAACGAGCCTATATTTTAGACAATTCTGTACTCGATGAAAAAATAACCTTTGCTTCTACGCTCAAAGCAAGACAGTTTGCATGGGTTACAGTCTCAAATTTTATTCTAGTTATTTGCACTTTAGGCTTTGCATTGCCTTGGGCAAAAGTAAGAATGGCGCGACTAATTCTTGAGAATACTCACGTAGACACTAGTATTGGCTTTGATGACTATGTAACACAAAAACAAAATGAGCAGTCTTCGCTTGGAGAGCAGATTGGTGATGCTTTTGATGTTGATGTCGGTCTTGGATTCTAATTGTTAATCAAAGGCAAATGGCATGACAAAGGAAGTGCAGCTCAATTAGGGGCTGTGCTTCGCTTTGAAAATGACCACTACACGGTTGAAGTTGATAATGGAAAAGTTATTTATGGAGAACTTAAGCAACTAAAATGTAGCGACCGATTAGCTCGAGTTGAACGTAAACTGACTCTTCAAGACGGTTCAATTTTTGCCACGCACGACAATGATGCTATTGATAGTCTTATTAAAGAAAATAAGACTTTTAATAGCTTTTTATACCAAATTGAATCAAATATAAGTTGGGTTATTGCTGCTGTAATTATTACTGTCTTGGTAACGGGTGCTTTTTTTAAATGGGGCTTACCATGGAGCAGCACTAAGTTAGCTCATGCATTACCACATAAGACCAATGAAGTAATAGCTAGCCATACTTTAGATTTTTTAGATGAATACGTTTTTGAAGAAGAGAGCAGTATTGACCCAATTAAAGCTGAACGAATTCGCGAGCATTTCTATACGAAATTAGTGCCACTTGAACAGCAGGCTCAAGACATAAATTATAAACTCCATTTTAGGAACTGGGAGTTTGATGATGAAGCTATTCCAAATGCATTAGCACTTCCTTCAGGCGATATTATTTTGACTGATAAGTTTGTCGAACTCTGTGAAAATCAAAATGAAATGGACTCTGTGTTACTGCATGAAATGGGGCATGTTGTACATCGACATTCTTTACAAATGCTTATTCAAGGCACAATTATGACAACAGTCATAATGATCGCGACCGGCGACAATAATGGTTTAGCTGACTTCGGCTTAGGTCTTGGTTCAGTCCTAGTCGCCAGTAGTTATTCTCGAGGACATGAAACAGAGGCTGATGTATACGCTTTCGAAAAAATGCTAGAAGCAGAAATTGATCCCCAGGCTTTCTCTAGCATCATGGATCGCATGACTAAATACATGGAAAACTTAGAAAAATTCGATAGTGATAATGATAAAGAAGCCGACGATGAAAACACCGCAGACGTCTCAGTAAAGGAAAACAAGCAAAATGAATCAGAGATTGGTGATAAAGATAAATCTTCAATTCTAGATTATCTTGATTCGCACCCGAATACAGATGATCGTATTGAGCAGGCTCAGCATTATAGTGATTGCTTTCAAAAAGGCTTAAAAGTTTGTCCGCC
>CAZFEM010000044.1:0-6508 GCA_964517515.1 uncultured Gammaproteobacteria bacterium | reverse complement strand
GTACCAACCATGTATACCATCAAATGGCGCGGTTAAGCTGCCTTTTTCTTCACCATCCGAATGCTTTTTATAAAAAATAAGGGTGCCGAGAATTTCACTATCACTATCTGGATTTATGTGAGTATGACCATGAAACTCAACAGGTAGTAGCTCTGCTGACTCAATATTAGAGGTCCACTGATAAACGATGCTATCGTTTTTCTTCATATCAAACTTATATTCGATCGCTTCTTGAGCTTCTAATACAATTTCAAATGATTCCTGTTTAAAATCGTTCTCTTGGCCCTGATAAATATCGTCATTTGATTCTACTTCATCCCATTGCGCGTTTACCTGTGAATAGGTAACTAGAAGAGATAGAGTGATGATGATCTTTGTATAGTTTATTTTCATATTAAGTGTTCCTTAATTATTTAAGGGTTATTTAAGTTTTGAATAGTTTAGTTCTGCGTAATCGGCGCCAAGCAATTATTAATGAGGTCAATGAAAACACAATTCCAGCAACCGATAAAGCAATAACGACAATGTCCCATAGTGGTCGATTAGCTAACAAAAACCGAAAATCTAAACTATGTAAGCCATTGTATAACCATCGTTTGATTCGGTCTTTTTGCGTAGAGCGGAATAGTACTTCACTGGTTGTCGCGTCAATGTAATACCATGTGTTTTCTGCGTCTGAAAATCGAGCTCTAAAGACTGGTAACGGCATGTAACGATTATGCGTACTGTAATAGTAATTATCGTATTCGCTTACTGTTTGTAGTTTTATTAATTCATTATTAGGCAATAATTGAGTAATAGCATTACGTGTTTTTTGCTCAAGTTCAGCCGCATCCAGATTTGTAATGCTACGGATAGGGTCTAATGCTTTGTCGTTATTTTCCTTTTTAGCAATGAGTAAACCTTCACCATCAAGCATCTGCCAAGATAGCTCTTTGATGCCTTTCATTTTCTCAGGGTTATTTTTTAGATTATTAAGACTCTGATCAAATTCAGACAGGTTATAGCTGCCGCCAGTGTAACGACTCACTTGTTGAAAAGCTGAAGTTTTATTATCAAAAATTCCAAATGGATTCATTGAAAATAGACCGCTAACAACAAACATGGCTATAAACAACGCAAACGTAATCCCCAATACATGATGCCACTTCTGTATGCCTGTATAAGGTGTAACCGCACCATTCTTGTAACGACGTTTTAAACGCAACCTTAAAAGCCCGACGATTGACCCCGTTACAACCGAAATAATACCGGCAAATGAAAGGATAAGAACGACATTAACCCAAAGGTTTGAGTGCTTACGCAGCTGAATTGGGTAAACCCAATGGATAGTAGAACCGAGCCAATTCCACATTCGCTCGCGTTTATGAGTGTCATGAACGACCTCAGCGGTGGAACTAGACACATATAAAATAGTGCCTTCTGCATTATTAACATCTACTTTATATAATGGTTTGTGTTGACTCAAACCACCAACCAGAGTCCATTGATCTAGCTCGACGCTAGTTAAATACTCTGGTGCATTATTCTGTGCAGCAATACCGCTATTTTCTGCATATAAGGCTGCTGATTGTTCAGCTTCTGAATGCATAACGCTGTCGAGAATATCGCCATTGTCAGCATAAATTACCGTCTGAGTGTTATCAAAATGCGTTAATTTGTATACAGGCCGATTTAATACCGACAACAGTTCTAGTTGAGTAATTGTCTTCTCACTAAGCCCGTTATGAATATCCGCTAAACTAATATTGATAGAATCTAAATCTAATAGGGGAGAGGCATTAACTCGTTCACGTTGCGTCAAATTCGGGTATTCGACATACATCATCACGATACCCGAAGCAAACCAAAGGAAAACCATCAGCGACATGACAATGCCGAACCAACGGTGAGTTAAGTAGAGTGTGCGTTTGAATTTCAAATTAACGATTAAACTAGATTGCGACTACTTTATGCTTCTTTTCGACTTGTCACTCAAATATAACAATGTAGAGCGTTACACCTCAATCACCAATATCTTCTTAACTAGTACATGGTTCAAAGGTTGGTAACTCTTGCATTTGCTCAGAAGAATACTCGGTATCGCCAAATAGCATTGGGTAATGAAACTCTCGTAGACTTGAATGAAAGTCACGAGCACAGGTGTCATAACGTTGGAACGATGCAATATTTGTGTTTGCGGCTTTTGACAATAGTCGCGTAGTCAAAAGCGATGGTGATGCAAGTGACACGATTCCCATCGCTTGATCACGTTTAGTGATTCCGGCGCGAAGGTCTTGGGAAAGTGTTTCGACTGTTTGATCGCCAACTTGTTGAAATGCGTAGTACCATTTCCATTCGAAAGGGCGACCTATTTCGGGTGTATCCGCCCACTCAGGGTGTCGCTCGATAAATTTCGTCATGGTTGCCTCTTTGGGCAAATCCCATGCATCATTAACGGCTTCACGCTGTGTCAGGAGAATTTCTCCGCCATTGGGCACACTGATTACTTTTTCCACGACCAGTTTACCGCTAACAGGGATTACCACGGCAAACAAAAACCAAACACCCAAGAGAAGGGCGGCTGTCGTCGGACCAGACTCCACGCGCGAGACGATAAAGAGCGCTATACACAACCAAAACAGAAAATTGAATGCGATCATTGCAGCGATAAGTGCGATATTTATAAACCCAGCGTTACTGCTGAACGCGACAACAATAAATGGAATGACAATACAGAGATACAATAAAACCACACGCAGTAGTGCACGGTTTCGCAGAAGTTTGTTGCCATTTCCGCTAGTAACCGATAAGAATGCCCACCTGTTGTTGCGAATTTCAATCGCCCGCAAATCGTATAACAAAAGAATCAATAATAAGGGGGCAAGAAAAGCCACCAAAAACGCAAAGTCTAATTTTCCAACTCGCGATAGCTCTGGATTACCAGTATCAGTTTCGTATATCTGACCTTCAAGCGCGAGCATTCGCATTCGATGTTTCCACGGCAGTTCATCTCGAACACCACGCGCTGCAAAAGCGAGTTCGGATGGCGGATCATAAGTGAAGTGAAATGCATAGTACGCTGCGCCACCGGGATCACTTTGTCCCGCCAGTGCAAACTCACGATCTTCATCGACAACACTTTCGACTCGTTCAATTAATGCTTTTTCCGCGGTGCTTTCTTCAAGTCCATTCACAATGGTAAAAATCGACAGCAGGCCACCAACGACCAAGGTTAAAAGAAAAACTCGATCTTGCAGTGCAAAACGTAGTTCTCGAATAACACTATCCATTGTTAACCTCTTTCAAACGACTGGCACCTAGGCAACCTAAACATGCAGCAAATAAACCCCACAGAATCAATACAAATTGGCTGGGCACTATTCGTGCAAGTCTATCCGTCGCTGGTTCAGGTTCGAAGTGAAAATCATCAAGAACTCTCCTCCAATTCTCTGCACTCACTCGGGTACGCTGCTCCGCTTCTGGGGAACTGCTGCGGTTGATGTCATCGTTATACGACATTTGCTCTATGTGAGATTTATTCAGACCTTGCACAAATTGATAACGAATTTCTTCCGCTTCTCTAAGATAACGATGATGCGTTCTAACATCTGTACCAGCCGTTATCATTGATGCCGACTGCAACGCCAACAAAGGCGACAAAAATTCAAGCGAATGAACAAAGTCGACTTGGGCAACCTGATTGGTCATACGTTTATCGGCAAATTCATTCATAACTCTTGATATATCCTCTTCGGCTTCTTGCGCAACCACACCTCGGAAATTGATCGGCAAATCTTCGATTCGTTCGACTCCGTAGTCTTCGAGTAACTTCGCTTTTAGTTGATCAAATACGGGAGCATTAGCATTGTGCCCATCACCAATGGCGCGAAGTGCAAGAGCAATATCCATCTCTGTTTCGACTTGACTAGGGCTGGGAATTGACGCATTGGCAGAACTGGCAACGACACGCGGCACCAGAACACATAAACCAATCCAGATTGTTACAAGCACCAGGAATGATGTTGAACTGCGCTGTGACCAGGTCGATGCGGCAACGATAATCATTACCCAGACCACCAGATACAAGGCATACAAAATAAAGAACCCAACAGCAGCACCAGAAGCGCTACCAGACAGCACTGTGCCAATTAGTAACGGTATCAACATCAAACCGGCAACGCTTAACAGCGCCAGTGTTTTACCTAACCAGATTGCGCTGGGCGATACTCCGAATGTGATCAATTGTTGACCAGTTGCCGCTTCACGTTCTCGTGCGACAACAGCGAAACCCATCACAATAAGAATTATAGGAACTAGTAGTTGGTAGGTTAGTGCTGGCGTCATTCGAGCAAAAGGACCTGCATGCGCGCCATCGTAAGTTGATGAGAATACAGCTGAGTTCTGGCGATGACCTTCTAAAAACATCACCGTTCCAGTGTATGGTTCAACACCAGGATCTAAGGCCGCAAGAGAAGTTGGTGCTCTAAAAACATAGTGACCGTAGTGCACCATTCGATGAGGATGTCGTGCAGGCTGATTGCGAAATGTTTCTTCTGCTGTCAGCTGAAAAGCCTCCCGAGTTTCTCGTTCAGATTTTATCTGGCTTATCGTGGCAACTAATGATGTGCAAATTAGAATAAACGCAAGCACGGCAGACGCCGCGCCGAGTTTGGATCTAAACCAATACCGCCATTCAGCAGCAGCTATAGTGAGAGCTGAACTAATCATTTAACGTTTCTCAGAAAAAGCTTGGCGCACCTCTTCAGGAGAGATTTGTGCTCCGCCTTGTGCTTCGAAGGTGCCTACCAAACTACCGTGCCTTAGCAACCCAATTCGGCTCGCAACTTGGCACGCGCCATACACATCGTGCGTCACCATAAGTATAGTTGTTCCGTCATTCGCCAGCTTGGAGATAAGCTGATTAAATTCATCGATGGCGATTGGGTCTAACCCAGAGGTCGGTTCATCAAGAAAAAGAATTGGAGCTTGGCGTAGGATTGCTAATGCAATCGCCACTTTTTGTCGCATACCTTTTGAATAAGAAGAGAGTAGGCGAGTACGTGCTTCAGCAGCTAGGCTAACTTCATCCAAAGCGGCTTCAATGTCGTCATCTGTGCGCTTCTCCTTTGCCAGAGAGAGAAAGTATTTAATGTTTTCGCGTGCATTTAGGTGTGGGTACAGATTTGCCGATTCAGGCAAGTATGCGATAGCCTGACGTGCGGCAGCGGCATCATACGCGACTTCAATACCATTGACTCTGGCCGAACCTTGGATTGAGGTTAAGAACCCCAGGAATGCCAGCAACGTTGTTGATTTGCCCGCACCGTTACCACCTAATAAGCCAAAAATTTCTCCTTCCTTAACAGAAAAAGAAAGGTTTTTTACAACCGTTTTGTTAGCGCGATTTATGGATAAATTATCTGCTTCAAGTGTCATCATTATGCAGCTCTTTTAATAAAAAAATAACCATGCCTCACGCATTGCGTGAGGCATGGTTGCAGTTTCTCCGATATTTTACCTATACAAGGTAAAAAAACTAGAAAGAATACTTACCAGTGAGACGAAATTGTCTCGGCGTACCTGGCTGTACCCAAACATTAGCAAACGAATCTGTATAAAAAGTCTCATCAAATAAGTTATCAATGTCCAGTCTTATGGCAAATCGATCACTTGGTTGTATTTCACCAAAAATACGTGCGGTGGTATAACTTGGTAATCTAAAGTCAAAACCAGTGAACCCTGCACGATCATCTGTGTACTGCAAGCCAGCACCGATTCGTCCGTTTATATTAGCGACATTCAAACCTGTGCTGACTTGAATATTGAGTTGATTCTCTGGTGAGTTGATCAACTGATCACCAACTTCGATTTGCGAACCAAAATTCTCATCAGGATTAGCGCTAGCATGTATTGCATCGGTATAGGCATAGGAGAGCCAAAAATGAGTATTGTTGCCAAACGTCAAATTCGCTTCCAATTCAATACCTTCGCTCTCTGCTTCACCAGCCGAGAAAGAGAAAAAGCCAATAGCAGTCGCTTCTGGACGATCATCATTCACAAGGATATTACTTTGATCGATGTGGAATGCAGTGAGACTGAGTGTGCCAGTGGTATAGCTACTCGAATCGCCTAGATCCACTTTTACACCAATTTCAGTTGATTCAGTAATATTAAGATCATGTGCGTTGCCCTCAAAATCAGCACCACTTTGTTGACGAAAACCTTCACCATATGAAGCATAGAGACTGGTGTTTTGATTGATTTTATAGATAGCACCTAACTGCGGCGAGAAACGTGTATCGTCCAAAGAGTCTGTTGTGGCAGGGTCACTAAGTAGATTAGTAATCTCTTGTTGCACGTCATCGAAACGACCACCTATACGAACTTGAAATTGATCAGAGAAACTAATTTGATCTTGAATATAGATACCGAAACCTTCAAGTACTTCATCTCTATCGACATTTGGGCTACCTACAGGCGTGTCAAACTGACCATAAATTGGGTCATTTGCATCTATCAATAACAA
>CAZFEM010000043.1:0-18736 GCA_964517515.1 uncultured Gammaproteobacteria bacterium | reverse complement strand
TTTTAAAATGGTGGCCAGGGACAGAATCGAACTGCCGACACGGGGATTTTCAGTCTATCTTTTAAACTGCAAATCTATATAAATCAAAGACTTATAATACCAATTAGTGTTAGGCGCTTTTCCTTTAAAAACAAAGGCTTAGCTAATTAAGGCTAAATTACACAAACTGAGCACTGTGGCGTCAGCGTGGCGGATATACAACTGTGGCAGTCTGTGGCGTTTAGCAAAAACGAGCTTGCTTCGGAATAATTCCGAGATAGAAATATTCTCATATTTCTTAAAGATTAGCTACTAAGACACGGGGATTTTGACTCCCCGTACATTTAAGTACATGCACAAATATTCACATGTTTGTTAGCCAAATAACCAAGAACGATCAAGTCTAATTCACTAGCATTCTTAAAGATTGAAGGCTCCAATCGTTTTGATAATTTGAGTGTGTATCACCAAGAAAAGATGAATACTGATCAGATACATCTTCTTCGTTCGAAATGTAAAAAGTATAACTTTGTTGTGCACTCAATATATTGAGAGAATCCACGGTATGAGTTGAACTAAAATTATCCAAGCCCACTCCAGAAGGGCTGCCAACCAAATATTTATAAGGTGAAATGGGTAGATAGATATAGTCAATATTGGTTGAGGCCACCATCCAGAATAAAGGACCACAAGCTCCACTTTTATTGCAAAACCCTATCGGACCAACGTCACCAAGAATTAAAGGCAATTCAACGGTACGCATTTCCCAGATCACTTTTGACATCACTGGGTGAGATACGAAGTTATCCTGGGTAACTAGCTTTGATTGTGTACTTGATGCAAAATTTTTCATTAGATAAGGCAATTCATTTTCGAGTAAATTATTCATTTTCTCATTCATGTCCGCTGTGAGGATCGGTGATGCCCTCTGCATGAATTTAGCTTTTTGATTTCGATCTGCATTGACTCCGTGTTCATATACATAGTCATCAAAAGCTTTGTTTTGTATTTTTGCTATCTCCCTTTTATCGCTCATCATGTCGATAGCGACCCCTTCAAAGCCATTTTGCATAATCGATGTCATGAGTACCCGATTATTTTCCGTTCTCCAAGTGAGGTTGAAAATAAAATTTGAAATGATTTGGTATTGAGATTTTTCAATTATTGAGCGGTCTAATACAATATTTAAACTGCGTGCATATCTATTTTCACGCTCTGACAATTGTTTCTCAATTTCGACATCACCAAGCACCTCTTCTTCATAAAAGTAATCTGAACAGGCGATCCTATTGATATCCTTTTTTTGACTAGGGTCGCTTATGGTTGTGAAGAAAACCTTAAATTTTTGTCGTTTCTTTTTTTGACTAGGATTGATGCACCATGAAAAGTTCTTCAGTAGAAACCTTGGTATAAAATGTTGATTCTTTGTTTCGGAAATATTGTTCATAAATTCATATCTAAGGTTGCATAGCATTAACTAGACTCTTATCCATTAAGAGTTTACTCTATTTTCTCATGTTGAGTGGCGGGTGGCTCATGATCCTCTAGTTATAGAGCGTGGTGATCCATTGGGCTAGGGTAATTTTCAGATTAGGAGGTGTCTTATGAAAAGGTTCGCTATGTTCCCTCTAGTGCTATTTATGCCCTTGCTGAGTGCGTGTCAAAGCGATAATTTGTTGGGTCTTGATGAGTCAGCTATTACCGTTTTGGCCACGTCTAAAAATATGGCTGAGGTCAGCACGAAACTGACTCAAGTTATGCAGTCGGCGGGATACAAGATTGATAAATCCGACAGTCAAGTGCTTGAATTTAGAAGAGGTATAAAAGGTGTTCTTGCCGTTTTGTCGGCGGGTGAACGATTGCAACAGGAAGATGTCGTTAATTGCGTTCTGAGTGACCACGGAGTTGATACTTTGATTAGTTGTCGCACTTACTTGGAGTCGGTAAACCGCAAGGGTATTGAAAAGAGAACAGAGAAAACCCAGGCGTTAGGTTATCGAAAGAAACTTGTAGCCGAGCTAAGCGCGGTGAACCGATAAGTTGTGTGTTAAGCTTTTAAGTATGCGAGTCGATGAAAATATTAACGATGCCCTTAGCCAAGCTCTGGCTAATGTTCGCTTAGAATCCTTGGAAATTTCAGATCAAATGAAGGAGTTGATCAAAGAGTTTATTCTAAATGAGTCAATGACTACTGGTGACATGATTGAGCGAACAATCAAAGATCAATCTCCTCGTTAATTGCAGCTTGAATACAAAAAGTTATTACTTTGTCAGGCTGTTATATAGCCTAACTCTCTAGCTTCTTTTGCATACTGGTTAAGCAAACGTCCGTTGGCACTAAAGTAAATGTCTCGTTCAATGCGTAAGCCGCTTGCATGTCTAATGGTTGCCAGTTCATTGATTGAAATAAGCCCGAGTTCAGGGCTGATACCTCCAAGATACGCTAAGCCATAAGCAATATTAGTTTCGGGGTCTAACTCGGTAATCAGCCATGTGGCCGCTCCCCAAGGGCAAAACAGTTTCAGTGCCGGTTCAAAATCTGTGTCTTGCTCATAGTCTTTAATGTTGTCCCGCACTTGTTCGCTTTTAGCAAAATTTTCGGTCAGTATTCTGTGAATCGGTTTGGTAATTACAGTTTGCATTGTGCGCTCCTATAAGTTTTGATTAAGGTGATGGAAATGGCCTTCCTTGGCCTTGTTTTTCCTTAAGACAAAGGAGCACCAACTCCGTTCCCATAACTCCCACCTGTAAAATAGGCAGGTAACCAATTACTTTGCTCAACCGCTTTGGCTTGAATCAAGCTTTTGATATCCATGACTTTGGCTTTTTCGTGCTCTGAGACTGTTTGGGTGTCGGTGAGACTTTCCAATACTGAGAACAACAATGGTTTACCTTGGGCAACCTGCACAAAAGTAGGGCTAGCTTCGGCATTCCAAAACTGCGTCATATCGGGCTTGACGTGTTTATGAATGGCTTGCACAGCATCGCATTGTGGCGTCATGGCTCTAGCGGTCACTACCATTAAGGCAGTTTGCACATCGGCTAAATCAAGCTTCATTACTTTGCTGAACATCTTTGCAAAGTCACGCGAGTAGCCATTAGGCTTAGTGCCGAGCTTTTTAAAGGCTGATTTCGATAGCTTTTGACCTTCGATGTATTTCTCGGTCTTAGCTAACTCACCGTTAGTTACTTCGTTGGCTATGCGCGATTGAGTGTCTGAATAGCTGGTACTAAAGCGACCATCAGCACACAAGAGCATAATCAACATAACGCGTTGGGTTAACTCGTAGTCATCCAACACGGAGCTTTGAGCGGCCTGAGTTAGATAGCCGAGTAAGTACTCATTAAGTTTTTTGGTAACTTCTGGTTTTACCTTGAGCGTATCTTGTTCGTCGTCGCTTTCACCTCGCGCAATGCGTTCGCGCTGACGCAATTCAGTATTGTTCAAAATCCCTTCTTGCACTTCCACACGACCATCCGAGCTAACAAAAATCAGTACCTTGCCACCGTCTTTCTTTTTGGTGTCGGTGTACTGCCAACTTGAATAACTTTGCTCAATGACCTCAACAGGCCATTTGCGCGACTCATAGTCAGCTTGAATCTCTTCGATCTCAGCACGTTGCAATACCCAGAATTGCTCTGGGTCAGCAAAGAATGTTTCGTCCTGAAAAATATCCTCAACTAAGGCAATCTCAACTTGGTCTACATCAAACAAGGCGGCCTCGGTTTTAATCACGTTTTGATCGTTAGCGATAAAGGATTTAACATCACGCGCCCACGTTGGTGCATTGCCATCTCGGTACAACTTAATCCACTAGTTCAATCGACCTTTAGGCGCAATGGCTAAAAGCTTCAAACAATCATCGTCAAAATCATCGTTCTCATAAGCAGTCATTACACTGGCGGGTAGATCACCCAAGGCCAGTGTTTGGCGAACCTCCTTAACCGTCATTGAGTACACCGCGCTAATAGTATCGGCATCCCAGCCTTGCTTCGCTAACTTAGAAAGCGCCTTGTAAGAATCGATTGCCGTCATAGGTAATTGGTTCTTGTTCTCACTCAATGAAATCGCCATTGCTTGCATGTCATCACAGTCGATCACATAAGCGTCGATCAAAACATCATCATTCGCTTGCTCAAGTTTTAACAGGGCTTTGCGTCTGCGTTGCCCCGCGACCACCGCAGGTTTGCCATCTTCAATCCGAATGATCACGGGTTGTAATTGCCCATGATGGGATATGTCAGAGACAAGCTCGTCAATATTTTTAGCTTTGCTCGCAGGGCGAACATTTACTTTTGAACAAATGGTCTCACTGGGTTTGAACGTCTTAATTTGTAGAGTAGTCATTTTTTGATGCCTCATTTATTTCAATTAAAGGAATCGATAAACAAAAATCAGGTGTCTTGTGAGTGCTGGTCGACCAAGTCTTGAAAAATATTTGCTATCGAATGATGCGTACGCGCATAGGGCGCGCTCGCTCATTTGGTAGCTACCAAATACTTAAGCCAGGAGGCGGAGAAACAGCCCTAAGACACGAAAAAAATTGATTAGAAAAAGAGAGCTGAGAAGACAATTTATTTTGGGGCTTACCGAAGGCTTTAGGGGCTTGTAGCGCCGGGCTGCAAGCCCATAAACAAAAGTAGGGTCCACTCCGTGGTCGCACAGCGTGCGAAAGCGTTAGTGATCAGAAGCCCAAAGTCGCCGCGTCCTTTTGCGGTGATGAGCGTTTAGCGAAGGTTGGCGAGCGCGGTTTGCATAGCAAGAACGCAACGCGCGACACTTAAAGTCGAAATTTTCTACATTATTCTTGAGTTAAATAATTAATCAAAAAGGTAACAGAAATGAAATCATTCCAATTCGTTCTTCGTGGTGCAATTATGTTGGCAATCGTAGGCGTTTTAACCTACTTTTTGAACACCCAAACATTGCCAGAGTTAGCCCGTATCATGAGGTTTGTGAACTCGGGAAATGCGCATCTAATTTTGTATTACGATTTCAGTACTGTCGCATCATCGATAAACCACATTGTGTTTTATTTAATGAGTTTGTCAGCTGGCATACTATCAATTTACGCAGGCTTGATATCAAAACGCCTGTTATCCAAGGCGGAGGATGCTATTAAAGCTAGTATTTAGAGGGTGGTGATACGAAGTACCTACACGTTATAAATATGCTATACGCTTGGCGAACCTGTGACGTTAGAGACGCTGTTGTTGAGAGCTGATGTCAATAGATTGCTAATAACCTCTAAGCAATGTTATAACTAAACAGTTGAAGTTGCTTAAGTTGATATGGGGGTATTTACGCTGTGGCTACCGGAGTTTTCGACAAGTTTTTGCTTATAACAACGGAGGTTGATCATGATGTTCCAGCTATTAACATTGCGAGTGAATCATAGAAACGCTTCAGGCCCTTGCGGCTTTGATGTCGTTGTTCGAGTAGGTTAAAGGTAGGTTTCAAAAACACTAAGGCTTGATCGCATTGATGTATGTGAGAGTGGGCGAATTGTGATAATTAGCATTGCGGGGCAGAATTAAACTATGGTCAAAAGATTAGAAACACAGCTTAAAAATGCAAGCCAAATAAAGGGTGTGTTAAAGCAAGTTCCAGTTTCTTGGAAGCTAAAGGGTCGCCGAGTCGAAACCTTGTTAGTTTATTTGCCGACCAAGGATGGGGTTACTGATCATCAAGGTTTTTTTGAGCTGATTAGGGAGGGTATCCTTCATAATTTTGTTTTCTCATGCAAAGAAATAGAAAGGAAGTTGGGAATCGAAAACCCCAACGCGGTCGAAAACCTGTTCAACAAAGCCGTTCGAAAACTTAGCCGTCATACCGCCCAGGGCGAACTAGGCGAGTTAATTCTATTTACGTTACTTGATGTATATTTCAATGCGCCTAAGTTGTTAAGCAAAGTTTCAATGAAGACTACCCCGAAAGTGCCGGTATTTGGCGGAGATTCGGTGCATGGGCAGTTTGACGGAAGTGGTTTCAAGCTCTATTTGGGTGAGTCAAAAATGCATAAAACATTTAGTAGTGCATCTTCAGATGCCATTCCTTCCATACAATCGGCGAAACAGCGGTATTACGTTGAATTTGATCTTTTGGATAGTTTCATGGATTTTCCTAATATAGACGCTGACTTCGAATCAAAGTTGATTGATTTATTGGACCCGTTTTCGAGCGATGATGTGTCCGAGTTCATACACTCGCCTTGCTTCATTGGATTTAACGCGCCAGCGCTTATCTCCGATGCAAAAACCGAAAAAGAGTTTATCGAAGCCTACAAAGAGCAGGCAAAAAAGATGGTAGGTAGTTATTTTACAAGGGCCGAAAAAAAGGGTATTGAAATTGACGATACGGCGTTAATGATCTTGCCTTTTAGTAGCATTGACGACTTGGTAGACGGGTTTATTGCTCATATGGGGATAACTCAATGAGCGAATTTCGAAATAGACTGGCCAGACATGTGGCCGATAGTGAGGGCTATCAAAAGTCCTCCAATTCTGTTTTCGAGTCTTATGTTTTGAATCTTATTTCGAGTGAACAGAAACTAGAGCGAAGTGAGATAAAAAAGCTGATTTCGGCGGCTCAAATATTGTATGCATCAGAAGATAGTAAGCTGCAAGCTGAAGGAGCGGTCGTACTGTCCATGCTATTGGATTTGTATGGAAAAGAGTATCCGGACTTGATTCCGATAGCCAACAACTTGTTTGTCAGCTCAGGTGATTTTCCAAACATTCAACTTCTAGGCCAAAAGTTCTCTGATATTAATTTCACATATAATTTTTATACGAATGCACAAATTGAATTCAGGCAGGCCTTGAATACAGTTCCAGAACTTGACTTTCCGTTAACCGATTTTCAGCGCCGACTTTGGGCTGACCTAATGAATGACGAAGATGTGATTACGTCAGCGCCAACTTCCGCCGGTAAAACTCATATTATCTTGCATTATTTGATTAACCAAATAACGGAAAGTGATGGTGCTTTTGCGGCCATTGTTGTACCTACCAGAGCTCTAATTTCGGAAGTTGCTGGCAAAGTCTATGAGCTGGTCCAAAGTTACGAGAGTGACATAGAGATATGTACGATACCTAAGAAAACAGAATTTAGCGCCAGAACAATCTTTGTGATGACCCAAGAGCGGCTTCACGAAGTGTTATTACTCGGTGATATTACGTTCAATTATTTATTCATTGACGAAGCGCACAACATTGCAGACAAGAGCAGAGGCGTTCTACTTCACCTGACAATTGAGAAGATTTTGCAGGGTAACGTAGTACCTCAGGTAATCATTAGCATGCCTGCACAAAGCTACCAAGACGCCTTCTCAACTATTTTTAATGAGGTTGAGTTTAAAAAAGAACTTACAGACCGTTCTCCAGTTGCCAAAATTATTATGTCGGTGGTTCCAAAAGGCCAGAATCTTGTTATCTCTCGTCATGGTTCAGAAAATGCAACCGTCATACCGAAAAACTTTACCGACAAAAAGCTACAAGACATTGTTTACAGATTAGGTCGTGGGCAGAGCAATATTATTTACAGAAATCGCACAGATTATTGTGAAAATTTTGCCCAGAAAATTGCAGATCTCATAGAAGAAGTTCCCGAGAATGACAGCCTTGAAGAAGCTGCTAGTTATATTGAAGAGTTTATCCATGATGAGTTTTCTCTGGCGGCAAACCTAAGAAAAGGTGTGGCCTTTCATTACGGGCCATTGCCTAGCTCAGTACGTGTGATGGTGGAAAACCTTGTTAAAGAGGGTGAAGTTAGATTTATTGCTTGTACCAGCACTTTGGCAGAGGGTATTAATTTGCCGTCAAAAAATCTCTTTCTACAAAACCCGACGCAACCGGTGCCGCGTGAACCCTCTAAGCGGATTGAGGATGTGAAATTAAACAATATCACTGGTAGAGCCGGTCGAATGTTACAGCATTTTTCTGGCAATATTTTTCTTATAGAGCCTGATTCTTGGGACTTTAAAGACTACTTTGATGATAACGATGAAGAAGATATAAAAATCCCAAGTTACTTTAAGTCGCTTAATGAAGAGTTTGCTCAGGTTATTGAAGCCTTGAGCGGTGAGCTGACTGATGAGGGTGGAGATCGGTATCGATTTTATACTATTGCGAACAAGCTGATTAAGGAGTTCGGGTCAGGTGTTCTTGAAGCGACGTTGCAAGCGCCAGAGCTTACGCTCAGCAGTGATGAAAAAGAGCAGTTATCTAATAGTGTTGAGCTCGCTCATCAAAACCTTAAGGTTGCGACATTTACCCTTGAGGCAAACCCCTCTATTGGGTACTTACAACAGAATAAATTATTTAAATTTTTGAATGAACAAGACGGTCCTGAGCAGTGGGTGTTACCGCATCCTAAATCAGGTGAGCTATACGAGACCTTGCTAAAAGTAAGTCGAGTGCTTGAAGAATGCGGCGTTTACATTCCAACCGAAAATTATAATCTTGAATTTATTTGTAAGGTCTCGAGAAAATGGATTCAGGGCGATAGCCTTAAAAAGATGATCGTTGATCAAATTAGTTGGAATGCAAGCTATGCAGAGAACAACAATGAGAACCCTGCCAGTGTTAATAAGTCGGTTCGAGACATTAACAAGGTTATTAATAGTGACATCCGATTTCGTTTATCAAATGCATTAAGGTGCTATCAAATTTTGCTCGATAGTGTTTTGCGAGATAACGGTCTGGACGTGGCGAATATAAAATTACATTCGTTTATTGAAATTGGCGCTTGCGATGATCGATTGATTAACCTTATCAATATTGGTTTATCTAGAGAGGCTGCGCTCGATATTGAAAGTTGTTTGCCTGCCAACAGCAGTGTAAACGATTCTAGCGATCTAATGGATTTGTTTAATGCTGGCAACGTTTCTGATATCCACCCTGTTACTAAAAAAGAGCTTATTGGTTTATTAGGTTAAAGGTTCAGGTATTCGGTCAGCGCTTTTTTCAATGAATCGATGGCGGATTTTTCGTCTATGAATTTATTCCGAGAAGTGATTTCTGTTTTATGAGTTATATAGGCGTTTCCAAAGTCTAAGGAGACTGGAGCTCCGTCATTATTTACGCCTTTGACCTTTAATACCGTGCAACCGTTATGGTCAGATAGATAGCTGATGATCTCCAAGACATCATCTTTCGTTAAGTCAGTATCTTTGGAGTCATTAAGGTCTAAATCCAATGCCAGTTGTGCATTTGGATTAATGAGTGGTACTTCGCTGACATCTTTAATAAGTTTGGGTGTATCTTCAGTGATATCAGTTAAAGATGAAGGGTTGATCCTAAAGTGAAGATTACTGAAAGTAGGTAATTGGCTAAGCGCGTCAAACTCCTTTTCTTTAGGAATAAGATCTAGTTTAATTTTCTCTTGGCGATCAACGCTAAATTGATCGAGCATTGTTCGCGCAACACTTTTTATACTCCCGCTTGGCCCTGAGGTGAATCCTAACAATAACTGTTTAGCCGGGACTAAAAAAAAGTAGTATGGATCTCCTATGATTCCTTGGTTCAGTGATATTCCTGTAATTTTCCCATCACTCGTTGCTTTCGTTTGCCAGGTATTTCTTTCTCTAACAACGGTAACTGAATACGCAACTGTATTTTTAATATCATGGCTTTGATTAATCTTTATAAGATGCTTCTTTGATCTTAGATCGAAGATCCGAGAATTAGAGTCTCCTTCTTTATTTGTATTGAAATTCGTTACAAAGTTAGTGAAAAAACTATTCTTAGCGTCTACAGAAAAGAAGCGAACGGTAATATTTTTTTTTATCCTATTCATTTTCTAATGGTTGCCATAATTTTTTAATTTCAAGCTATTTACTATATCTAATCTATGCTCACCATCCAAGAGAAAAAGGAATGAGTAGTATATGTTCGTCGGCACTGAATATAATAGCTATTCGATTAACCTAGTCGCTCTAAAAGGGATTCGTAATCGTTACTGACTTTTCCTATCGCTGATGAAACGGGATACGATATTATATTAGGAGAGATTAAGTTCAGCACATCTCTTTTATTAACATCACCGTAAATCCAATCTTTAACCTGAGTTGGTGTGAGTAAGATTGGCATGCGTCCGTGAATCTTTTCTAAGTCGCCTTGAGAGGAAGTGGTTAATATCGTGCATGACAGTTGACCATCTCCCCACTGCTCATATAAACCAGCTACGGCTAAGCACCCTTGATCTTTACCCTGGATATAATACGGTTGTTTTATTCCGTTGTCAGACTTCCACTCAAAATAACCAGCCATTGGTATCACGCAGCGCTGCGATTTAAGCCATGCATTTTGAAACGTCGCCTTTTCCTCAACGGTCTCAATTCGTGCATTGAAGGTTGCGAACTTTGAATCAAAACTATTCGCCCACGGTGCAACCATTCCCCAGCGCATTGCTCGGCCGCGCCGTCCTTTAAAAGCTGCAATTTGTGAGGTCGGAGTAACGTTATAGCTCGATTCCACAGCTGGCCAATGCTCTAAGGCAGAAGCCCAGCCGTGCATTTTGGGTAAATGAGAATTAAAGCGTCCGCACATAAGCCCTTATTCTACAATCGAATCCTTTAAGTGCAATAAATGACAGAAAGAACTTAAAATTCCAATTAAATGGATTTAATGCAAAAGGTATACCTTTGGTTTACAATGAGGGTGATACATTAGCTCTATCGGTAAAGAGAGGATATTCCAAATGGCACAAACTACCATGAAAATTGACACAGACTTGTTAGCTGATTTGCGTGAATTAGCAACGGATTCGTATCGTTCACCACAGCAACAATTGCGCTTTATGGTCGATCAGCAACGCGGTACGCTACGTTCTAGTAACGGTGCAGACAGCGATGTATTTTTAGGAATGATGGATCAATTAGTTGATAAATCAGAGCGAGGTGTAATGGGCGATGCAGAACAGGATTTCGTGCAACAGTTGCTAGATAGTGGGGCCGCACTTTACGGAGATAATGAGCAAGGTGAGTTCGAGCAATACGCGGGCAAGCCTGCTCAAATCAGTCAAACATAAACGACTCTCACATTGTCAAAGCCTTCGATGATTTTGCTCGCCGGTATTAACGGTGCCGGCAAAACAACATTTTACTACACGAAAATAAAACCCTTCTTAGTGTCTCAAAGTAGAGACGTTCCGTTTGTTAATGCCGATGAAATCGAAAAGTCGATGTTTCCTGATGAGGTCGGTGATCACAGCTATACTGCCGCGCGTGAAGCCGCAAGATTAAGAACTCATTGCTTTGATGCAGGCTTAAGTTTTGTTACAGAAACGGTATTTTCGCACCAATCAAAAATTGATTTGATCGGCGAGGCGCAGCAAAAAGGTTTTGAAGTTATTCTCAATCACGTTCATGTTGATGACCCTGAAAAAGCCATTAAACGGGTAAATACTCGTACTCAAGTTGGTGGTCACGCAGTTCCTGAGAAAAAAGTTCGAGAGCGTTTTCCGCGAACGATTGAGAACTTAAAGTTAGCCGTTACTAAAGCAGATCGGGCTTACGTTTGGGACAACAATCACAAAGCTACAATGAGTGATCCTATGCACCGGTTTGTGTTTTCAATGCACTTAGGCAACATTAACAAGTTATCGAGTGCTGTGCCGAAATGGGCGATGACAATGTATGGCGAACACATTAGTCATTTTCAAGGAAATAGGCTCGCGATTATCGATGCAGCTAGAACCAGCTTAGAGAACAATTCCAGTGACCCTAATAAGCTTCAAGTTGTGCGATTATTAAATCAGGCAGGTATCCAGCAAGATGTTATTACTCATCTGTTTCAAGAGTATGGCGGCGTGCCGACCGATTATCTAAAAGTCATTGAGTAGTAAAAGGAGTTTATGGCAACTAATGCAATGAAAATCGGGAAGGCCTTTTGCCGAGATTTGGGCAGAACGATCGACATTCAAGAGGCCGGCATCAACTATTTTGCCCAGACCCTACCTAGAAAAAAGTATTCGTTTTATTGTTCCTCACCAGAGTGTGAAAAACTGCCAATACAAGTAGAAATTTTAGGGGTTAACTATAGGCGCGTTCCGATCGACTCGGAAGGTCATGCTGCGCCAGATCTCGCAGATGAAGGCAGTGAAGATGATAACCCTATCGTCAATCCTTATTTTAAAACCAAGCCGGGACATAATCATTCAGACGACTGTCAGTGGACGATTGATCAAGAAGCAGAACAAGTCTATATCGATGAAGCCGATACGCTCGCTGAGAAGAAGCATCGCCGACAGCGCGTTGCGGCACAGGGCTTGATCGAAGAAACTACATTTTTGCTGGAGAGCAAAGAGATCGAAAATCCGACGATTAAAGAAGAGCCGAGCGATGAACGCACAGCGAAAACCACAAGCGACGCACCGACAAATCGTCGACAACGGCTCGATCATGCAGTAAAGCGCATCGCACGCCCTAAAAGATCACCTTACTTTAGTGCCCTAGTATCAAGTTATATAACCGTATGGGAAAAGAAGTTATTCGATGAACCACTTAACGTCATCAGTGTGGGTGAGACGACTTGGGGACATTTCTTTTTTCCGATTGAGTGGTATTCCACTGATAATAGGACAGACCATATTTTCCATGGCAACGCTCGCATCACAACATTGCCGCATAAATTTGATTGGTCTAAAGGGTTGCCAAATGCCGCTATATTACATTTTTACGATGAGGTCACCGTAGGCGAAACAACGGCAAAACCCAGTTTTATGATTACTCGCAAATTGATCGAAGCGAACCCTGGTAGTTACGTACTAATGGAAGCGATTCGGTCAGCACTCGAAGATGATAATTATAAGAACTATTTACGTTGCTATTTCTATGGTCAGATTGAAGAAATGCCTAAGAAAAAAGACGAAAAAGTGGATGCTAATAATCCGTTGGTACTAAAAATTAAGCCGATGAGATTAGATACATTAGAATTGAGAAGAGTCGAAATCGTAAATCAATAGGTTGAAGTTTTTCCTGATTTTGTATCTAGGTTGAATTTGATAGACCCAAAAATATACTTTAGGAGCTATGGTGAACAACATTCTGAAAAGTCAAAAACTATCGTAGGATTGTTGCTTTTATCTGATCGAATCGTTCGAAAAACGACGTGTTCTATAGATAGAGATTTTTAATTAAAATTGATGGAGTTGTCAGTGGGGAATATTCAAAGAAGCAAGATTGAAGATCAAGGAATAGAAGGTGAAGACCTTTTTCAGGGTTGGTTGCAAATGTACGATGCACCGTTTTTAAGAGTCGATAATGATCTTGAAACGTATACATTACTGTTTCAAGGAAAACTAAAGCGACCTGATTTTTTATTGCTTATAGCGGGCATGGGTTTATTGGCTGTTGACGTTAAAAACTATAAGCGCGCTAAAAAATCGAATGGATTTTTTCTGAATTTTGAAAATGAGTTGATTTACTCAGTCGAGTTTGAGCATGCTTTTAAGATGTTCTTGTGGTATGCAATCAGGGATAAGGACAGCAATGATAAAGACCAATGGTATTTTATCAGTGCTTATGATGCTTTAGACAACGGTAAGGTTATAGAGCGCGCTAACGGTACTCATTACTATGATATTGCCGAGGAACATTTTACCTTGGTTAGCAATGCGAACGAAATTCCAGGGCTTCTTAAAAAGCGTCGAGGAATAACTGGATTGTTAACGCAGATGTTAGAGAAAGCAGTTATATCTACAAAACTTAAGTAGTTCATTTGTTGGATGGTTAAGACTGATTCTAGTGATAGAAAAGCTGTCTTTTGAGATGACAAATGGTTCAGCTCTGCTACTTTTAATTGGGGGCTTGTTTGAAAAAAACTGTTCTCGGGAAATTTGGCTAATTTGATCATTGAATAGTCAAAGTAAATTCACTGTGCTAATCTGTAGTCAGTAACGCTAGCCACTGGTTGAAATTAGCTGCAAACCAGACCTTCCTATTTTGCGTCAATGACGCACCTTCATTTTCTGAAGACTTAATCAAAATTTCTAAATGCTCGGGCACGTTTTGTGTGTCCGATCGTTAGATAGTCCTGCGTCATCCATCGACGCATTTATTTCAACCCACGCGGGGATATTCATCCCCTGTGGGGAGTGGTGTCTTCGTTATTTGGAGCACCTACCATGAAAAACCAAGACAATAGTTTGTACATTAAAAAGCTAAATGGCCGATATGCATTGGCTCATGAAGACGTTGTTATTCAATCGGCTAATGAGATTTTAGACTCTCACTACCAAGCCGATGATCTAACTACTATCGGCAATCCCAGTGACGCACGAGCGTATTTATACATGCGAACCAATTGGGAATATGAGTCATTTGTCGCAATCTTTATGGACTCAAAACATCGAGTTATTGAAATCGACCAAATGTTCAGAGGTACTATCGATAACGCGAGTGTGCCTGTGCGCGAAGTCGTCAAAGACGCGCTTAAATACAATGCGGCCGCGATGATCGTTGCGCACAATCACCCAAGTGGTGTTGCTGAACCAAGTGCCGCCGACAAGACGTTAACTGAGGCGCTTTACTTAGCGTTGAATATGGTTGGCGTCAAATTACTCGACCACTTTATCTTTGGAGCTGGTGGCTATGAAGCCGCATATTCTTTTGCTGAAACAGGTTCCTTACGTTAAAGCTTTAACCCCTATCACTTAATTGATAGGGGTTTTTTTTATTGCAAAAATTTAGGTAGACAACGTAAAGTTTGCAACAAAAAGTGAGCGGTTAAATAATGTTGAAAAGTCTTAACCTAAGATAATCAATATTAATTTAGACAAAACTAGATTGATATTTTTTAAAAAATATACATATACTAAAAAGGTAATCGAAAGAAATCCATATCTACAATACCGATTGAAATGTAGTGAACATCGGACTTATCCAAAGCACTGAGAGTATTAAAACTCCAGATGTATCCAAGAAGCAATCGCTTCGCCGTTGATGACTTAGCCCTTGGGCTAAGTCATCAATATCTATGCACTATCCAACAAAACGAGTTAAGCCAGCTGCTTATTTTGTGTGCGTGTCACTATGGTAAAGGTGGGCTATAAAATCTATAACGCCTTTTTATTGTGATTTTCATAGCGTGTCTAAATACTAATTAGTGCCAATTAACCATCTATAAGCACATGGGTATGCCGGATCTATTTACGAATACCAGCTTGATCAAACTTCGTTTAATGAAGCAATTCTACGGAATTGAAGAGTATATGGATCTACCGCAATCATTACCTAAAGTGCTAGATCAATTGGATAACGTGGAGTCTGAATTTGAATTTTTGAATGCACTGACAAATTTGGATGTTTGGCATATTAAAGTCGCTAACTCAGAGGATCAAAAAATTTGGAATCCATTTACTGAAGTGTTGGCAGATTATGCCAATCGATACTCATTATTGAACGCACATTTCTACGCTGAAAAGCAGTGGCCTAACTCAAAAATAATTGAATATGCAAAACAAACAGCTTACTAATAATGAATACTAACCTGACATGGGTCGGTATAGCCGTAGGCAGCCTAATAGTAGTGGGTGCCATCGCATTAGCCAGATTGAATCGACACTCAGCGTCAGAGAAAGAGATTGAGACTGGAAAAAATTTACCCAAAGAAGGATTAAAGTCAGAGCATGCATACAAGGAAAATATTCGTCAGATAGCGCTGATAGAAAAAGACGAATTCGTGAAATTTTATGAGCCTGTTATTGCGCGAATTCAACAATATGAGCACACGATAGGCGAAGATAGTATCCCTGAGCGATACTTTGAGACAGTATACAAAGCGTTAAGAAAACGGCGATCGGCAATTTTTGATTACGGCTCATCTGAGAAAGATCAGAGCAATAAAGCGATATGGACATTTGCATTGTTTAGTGCAATTTCCATTCGTTACTTGGTAACAAGGTTGAGTTTAAATCAATATCAAACGCAACAAGGTATCGTAAACCCGATGCTGGTTGCGCGACGTAAATTAGTCGCAGGTAGCACGAAAAATACGCCTAGTGAGTATGCTTACGCACAGGAAATTACCAACATACATTTGATCGACAAAATACTCGGTTTCAGTGTGATTGATCAATTAGCTAAAGCGGGCATCTACCCGTTTGTTGTTAACGCCGTATCAGGTTTTTATCATGAACGAATCAACCCGTTCTATTCAATTATTGAGCAAGTAGAGAGTTTTGTTTCAGGGGCAGTCTTAAACCAAGACGAGATATTTAAAGGCAATTTGAAACGAGTTTTAACGATGTTAGAGAATAACGTTTTTACAAAAAACCAGTTAACAAGTCTGGTGTTTGAAGGTCAATATTATTTGTTAGTTGATCGCAATTTTCTATGGGAACTTTTTCGTATATACGCCGTTTCAAGTGCGAAGCCGTTGAGTAAAATCGAATTTGAAATGACGCTCAAAAAGCTTTTAAGCCTCGGTGATTCTATAGATAAAAACCACAGATACAGCATAGAACTTAAAAATAATTTAATGGACGATAGTCAAGAAAAAGTGATAGTTGAGTTAACAAATATGCTAGCGTTAGCGTATAGGGTCATACCCTACTATCAATGCAGTAACCGGCATCGCATCAGTAAAAAAGCAATTCATAGAAACATTGCGGTTAGCGATACGGATCAGGGGATAGTCGAAGATCAAAGCACAAAAGTAGTACCAGAAAATGCGCGAATCATAGGTCGTGAGAGCGCTATTCAAAGCCAAGACGAGCACGTAGGTCTTGGTGATTTATTTTCTGAAAAAGGCTCATGATCTTTATATTTTCAACGACATTATGTGTTTGTGACTTGGGTAGAAGGTCAAGGTTGGGTGTTGTAAGCCGTTATGGTTTTAAGGGAGTAAGTAATGAATAACGCCACGTCCGTTATAGATATTTTTAAGATGTATTTAGGCCACAGTCGTGACCCATTTCTCAATTCGATTAAAGGCCTTCCCTTTGATGTTTTAGATACCTTATTAGTTGATTTGGTTAAGCGTTCAGAGATCGCCTGCAAAGACGATACGCTTCACATCGCCATTGATATAGGAGCATTTAAAAGCCGAGTTAAAGGTGCTTATAAGACTCAAGTACTCGAAGATGAGGTCGGCGTGTTGATTCGCTATGGAGCCTCGAAAAACGTAATTACTGAAGTCACTGGAGTGCACCAGAGTAAGATCGTGTCGAAGCGTAAAGTGATGACATCAGACTACCCCAAGCAGGGTAGGCCTAAGCAATTGGATGCAGGAGAAAAGAAATTAGTCATCGATTGTTGGCATAAGGTTAGTGGCAACAAAGCTGTTCGATTAATCAGGGCGCATCACTATTCAGGTGTTCCGATTAATGATGTTTGGCTGCTTGTAAAAGACATAAAACCAAACTCTAAACATGAATCAAAACAAGCATGTATCTGAGTAAAATAACATTGACGTTGCATAGTAATGACGCCGAACTTTTGTTTAAAGGCGGGGAGAAAACCAAGCAGTTTATACCCGGTTTTTTCTTCGCTCAAAAACGCTTGAATGCAATATTTGCCATGGGTATGAAAGACAATCCATACGCTGAAACCGCGTTAATTGAAATTGATTTGAGGCTCGAAGAAGTAGAGCAGTTTATCGCTAAAGCGATAGAAAAATCCGAAGCTGCATTAGAGCAAGCTAAGCAAGATGGTATGACGGTGGCTTTGTTAAAAAAGGACGTACCAACTAATTACGATATTGATTATGCGACTGAATATAGCAACCTTTTAGCTCGCATGATGTTGCGTGCAGACCTCGGATTTCGATACTTGAGATCAGCACATTCGTCTGGATATCTAGATACTGAGATTGCGACTGAGTTCATTAAGGGAATACGAAGAAACGTGCGAATGGTGTTTGATCGAGCAAGCACCTATGCTAAGAAAATTCAGCCAGGAATAACTCGTGAAGACTTACTTAAAAAAACCGATAAAGGCAAATCAATGATCGAAAAACTAGGAATGCCAAACGAGAAAATACTCTCTGGAGAGATGACTTTTAAACACAAACGTATCACTGAACTCGGTTTATAAATAGAAAGAAAAGGGACTCCTCAAACTCCTCCATTGATAAAGCAACCAAGTCTCTTGGTTGCTTTAAATCGTTAATAATCAACAGAATAAATACACACAAAACTCAGAAAATGATCAGAGCCTCGTCACTGGGCTGCGAGTAATCGCGCACGGTGACGAGGCACGGAGGCTTCGCCCCTTGGCCTCTAACGTCGCCTTCGGCGCGTTACGTCGAGGGGACGAGAAAAATAACGAGGTGACTTTCAAGGCGCATTTTCTTATGCTACATTTGTCTCGTAAGAACTCAGCGATCAATCTAATTAGCTAGATTTTTATAATCACTCAGTATTATCGCAAACCGTTTTACCTTCGCTTATAAGCGATTTTTCAATCCGCTTTTGTCATTCCGACAAGGCATTTATATCAAACCTTTATGTCTACTTTGCGCGCTTGCGTAAACGGCATTTATTCACACGCTTCAGCTATGAAGATTCTTTAACGCTCTTTCGTTGAGCAACGCCGTGGTGTGTTTATCGCAACGATAACCACATTGCATTATTCCAATTATGAAATCCATAGGAGACAAATATGTGTATTTATTTTTCGGGTTTTACTTAAGCGTACGTTATGACTTTACGGATCGTAACGAGCCCCTGGGCATGTCGTGTAACGATCGACACTAATCTCCCGTATAACCCTCAGTGACTTTGCTTGCTGGGTCGGGATTAACACTAACCAGA
>CAZFEM010000042.1:6263-20793 GCA_964517515.1 uncultured Gammaproteobacteria bacterium | reverse complement strand
TGATACAGGACTCTAGGTTCTTCACTCATAATGGATCACTTTATTTTCTGAAAATATTCGTTTTAATCTAAATTGAAGTTGATGCCCCCTATTGTGTGCGCTTGAAGGGCAGTTGTCATCAATTTAGCTTAAAATTACTTCTATAAATAATATTAGAAGTTATTGCTACTGCCCTAGAAATTATTAAATTCGATTTAAGTTGACTACTGTGGTCTTGTATCCCTGAGTAGGTTGCAAGTTGCTTGGTCGCCTGAATTTGGATTCAGTTCACCAGGGTCATTAATCAAGTTATAACATTCCTCACCGTCGTCAATTAAAATGTACTTGTCGACACCATTAGAGTGAGCCCATTGTAAGTCTTGGGTGGCAAAAGTAAATTGTGTTTGTCTTGGCGTGGGTGCTGGGATCGTTGTTTGAACGTAGCCGAGTAAGCTGCGCCCATCAATTTGTACATTACTTGGGTTTTGCACACCTGCAACATGCGCGATGGTCGAGAACACATCTTGAATTTGCACTAGGTCGGGAATTTCAGCAATATTAATATTCACATCGTCGCTGGCATTAATGATAAGAGGAACATTAACGCCGCCTTCATAAACTGTGCCTTTGGCGCGACCTCTCTGAAAAGAGTCTTCAGCAATAACAGTGGCGTTAGGAGTACCGTTGTCACCGAGAAAAATAATTAGAGTTTGTGCGAGCTTTTCTGGACTAATTTGCGCGAGTATATCGCTCATATAACTATCCATAGCTTCAATCATTGCACGATAACAAAGGTCGTCTGAATCTACATCTCCATTTCCGCAGCTAGCTCCAACTGGACCATTTAGTGTTACATTGCTATAACGATTGTTGGGAGGAACATGGAACGGCCCATGAGGGGCATTGAAAGACACCATGGCGAACCACGGTCGGTCATCAGTATTGTTAATCCAGTCGACCGATTCTTCTGCAACAACCTCAGTTGCATAATCGGTTTCATTAATTGTCGTAGGTGTTCCGCCTTGCGAGGTCACCACTACTTTCTGCCAAGCAAAATAATCCTCTACTGCTGAATTTAAGCCACCAGAAAAGTGATCAAAGCCTTGGGCGGTAGGCAGTGACTCATTACCGGTACCTAAATGCCACTTACCAAATAATGCAGTTTGATAACCAGCGTCAGATAATAGTTCAGCGATAGTTACCTCAGAATCATTCAGTGTTCCAGTCGCACCGCCGGGGCTAGTGACGCCATGGCGAAACGAATAACGACCGGTTAACACACTGGCGCGTGTTGGTGAGCATTGTTGGTTGGCCCAAGCATTACGAAACATGATGCCGCGGTTGGCTAAGTCATCAATGGTTGGAGTGATTGCGGATTGACTATGTTCAGCGTATACAGAGACATTATCGACGCCTATGTCGTCACCGACAAACAGCAAAATATTATTGAATTGACTGCCACCAGTATTTTGCGCTGGATTTAGGCTGGCCAGTACGCCACTCAGCAATAAAAATAAATCGTCATCATCATTTGATGCTTTTACACCAAGAACCGTGGCTAGAGAGACACTGAGCCCAATAAAGAATATAAAGAAAGATTTTTTATCTCGATGCGATATTTTTATCTTCATATTTAGTAGTCAAGTTGTACGATATTTAAACTTTAGCATTTTTGCTGAAGGTAACTGTGGAGAAAGAATCAATATTTTCTATTTTTTAGAGATACAGTACCTTAAATATTTATATAAATTATTTTTGGTGCTCAGTAATTCGCCAATAAAAATTACGTTAATTATTGTGAATAGAGAGGATTTAGTTCTATTTTAATAAGTAAAATGTTGGGCTGTGGTTCGTGTAGTTTTTTTATAAAGGGTTCGTTTGGGGCGATCCACATATTTTTTTTAAAAAGATAAATAATAAAAATTAATAAACTAGGGGAAAAAAATGACCGAACGAAGAAATATGATGAAAAAAATGGCGATGCTGGGTACTGCATCTGCCGCAAGTGTTGCGGCTATTGGTGCGTCAGGCAATGCCTTTGCACAAGTTGATGCAGCAATTGGCGGGAGCTTTTCAATCCTGATTGCTGCGAGCGATGCGCCGCAAGAAATGAAAGATGTTGCTGATATTGTTTGTAGTGGGGTTAATGACCAAAACGAAATTAATCAAGCTATTGGACGGTTAACTCCTTCAAGAAGAACTAGTCTGGGTGGCTCAATATAATTGTCACCAGGCAATTTTTATATTAGTAATCAAATTCGAATGCGCCCGCGTGTTAGTTTAATTGGCAGCGGTAGATCAACGATATTAAAGGCAACGGGTGAATGGAATTCTCGTAATGACTCGAATGTTATGGGTGGCGTAATCGAGGCAAACAGCTTAGGCATAGATAAAGTTCATGTCGCATCGTTAGCAATTGATGGTAATCGACAAAATGTGCATGGCATATTTTTCCACATTACTGAGAAATACTTTGATGATGGTAGCCCAGATGTGGCAAATTCTTTTACTGACCTATATATTTGGCGTACAGGTGGAGACGGTATCCGTTTTACTGGTTCGCGAATGCGTGCAGCGCAATTATCACGCATCAGAATTTGGCTTGCCGGTGGATACGGGTATTATTTAGATAGCCCTGATTGTTTTTACTCGCAGTTAGAAACAGGCGGTAGTGGCAAGAGTGGTTTTTTTGCCGGTGGTACTAATAGCCGTTTCACTAATTGTAAAGCGTGGTTTGCAGATGAGCATGGCTTTGAAATTACCGCGCGCCGCAATCAGTTTGCAGGCTGTGAATCACAAGATAACGAGAAACATGGTTACAGTATTGAAGCAGGGCAAGTCACAATGACAAGTTGTCATGCTGATTCTAATAGCTGGTTAAGAGACAGTCCGCGAAGTGCCTTTTCAGGATTTTTCATTCAACAGTTTCAAGGCTATGTTCAACTGATTGGTTGCCAAGCTTTTGATAAAAATGAAGATAATCGAGGAAACTGGCAACAATACGGCTTTGTATTAGAAGGCAGCAACAACTACTGCCAAATAATTGGCTCAGGAAGAGATAATTCTACTGGGCTCATTAGTAATCCTAATCCAGGTAGAGATACTCAAGTCCAAGTTATAGGCGCGTAATGCCTTGAAAGTGCTTTAGCTAATATGGGTATCGTAATCTTGCGATACCCATCTCATTTTTTAATGGCGGTTGATTTTTCTCAAAAATAGATAAGGAAAGTGCTGTTAGTGATTATTATTGTTAGTATTAGGTTTTCAGAGTAGCCAACGTTCAAAAAGAGATTAAAATGACAAGCATTAATATAGGAATTAATAAAGATAATAGAGAATTGGTTGTTGGTCAGTTAAAGGTTCTGCTGGCAGATTCTTATACTCTTTACATACAAACCCACAATTTTCATTGGAATGTTACAGGTGCTTCTTTTGTTCAGTTACACACAATGTTTGAAGAACATTACAATGAATTAGCAATAGCTGTTGACGATATAGCTGAAAGAATTAGAAGTCTTGGCTTTGCTGCACCAGGGACTTATAAAGATTTTATGGAACTTAGTTCTATAGAAGAAACTTTGGGCGTTCCGAGCTCGGAAGAAATGGTTGATACGTTAACTAAGAACCATGAGAAAGTAGTTAAAACGTGTCGTGCGGCACTATCTGCTGCTCAAGAAGCAGACGACGAATCTTCAGCCGCTTTAATTTCTGATCGTATGCGTATTCATGAGAAAACAGCTTGGATGCTACGTTCGATCGTTTCTTGATAGCAGAGTTCAAAATACGGTATAAACATGAAGCATATCGCCTTTAGAAAAACGTTTTTAATTTTAGCACTTTCAGCCTTAATGGTTACGGGCGTTAGTGCGCATCACTCATATGCCATATACGACATTGATAATAAAATTGAACGTACTGGTGTACTGAAAGAACTAAATTATGTGCAACCGCATATTAATTTAGTTGTCGAGTCTGTTTGTGAAGATGGTTCGATAGAGACTTGGGAAATTGTCAGCAAGTCTACTCGCTTATGGGATAGAGATGGCCATGATAGAAATTTTGCGAGTGAAGGGGATACAATTACTGTTGTTGGTTGGCCTTCTAGAACTGGTAAAGATGAAATGGCATTAAGCGAAGTACACTCAGATAAACTAAGTATGGTGATTCGTGATGTCATTCGGCAACGCGGTGCTAGAGAGGATCTTCCTGAAGAAACGGTTACCCCTACTGAGTGTTAAAGAAAACTATTATTCAAAATAAACAATTTTGTATTTTTTAAATTACGAGGTAATAACATGCTTGGCTACACGACAATAGGCACAAAGAATTTAGAAAAATCGACTGTTTCTATGATGAACTACTAACTATGGTTGGTGGTAAGCAACTGATGGGGCTTGATCGGATTAAGTTTTATGGAACGGAACAAGGTGGCGCAATGTTGGCGGTTTGTACTCCTTTTGATGAAGGTGAACAGAGCTGTGGTAATGGTCAAATGGTTGCTATTCCTGGCGGTTCGCGTGAGGGTGCGGATGCTCTTTATAATAAAGCGATAGAGTTAGGCGCGACTGACGCGGGAGCACCAGGTGATCGAAACTCATTTTTTTACGGCGCTTATGTGCACGACCTTGATGGTAAGTAAGCTGTGTTTCTATGATATGAAACCAACGGGATAACCGATCTAGTTTTCCTATAGTTTTATGTTGATCTAATTTAGTGATTCAGTTGCTTCATCTAGTTTAGAAAATACTTCTCTTAATGTTTGAGGGTTTATCTCGTGGCGTTTGCTGACATCGTCGACGGCGCTTTTTATAACCGCGACTTGCCTTAGGCGAAGGTTTGAAAGTTCCTCGGTGAGACGGTTGTCTTCCTTCACGCGCTCAACTTCAGCGTTGATGATGTAAGCTAATCGTCGTGCCGTTTCGATTACTTCGTTAGGCCGGTCTGCTAAATAAGCTGCCGATACTCGTAATGCATAAAGGTCGGGTACTGGGTGCACAGCAATGGCTAGGTCAATAATTTGCCATGCCTCGTTAGCAAGGTCGTTGCGTTGTTGACTTCTTGCCAGTTGGTTGCGCCATTCGACCATTAGTTTAGTAGCCTCAAGAAACCAAGGATCGGTTGGTTTAGATTGCGCTAGAAAGTTGTCGTTGCTAGCAACTTTTACCCAATCTTGTTTAAATGCGGCCTCTCTAGCGGCTAATACTGCTGCTGCAGAACCGTTTAATTCGCTAGCGATTTTTTGTAATTCTTCGTCAGCTTGCCCGAGTGCTAATTCGTCTAGACTAGGCTCAATTAGCGCATAAGTTGCTTGGTTAGATTGTGTATTATTGCGTGAAAGGTCATACGCAGATTTTAATACTTCTAATGATTCTGCTTGATCTCCTTGAGCGGCTAAACCTCTACCGGTTAATAACAGGGATTGCCAATTTTGCTTTTGTTCTAGAGTTTCAGCAAGGGCAATGCTGAAAGGGCGCATCTTTAATTTTTCATATTGTTCCGAAATATAAGCATAGTTTATATTTTCTAGCTGCGTATGAACCCAGCTATTGCTGTTTAAAACGGGCACGTATGGTTGTAACAGTTTAACAATGTTGGCCAATTTCATTTGCGAATCAGATTGCCTAGCTTGCGCTGATTCTGTCGCCATGCGATTAAAGTTGTCAGTAAGAAGGGGCGCGTCTTTTGCAAGTACTTGTGCGCCTTGCGTGTCTAGTAGCAAACCAGCCAACATTTGTTCGGCCGAAACAATGCCTCGTTGATAGTAGAAAACAGGATTATCGGCAACCGGTCGATTGGTTATAGTCAGTTCTAACTCAGGTTCTATTGGTGTTTGTGAGCCAACGAAAAACAGCACTTCCTGTGAAAAATGATAAACCTTAATGTGTTCGAATACGTCTAGCATGGTTGCGCAAAGACTACGGAACAATGATTCAGATATAAATTGTCCAGCCATCCACTGTAGAAAAACGCCATCTTCGCTAAGATGTTCGGCTGCTAAGGACATATATTCGCGGGTGTAAAGGTGCGATGCTCCAGCCGTCCAAGGGTGTGATGGTTGCGAGATAATGGCATCGTATTTTTTATCAGTCAGGCTTAGTGCGCTGCGAGCATCGTTAATATATATCGATAGTCTTGGATCAAGCAGAGGGTCCTTGGTCCGAAACTCACTAGCAATTTTGTTGGCCTCAATAACTTCTGGCTCGAGTTCAATAACATCAATTTCTTCGACAGAGGGTGGAATGCCATTAACTGCATTACCGCCGCCGAGTCCGACTATAAGCATTGATTTTGCATCAGGTCGAATAATTGCTGGCAATGTGCTGAGTAGTTCTTGAGTGTTCAATAAAGGCGGAGAACCTTTTAGTGCAGTGCCTGCTTCGGGCAAGCCATTGTTGCGTAAACCAATAGAGCCTTCGTTGCGAGTCATTAATACCGTCGAGGAGCGACCAACCTCGTAGTACATGATTTCGCCATCAGCATAATTAGTAATAGGCGATGTGCGCAGTATTTGCTCTGGCATAGATGGCTTATAAACTAGTGCTAGCGCTAAAAAAACTATAGCGAGTGCGCCGCTTAGCCAAGTCTTTGTGCGGATTAAAACTAAAGTCGCAAGAAATCCTAAAAACACATTCAGAAGGATAACTATTTTTATCGTGCCTTCGTATTTTAGTGCTGGAATTAGAAAGAAACCTGCGACAGTTGCACCAACAATAGCACCAACTGTATTCCAAGAATAAACTTGTGCCGATGAACTTGCTGCCTTGATTGCATGGTCAGTGTATATACGAACTGCTAATGGAAATGTAGCGCCAATAAATAAAGTCGCTGGTAGCAGGATTAAAATGGCGATGCCAATATTGCCACTCAGACCGCTATCTTGGGGAATGACTAAATGTAATGAGTGATAAATGGCGATTGAGGTTAATGCAATACCGAGTTGCGCAATCACAAAGGCATAGACCGAACGCTTAGAAGTAACAGCAATGCGAGAAGCGATTGCGCTACCAATTGCGATACCCGCTAGAAAGCTTGCCAGCATTGTCGCAAAAGCCGCTACGCTCCCACCTAAAATATGTGACAGTAAGCGCGTCCACAAAACCTCATAAACAAAGCTAGTGACCCCTGAAAGCAGCATTATTGGCAGGATAAACCGAGTATTCATCCAAAATGGCGGCTCTTCTCTTGTTTGTTCAGTTGACGAAACAGAAGATTCAGAGGATTCGATTTTAGTATCACTAGCATTACTGCTTGTGGCAGATTTGGCGATATAAACTGCAATAATAAAAACAATAAAATTGATTACGACACCAAACCAAACTGTATTTAATAAACCAAATGCAGGCAGTAGTACAAAAGCCGCAATAATGGTGCCAAATACTGCTCCTATCGTATTGATCGCATAAAGAGCGCCAACACGACTACCAATTTGTTGATCATTAGTGACGGCGTAGCGAGTTAAAAGCGGTAATGTTGCGCCCATACATGCGGTAGGAATCGCCAGAACAATAAATGCTACGACAAAATAAAACAGTGATTGTCCTAAGCCGCTGGCATCAGGCGGCGTCTCTTGCCCACCAAGGATTTGCGCATAGGCGGTACGAGCAGCAATTAATAAAACCGGCACTAACAAGGCTGACAAGGCAATGGCGGCCTCTAAAATGCCATAGGTTAAAACTGGTCGTTTAGCGTGATTGATATATTTTCCGGCAACAGCCGCACCAAAAGCTAGGCCACCCATGTAAGCGGAAAGTACTGTTGCGACCGCAAGTTCAGATGTCCCGAAAACAGTTGAAAATTGGCGCATCCAAGCTGTTTGATATAACAATGCAGCAAGACCTGATAAAAAGAAGCAGGCACAAACGGCAAAAAAAGTTGAGTGATTGTTATTTTCTGCTTTAGACATACGTTAGATATAACTGTTTATTGCTTAGCTTGCCGCATCTGTTGCGCGTTGAAATCTTAACAGTAATTCGTCAAGATTTATTGATATTGATTGTATATCAGCATTAAATTCTTGGTTTTGTTGGGAAGCATCGTTAAACAATTTATTGATTGCTTCAATTTGATTTGTTTTTAAATTGAGTTCTTGTTTAGAGGGCTTAAGAAAATCGCCTTCAATTGCTACTAACTGCGCTTCTAAAGCAGTAATGTAATGACGAGTGCTTTCAATTACTTCTGTTTTTCGCTGAGCTTGAGCCGCTGAGACTATACGCATTGCAAGAAAATCGTGATCATTTTCATTGGCCATGGCTAAATCTAATATTTGCCAAGCCTGATCAGCAAATTGCTGCTGTAATTCAGGGTTACTAACACTGTTACGCCAATCTACTCGTAGTTTAACAGCTTCAGAAAACCAAGGCTCTTCGGGTTGTGCTTGACTAAGTTGTTGATCAAGATTAGCGACTGTTTGAATGTCGCCAGCACTAAAAGCGATAACTGCTTCAGCTACTGCTCGTGCGGAACCTGTCATGCTGTTAATGATGTCGGGTATTGAGCTGTTGTTAGCTTCGCTGTCCGTATTAAATGAACGCAAATCTGATTTGATTAATGCATATTTCGCTTCGTTGCTATTTGGCATTATGTTTACTGCTGCACTAAATAACTCTTTAGCTTTGCTGATTTCACCGCGGCTACGAAAATCTTCGCCAATAATTAATAAAGCGCTTGGATTACTGGTCTTCTCTAGAGTCTCAGTTAGTTTACTTTTAAAATTACGCGCGCGTAAAGAGATATATTTATCGGCAATACGGGAGAAATTAAGATTTCTAGCTGCACCAGTATGTAGCCAGCTATCACTGTCTAATGTTGGCACCCAAGGTTCAAGCAAGGCATTTAATTTGTCCGCGGTTAATTGCGTGCCATTTCGTAACACTCTTGAAGACTGCATGGCCATTCGATTGAAATTATCGGTAATAATTGTGCTGCCTTGGCTGAATTCTCTTACCGCATTGTTATCCATCATTAATGCTGCAACTGCATCTTCAGGGCTAGCAACACCGAGTTGAAGATAAAATTCAGGTGAGTCTATAAATGGTCGATTACTTGAAATTATTTTCTGTTCAACATCCAATGGTTTTGGTGCCGCTAGAAAAAACAGCACCTCTGGCGTCCATTGATAAACGCGAACATAAGGGTAAACATCAGCAATAGTCGCGCTTAAACTTTTGAATAAACTTTCATCAAGGAATTGGCTGTTAATCCATTGTAGAAATACACCGTCTTCAGTTAAGTGATCGGCTACTAGTTCCATATATTCGCGAGTATACAAATGCGACGCACCAGCGGTCCATGGGTGCGAGGGTTGTGACACGACAATATCGTATTGTTTGTCTGATAGAGCAAGAGCGCTATGGGCGTCGTTAATGACCAGTGAAACTCGTTTGTCTTGTAATGGCTGATATTTACGCTGGTCACTAATTAAGCGGTTAGCTGTAACAACTTTAGATTCTAGTTCAATAACATCGATGCTTTCTACTGTCGGTGGCACACCACTTATGGCACCACCACCACCTAGACCTACAATTAACGCGGATTTTGCATCTGGACGAGCTATAACTGGTAGGGCACCTAATAGTCTTTGGTTTGACAATAAGTTTGGTGCTCCTTTTGGAAGTGCCGCAGCTTCAGGTAAACCATTGTTTCGTAGTGAAAATGATCCGTTTTCTGTGTAAAGGAAAACTGTCGAACTACGCCCAACGTCATAATATAAAATGTCACCATTAGCTAGTGGTGCGATAGGTGATGAACGTAAAATTGTTTCTGGGGCAAGTGGTCGGTAGAGTAAAGCTAGGATTGCGAATGTAACGATAGAGGCAATGATTGCTAGGCGATTTTTTTCTATAAGAAATATCGACACAACACAGGCTAAGCCTGCGTTGAGTAATACCATCGAGAAAATAGTACCTTCGTATTTTAAAAGAGGGACTAGAAAAAAACCGGCTATTGCTGCGCCAAATATCGCGCCAAGAGTATTCCATGCGTAGACTTGTGCGGAAGAGCGAGCTGCAAGTTCGGCGTTAAGAGCATAAATTCGCACAGCAAGTGGGAATGTACCACCAATAAACAAAGTTGCTGGCATTAGGACGATAAATGCTAATAGACTAAAACTGCCAAAACCTTCATTTGTTGAAAGGTTATTTTCAAGTAAATAGTAAATAACAACAGAAGAGATAGCGATACCGAGTTGACATATAACAAAGTAGATACTTGCTTGCTTGCGAGTTTTAGCAAAACGGCTGGCGATAAAGCTACCAATCGCAATACCGCTTAAAAAGCTTGCTAGCATAATTGCAAAGGCGCTTATACTGCCGCCAAGGATATGAGATAACAAGCGAGTCCATAGGACTTCGTACACAAAAGTAGCAATTCCAGATAAAGTCATGACGGGTAGAATCATCCAACCAATATGCGCTTTTTGATCTTTTTCTTGACTGCTAGTGTGTAAATCTTCGTTATCAGGCTCCTGTTTTGCGCTTTTTGCGGCAATTTTAGAAATAAATACAGCGATTATGAAAACTATAAAGTTGATTGCTACGCCAACCCACACCGTGCCTTTTAAGCCAAGAGTGGGTAATAGGATAAAACCAGCAAGTAACACACCTGCAATTGCGCCCGCTGTATTAATGGCATATAAAAAACCAACACGATTAGTTATTTGGCTGTCTGTTTCAACGACATAACTGGTTAGCACGGGTAATGTAGCACCCATGCAAGCGGTAGGGATTAGTAATACAACAAAGGCAACGAGAAAATAAAACAAAGGCTGACCAATACCTGATGCGTCAGGCAAAGATTCTTGATCACCTAACAAGCTGACATACAAAATTTTTGCGGCCAACAATAAAATGGGCACTAATAAAGCAGAAATAGCGATTGATGCTTCTAAAATCCCGTAAAAAAGGATTGGGTTTTTAATCAGTTTAATCAGTCTTGCAGATACTGCCGAACCAAGCGCTAGACCACCCATATAGGCAGAAAGTACGGTAGCAATGGCGATTTCTGAGGTGCCAAAAACAGTAGAAAATTGGCGCATCCAAGATAGCTGATAAAGCAATGCAGCGAAACCTGACAGTAAGAAACAGCCAACCACTCCAGAGAAAAGTAATTGTGAAGGATGTGAGCTTTTAGACTTCAATTTTTAATATTTGTTTTGAATCACTTTTTACGTACTGATTATAAATCATTGCTTAACTATTGCTTAACTATTGCTTAATTGAAAGAAGCTTGAAAATAATAAAAAACCGAGTAGTAGTCAGTTATTAGCGGTTAGTAAAAAATTAGGCAAAAAAAAGCCCGGGCTCTAAGCCCGGGCTAAAGTTTAAAGCTTTAACAACTTATTAGAAGTTGTAAGTAGCTGAGACACCAAACTCACGAGGTCTACGAGGCACCACACTGAAACCACCAGTGTTAACAGGTGCAAGCGTAGGATCCTCTTGCTGAGTTTCAATACTACCAATGTTGATGTTTTGCGGAGTATCTTCATCAGTTACGTTATTGACAAAGAAACGTAAATTTAAGTTATCGTTACGTAACGTTGCTGACAAGTTGAAAGTAGTTGCATCAGGTTGCTCAAAAAGATTCAAATCATCAATGTAGCTTGAACCTGTATAACGCATATCAGCACGGATAGATGTTCTGAAACCTAATACATCATTTGGTAAGTTAGCTGTCACATTCAAGTTAGCTCTAAAGTCAGCTTGACGTGGTACATCATTGCCATCAACAACTCCACAAAGGTTAGGCGCAGCCTCATTATCCGATTGAACTACTAAAGGAATAACAGGTGAACCATCTTCAAACGTAAAGTTTTCGGCATCAGTTGTACAAAAATCAGAGAACGTTGAACTTAATAGATTACCGTTGAAGTTAACATTGAATATGTCATTAATACGGTATGACGTTTCAAATTCGAAACCAAATAACTCTACATCACCAGCGTTAATAAATGTACGTTCGCCAGTAAAGTCATTCCAATCACCAAAGTTCCATCCATTTTCAAGATCATCATCCCAGTTCAAGTTATCACCGATAATTTGGTCTTCCCAATCTGCATAGAATAATGCACCTGAAAAGTTACCGCGACCACCTGCAAAAGTACCCCTATAACCAATCTCATAGTTAGTGAGAGTTTCTTCTTCATAGGATTCAAGTTGACTTGCATCTTGTGATATTGCTGGATCAAAGCCTTCAACGCTGCCATCAAAAATAATACCAGCATTTGCAATTGGCGTACCGTCAGGAGCAAAATCTGGAACAGCAATTTGACCAGTTGCAATTAGAAGCGCTTCTATATTACCTGGGTCAGTATACGCAGCGTTTACACCACCTGGGTTTGTACCTTGAGAAATTTGTGCATAAGCACTGCTGGTATCACTAATGCTATGGTTTAATGCAATACGTGGAGCAAAAGACGTTCCTGTAATACAAAGCTGCGAACCTGGTACTTGCGAAGACTCACCACAGTTTTCATCGCTTTGTAAACGACCTTCAAGCGTAAATGTAGTTCTTTCCGTAAGGTCATAAAATAAACCGAATGTACCACCAAATGTTTCAGTTATATCAGACGTTTGGAAACCTGGGTTAGCGCTAAGAGGTGTACCATCAGGCAGTGTTAAGTTGTTTGAAATTACACCTGGCGCATTAAAAATTTGTGTGCCAGCTTCATAATCATAATAAGAAGCACTTAAAGTGTAACGCAAGCGTCTGTCATTAGGTGAAGACCAACGAGCCTCTAAGTAGCGCTCTTCAACATCAGTTGGATTTGACATTGCTGAAACTGCTCCGTCTAAACCAAAATTGCCCATCATGTCTACGAAAACAGGAATCGTATCATTCAAATCATTTTCGTCAAAACGTTGAGAGAACTCTTCACTGTACAAGCCTAAAATAGTCAATAAGCTATCACCAAATTCAAAATTAATTGAACCATGAAGGCGATCACGCTCAGTCACAATAGTGTTGTCAGCTGTTTGCGCAATAATAGCTTGCTCAAAAGTTTGGCCATCGGCTAAAGTTTGTGACAAGAACTCTTCGGCTTGTAATTGACCGTCGCCATTCGCATCTAAAGGAGCAATATTACCTACTGAAGCTTCATAAAAAGCAACATTTTCGTCGAATTGGTCAAGGAAGCTTGTTAATGGGTCAGCATTACGAACAGGGAAGCCATCGTCAATATCACAATCAAACGTTCCACCAGCTGGAAGCTCGACAGTTGTCATCATAGCGCTTTGGAATATACCGCTTGTTCCAAAACATTCCTCAGGGTTTAGTGTATAAGTAATTGCTGGACCATCTTCTTGATCTAAGCGGTTGTAAACTACTTCGCCGTAAATAGTATCAGAAATTTGGAAATTTAATTTACCAGATAATGTATCTGTGCCACGTTCGCCTAGTTGTGTACCATCATTAGCACGCCACTCGTCTGGGCCTTCAAATTCATCGGCAACATAAGAAATTCGATAACCGAGGTTATCGTTGATTGGACCTGAGAGACGCACACCAACTTCATTACCGCCTAAGTCAGAAACTTTACCAGTAATAGTTCCTTCAAACTCTTCGGTTGCATCAGAAGTGATGTAGTTTAATGCGCCGGCAAATGTTGAACGTCCGAATGCAGCGCTTTGAGGGCCACGATAGACTTCGATTTGGTCTACACCGTTAAAACTAATTGAATTGGCTTGACCAAGAATTGGTGTGCCATCAATAAACGAATTTACTTTTTGTAGAACTGTATTTACTTCGCTGGCTTGTACGCCGCGAATTCCTGGGTTAGATGAGTTACGATCACCGTTTACAGTATCTAGAGTTAAACCTGGAGTTGCATCAAATAAGTCTTGAGTATCAAAGATACCAGCATCTTCCAATGCCGATGCAGTCCATACAGTTATCGCAACTGGGACATCTAGTAGAGTTTCTTCTACTTTACGACCAGTAACTACGATTTCTTCTAGACCTTCTTGCGCTCCAACGATACCAGCTGGTAACGCAAGAGATGTGGCTAAGCCACAGGCTATTGCTAATTTATGAAACTTCACACTATCCTCCTCTTTAAAGATTTTGAGTTTTATATCTTATTGTTTTGTTTCTTATTATAGACGTCTTTTTTGTGTCTTATTATAGAGAACGTCTATTTCACTGTTCTATTACATTATTACCAGTGAAAATTTAGTGATAATTAAACATATAAAATCATGTCATAAATTTATCCACTAAAATCTTACAATTATCACATTATCAACCATTGCTAGTTATTACAACTTAACAATTGAGGAGTTACTAAGTAGGAACTACCCAATTATAAGACTTTCCGACTATTTATCGCTTATTTCACAGATTAAAAGCGATATTATGTTCTTAATCTCTGGGAAACAATAATAATTACTAATTTAAACAAGTTATATGAAGTTTTCAGAAAAATCATTTAAAAAGCCCTTAGCGGAAAATAAGCCCTTAGCAGATAAAAAGCCCTTAGCGGAAAATAAGCCCTTAGCAGATAAAAAGCCCTTAGCAGATAAAAAGCCCTTAGCAGATAAAAAGCCCTTAGCAGATAAAA
>CAZFEM010000042.1:0-6163 GCA_964517515.1 uncultured Gammaproteobacteria bacterium | reverse complement strand
CAGATAAAAAGCCCTTAGCAGATAAAAAGCCCTTAGCAGATAAAAAGCCCTTAGCTGACAATAAGCCGCTAGAGCAGGTAGACCCATCTCACTACTACATGGAGAATGGCTTCAAGGTCTTTACTGAAGCTTATCATCTAGCAAGAGGCAATTGTTGTGGTAACGATTGTCGGCATTGTCCATATGATCGTATTAATGTTGTTGACCGAACGAGTTAAGTGTTAGTTAGAATTGGATTAAGTTGTCTAAATTGTTATGACCTTAACTTAGGCTAGATTCAAATTTCGATTTGAATTGCGTCTTGGTTAATTAATTGCAGCAATAAAGTTAATTCCTTTTTATCTAGACTTCGATTAATAACTCCGTTGCAGATCATTGCTGAAAAATTTTCTGTTGTTATGAATTGTTCGCCATCTACAAAAAGATAATTTTCGGTAAAAGCAAACCGAGAGCTGCGATTGAGTATTAGTTTTTGATTGGGATTGTTTGCTAAATGGCTGGTTAAATTTTCAATGCGCCAAACTTCAACATATTCTTCATTAGCATCGTAATGACGCTGTTCAGTAACAAGTTGCCCAAATGCTCGTTCAACTATGATTGGATCAAGATTTATTGGTAGATCCGAGAAAGATTTTAGTGCGGTTGAATTGATTTTATATATATTGTCATCAATTGCATTTATCTCGTCGCGATATCTTTCGGAGTAATCTTGTTTAGATAAATCTTCAATTAGCAATTGCAATGCTTCAATTAATACCTCATTTTTGGATGGCGCACGAAAGCCGATTGATAAGGTGATGCAATCATTAGTTATAGCCGTTCCCCAGTGAGCCATGCCGGCAGGAATGTAGAGCATGCCACCAGCAGTGACTTGATAAGTTTCTTGCGTGTTGAATTCGGCTAATAATTTAACTTCGTCGTTATTTTGCAATCTACTAGTGTTATCGCAATTTTGACCAAGTTGCCATTCGCGCGTTCCGCTAACTTGAATTAAAAAGACATCATAGTAATCGAAATGAGGTCCTACGCCACCGCCGATTGGTGCATAACTAGCCATAATATCTTCAAGGCGCCATTTTGGTAGAAAAGTGAACTCATCAAGCAGTTTTGCAGCTCGGGCGTTCCATTGGTCTAAACCCTGAATTAATAGAGTCCAGTTGCAGTCACCGAGAGTTTTAAATTTTTTTTCAGAGAAAGGTCCATGCTGGCATTGCCAGTCGTCTGTTAATCCATGTCCAGAGATAATTCGAGACTCGACTTGTTCTTCGCAGGCGAGGCTGGCTAATTCATTGCCGTCAACAATATTATCTAAACCATTGAAAGCCTGTTTGAATAAAAAGGCATCGAGTTGCCAATATTTATCTAGAAAATTTTGATAATCTATTTTTGAAGTTAATGCCATTTGATTAGATTAGAGCAACTGTATCTGAGCTAAAACATCATCGTGCGCTTATGATGATGGGCAACGAAGTATCTTCGTTAGTGTATACTAATACTTGAAAAAAATTCCATTAATCAGAAACCTAAGAGCAGCACAAAAATATTAAAATTAAGTCTCTGATGACGATAAGTTAGTAGTTCAGGCCGTCCTGAGAAATCATTCTTGGAACGGCTTTTTAAATCTATTCAACCTAATTAAATTAAAAACCAATGAACCCAGATTATTTGACAGCTACTAATATTATTATCGCGATAACATGCTTGGTTTCGTATGTTGCATTTCAAAATAAGGGCTTACGTGGGCAATTAATTTTTCATCCGGTCACTATTAACGGCCAGGGCCAGTGGTATCGTTTTTTAACCTCAGGATTTATTCATGGCGATGGCTGGCATTTGGCGATTAATATGTTCGTGCTGTGGTCATTTGGTAATGCTGTAGAAAATAGTTATTACCCTTATTTTTTAGGAGATGACGCGGTCATTAAATATCTCGTTTTATATTTTGGTGGTATCGTCATTGCTTCGATTCCAAGTTACTTACGACATAAAAATAATGCCAATTATGCCGCTCTTGGCGCTTCAGGTGGCGTTTCCGCAGTTGTCTTTGCAGTGATCGTATTTGCTCCTTGGCAGAACTTATATTTGTATGGGGTTATCGCAATTCCGCAAATATTAGCAGGCGTTGGCTATCTTTATTATTCTTGGTATATGGACAAAAAAGGCGCGGATAATATCGGTCATATGGCGCACTTTAGTGGCGCGGTTTGGGGTTTCGCATTTACATGTTTTATGAACGTTGAATTGTTGCCGAGCTTTATTGAAAAAACCTTGCAAGGTCCCAGCTGGCTATAGGTATAGTTTTTTATTGCTGGATAATTTTCCAAGCATGTATATTTGACTGCAGCTAAAAAGAAGCTACCAATGGACACTTATCAGTCGTTCTTTAAGTTTGCTGTGGTTCGCAATACTTGGGATCGCTTGGTGTCTAGCTATCACAGTGATTATGGTTTGAAATCTAACCGTAACCCAAGCAAGAACTATAAAGCATCAATCGACTTTTATAGCTATCTAAAAGAATAACGCAAGCATCAAAATTTTCAGTTGGAACGAATTACTAATCCTGCAGGAGATCGAATTGCTAGGCTATGAGTTTTGAGAGTGAATCTTAACTAGAGAAGCATTGACCGCAAAAAAAAGGCTGCCAGATGGCAGCCTTTTTAATTATTAAGAACGACCGCTATTAAGCAAGAGCTTCTTTAGTCGTTTTAATTATCGCAGCAGCTACTTTATAAGGATCTGCATTTGATGCTGGGCGACGATCTTCCAAACGACCATGCCAACCATCTTCAACTGTACCAATCGGAATACGAATTGACGCGCCACGATCAGAAACACCATAACTAAATTGGTCAATTGATTGTGTTTCGTGTGCACCAGTTAAACGTTGATCATTATCTGCACCGTAAACGCTAATGTGGCGATCGATGTTTTTACCAAATTCTTTACAGATTTTGTGAAAAACTTCTTCATCACCGTCGTCACGCATTGGGCCATTAGAAAAGTTGGCATGCATACCTGAACCATTCCAGTCAGTATCGCCAAGCGGTTTAGGAGTCCAATCAATTGATAAACCATATTTTTCTGCAACACGTTCAATTAAATAGCGGCTCAACCAAATTTGGTCACCAGCATCTTTCGCGCCTTTTGCAAAAATTTGATATTCCCATTGACCAGCAGCTACTTCCGCATTGATGCCTTCTACATTTAAACCTGCTTCAAGGCAGATATCCAAATGTTCTTCGATAATATGACGTCCGTAGGCATTCTTAGCACCTACAGAACAGTAGTAAGGACCTTGTGGTGCTGGGTAACCGTTAGCAGGGAAGCCAGGAGGAAGATTAGTTTCTGGATCCCATAAAAAGTATTCTTGCTCAAAACCAAACCAGAAGTCATCATCATCTGCTGCTTCGTCAATTGTTGCACGACCGTTAGATTCATGTGCTGAACCGTCTGCATTTAATACTTCAGTCATCACTAAATATGAATCTTTACGATCAGGGTCTACGATGATTGAAACAGGTTTTAATAAACAATCTGAATCACTTCCATCAGCTTGTTCTGTTGAGCTGCCATCAAAGGACCACATAGGGCAATCTTCTAATTTGCCGCTGAAGTCACTTCTGACCATAGTTTTACTGCGAAGGCTTTGTGTTGGCTTATAGCCATCAAGCCAGATGTATTCCAACTTACTTTTCATGACCGGAATTCTCCAATGAATTTATCTATTGTTATAGTGTTTAAGTAAAAAGATAGCGGCTATAAATATTAAAAAAAGAAATTAAACAGCCGCTTAACTAGCAAAAATGCTTATTGTAAATTTAGCAATTTGTGTGCCACATGATAGTGGGTGTTGAAGTAATTTTAAATAGTAAAATTATATTTGTGATGCAATTAAGATTATTTGCTTATATTACAATCGCTTACGTTTGATTTTGAGAACTTTTTCAGAGATTCAATCAAGAATAACGTGGTATTAAGATATTCAAGTAACGGTTGATTTGTTCTAAAGTGGTGCAAAGCTAAAAAGGAGAGATTTTTTTGCACGCTTTTGGTGCGATTTAATTGAAGGGAGTGAAGGAGCGGCAAACTAATGCCCAGTAAAAAGAAAAGACGCTTTTGCGTGTGCCGCTTTACTTAAAGTAGCGTCATTACGCATTTCTAAAGCCTGATTGAATTGCCTTTGTAATTGGAGAATTTCATCGCCCCGATCATTGTAACGTAATACATCTACCGTATTGCTTATGCCATCTAATAAGGTTTCAACAAGGTGTTGATCAAATTGAGCATTGTCAAATTCCGCGTCAGCGGATTTTAGTTGTTGAGCTTCGTCGTATATTGCGAAATATTCATCCAGTTTCTGTTGTGGTTGCGGCAGAAGGTCGCTACAAATATGCCATTTTTCTGCTTGTACAAGGTCATCCCAAACATACTTTGCAAGTTTCGTAGAGTCTTTCGGTTGTTGCTTGTGTAGTTGGTAAAATGCCTGAAGCGCTAATTCAGTTTCGTTTATTAGTTTACTAATGCAATAGTAGTCGTGAAATTTTTCAGGGTCGTTGTCACTGAAATAGTTTTCTAGAGATTGAACTTGCTTGTCTTTTAAGCGGTTGTGTGCGGCTGGAAATGTTTCGGCAAGCTTTGCCCACCCATCAAGACAATAAGATAATCTGACACCATAGAGAGCGTAAGGATCGTGGTCTAAAGCATAATCAAAAAAGTACTCATAGAATTTTAATGCATTAACGAAATCTCCTGCTCGATGAGCAAGTTGCGCATCTCGTAAAGTCTCAAGAATTTCAGGTTTTTGCATTTTTAGATTATTTTTATTACTAGGGCTAGTTGAAGTAGCTTATATTTATAATAGGCTAACGGTTAAAGTTTGCTTATTGAGTAGTTGATGGGTTTAGGGGTAAATACATATAAGTAATAAAGTATTTTTTATAGAGACGCTCATTGTTTAACAAAATTATACATTTACACAAGGGGTTCTTTCTGATCTACTGCTAATTGTAATCTTAGCGTGTTTTACTGCTGTCAGTGCTAAATTTTTTAAAGTTGGTAGGTGAGGTCTAGTTATGGATAGCCAATTACAAGTTTTTGTGGATTGTTTAGCAAATTGTTTTGAGAGTCTTTCTGAAAAAAGTAATAATACTTTAGTTGGGGCACCGTTCCTTGCTGATAACCCTAATGATTACCTTAATAAATATACTGGGCGAATAAAAATTTCTGGTATTTATACGGGCACAGTATATTTTACAGCGACTGAGTCGTTGCTTAAAATTTGCTTTGGACTATGAAAATCTTAGATTCCGACGAATCTAAGCTTAACGATCTTGTGGGAGAAATCGGTAATATTGTTTCTGGGAATGCTAGAGAAGTCTTTGGTGAGAACTTTTTGATTTCACCGCCTCTATTGTTAGAAAATGAAATAAAGTACGCAAAGAAACCAGAATCGATGTCTCATTATCTTATCCCTATGAAATGGAAGCACCAAAGAGCGAATTTAATAATCAATTTACATTGATTGAGAGCAGTTTAAATCTAGATGAATAAGCCTATTAATAACGTAAAGCTAGATACTAGTAATTAATCGGCAAAGATATACTTTACAGTAGTTTTACAAGGAATAAGTTTTGGTAATCTAGTTTTATGAACTATTTGAATTAAGTCGCTATAAGTTAGGTGCTAAGATACCCTCTGATAATTTCAAAGCAATTCCAGCGCATAAATTTTTAAGAGAAAAAAATGATTAAATTGTATCAAGCAGCTATGTCTTCTTGCACACAAAAAGTGCGATTTGTTTTAGAGCAAAAACAACTACCATGGGAAGGTATTACGGTTGATTTGCACGGCGCTGAGAACTACTCACCAGAGTTTAAAAGAATTAATCCTAAAGCAATTATTCCAGTTTTAGATGATGATGGTGATTTGATTAGAGAGTCTAACAATATCTGTCTTTATTTAGATGAAAAATACCCGCAAGTTACATTAATGCCTGATTCACTGATGGAGCGTTCCGAGGTGCGTACATTGTGCCAATTAATTGATGAACAGGTTCATAATGATAGTTCTGTTTGTACTTATGCAATGGCTTTTCGAACACGTATCCGCGCTACTTATGATGATGATAAAAAGCTAGATGCTTATCTGGCCGATGTGCCAGATG
>CAZFEM010000041.1:0-21236 GCA_964517515.1 uncultured Gammaproteobacteria bacterium | reverse complement strand
AGGATGCCATGCAACAACAAGCGGAATTAAGAAAGTTTCTTGAAATCGCCTAAGCACTTATTCTTTCATCCACGCGAAAGCAATTTTCAATTCAGGTACATTCTGCCAATTCTTCAAAAATCGTTTTCGATCTTTTAAATTTGCTCTTTTCCAGCTAGTAGAAAATAAATGTTGCCGAGCAGCATCTAGGTCAACAAAGTAAAGTTCTCCAGCTACCCATAACAAATTTGTCGCTTTCATATCTCCATGCGTTAATTTATTTGATTGCATTCGAGTCATCGCTTCCTTAAGCGCGGTAACAACTCTTTCGATTTCAGCCTCAGCCATGTTAGGTAATACCTCTAACAATTCATCACCCGGTAAATACTCATTAGCAAAATAAGTATTTTTACAAATAAAACCGAAGCGCTCTTCATACATAAAAAGAGGCATTGCCACATTCAATCCTGCACGCGCAAAGGTATGACTCATTTTCCAGCAACGATCTGCGCGTGAGCGTCGTAAAGCTCGTTTGAATTTATGCGCAACTGATCGAGCATTGTAACGCTTTAATACGGTATCAGTACCTTCCACAGTCAATCTAACGACGGTTGTCGTCCGATCGTCTTTTAATTTATCAGCGTTTATGATTTTGTCGTCGAGCAATTGTCGATTAAGATTTATTCGTAACTCTGGATTATCAACAAAGCGTGAATACGCTAACCAATTTTTTGAAACTTTCACAGATTGACTTAACCAATCATTGCTCATCATATAAATACCGGTCGTTTTTTTAGCTTAAAAACTCGCTAAGCCTTAGAGCTATTTCCCTATTGCGGTTTTAACAGCAATTTTATTATCTATATCAGTCTCAATTTGTTGCCGCTCCTTTGCTAAAGCTTTGCGTTTTTCTGAGGCATATAATCTTTCACCTTTGAGCTTCACTTTGTTCCAAAAGCCTGCTTCAGTTTGCAAAATTTCTCTTAACGGTTTGCCGCGGTAAAGCTTAATGAATCGCAATAAATCTCGTTTAGTTAAACCAATATCTTTACTAGAATAATATAGTCCTGAAATATCTTTTACCGCCCAGCGCTCAGGTGTTTTTCTGCGATTTTGTAAGCGATGCAAATCAATCAAATACAGTTTACTTTTTGGTAGAACTTGATCTTCATTATCGAAATGCGCATCTAATAAAAAGTGGCACAGATAAAAATCACGATGATTGGCACCATTCTCATGAATCACACGCGCTGTTTCTACTACTTTATTTAGTATCCACCTTTTTAGTCGAACTTCTTTGCGGGTATGTGGAGGATTATTTCGCCACTTAACACAATAATCTTCAAGACTAGTTTCAGTTGGTAGTGCTTCAGTTACAATAAACGAATGTTTAGTTGCAGGATTTTTTCCTCGAATCCCATATGCGGCAACGGTCATCGTATCAATTTCAAGATCTTTTAATCGGTGCACGCCATGCCATTCATTAAGCGCTCCGACGACCGGCGCACGCAGATAAGTTAGATTCTTAAAAATCTCTCCCCAACCAACCCCTGTATGCATTTTTAAAAAATAATCTTTATTACCTCGAGTAAATCGCAGGGTCCGCCGACCTAAGGCCTCACGGTAAACATCACCGTCAATATTCATTACATCGTAAAATAATTCTTTGCCATTCAATGCTTGGCGTAACTCGCTATTTATATACATTGATTGATCGCTCGCCGATTTCTGATTCAAATCAATATTAATTCTGCGTTGATGGTGGGCTTGTTCAATAAAATCAACAGCACGTTGCGGCATCACATACAACGAAGGGTTTTCGCCGTATTGTAAGCCGTTCTCGCGCCACACTTCTTTTTCTTCTGATAGCAACATTTCGTGTAATTTGCTATTTAATTCATCTTGAGAAAAACGCTTACGTAATACATAACCCGCATTAGCTAAATTAATATGCGGAGCATATCCACATACGGGTGTTGCTAAGACAGGTAGGCCAGAAACAATAGCTTCTAATAAAACCCCTCCTGTCGTTTCCGCATAAGCAGGATGCAGTAACATATCACCAGCTTTCATCAACGCAGGAACATCCTTTCGCCCACCTAAAAAACGGATGTTTTCTGCCACGTTCAAGCGCTTAGCTAAACGTACAAAAGGATCATTCTTATCTTGCCCAACAACATATAGGTATGTGTTCTTCAATAATTCTTCTGGTAGTGCCGACATAGCCACAATAGCGCGATCTAAACCTTTGGTAGCAAATCCAGAGCCAATTAAAAACACCAAATTGTCGTTAGGCTTGATACCTAATGATTCTCGTAACTGTTCTCTATCAGGCAATAACTCTAAGCTTGCCCATCGTTTCTTTTCTAGTGTCGGTGGTAAACATAAAAATCGTGAATCTGCAGTTAAATAATATTGCTGATAAATTGATTTCTCACGATCCGATAAAGACAGCACACTTGTCGTTGAAGCTGCTTCAAAAACACCCCGTTCGAAGTTAGAAAAATACAAAAACCGCGGTGTAAATCGGTAAAAAAATGAATGCCTTAAATGAGAACGCCCTACATAGCAATAATCTCCACAATAATAAATATCCATGCCTGGTATTTTATTAAACCCAACAAGCACATCAAATTTATCTTTAACAAGTTCCTTACGTAATTTGCGGTGAAACGCACCAGCTCTAGTGTGATTCGTTAAACCAAAATGTTTGACAATAATAACTTGTATACCGTCAGGCACTTCCCCTTCCCAGCTGCCGGTAAATACGCTTGCCTTATGGCCTCTTTGTACGCACTCATCAGCAATCCGCAACATATCCAAAGATAAGCCGCTATAAGGGAAATGCTTATATAAACAAAATGCAAAGTGCATGAACTAAACCATAAATTTCAACAACAAAACCTATTATACGACTAGTTAAGGCATAAATTGATATAATTTATATGTATTAAAATATTATTTTATGCGATTTTTTCATACAAAGGCTGCCAAATGTCGGCTGCTGATAAAGTCTGATAGCAAGGTGCTTGCATTACCTGTTTGGTGATTTTATTGCACTTTTTTAGTAAACAAGGCGAGCATGGGTAATCAGTTTGTAAATGAATTTGGTTGCTGCTCAATGCACCTGTTAGTTCAGCGTTAGTTGCCCCATAAATAGAAATAGCTGGCAGATTCAGCGCTGCTGCTAAATGACCAAGACCTGTATCTACTCCTATCACCGCTACAGAATCTTGTAATTGCTTAGCCAAAGCTGATAAGTTTTGTTTTGGTAAAACTTCAGCATATTTATTTTTTTCAGCAATCCACTCTGCGCGTTTTTTTTCTTTATCATTACCCCAAGATAATTTAACTTGGTAGCCATCATCCGTCACCAAACCAACTAGGTCACGCCAAATTTGATCTGGTAAGTGTTTACTAGACCAAGTAGTTCCATGTAAGAAAAATATCGACTGCCGAGGTTGGTTCTGGGTAGGCTTTTCAGGCAATTTAATTTGGTAATCAACACTACTCTTTTCGTTATATGAATAATCGAACGCTTGCGCAAATAACTGTCGCAACCGCACTATTGCATGCTGATCTCTCTTAACATTTATTTTTTCTTTATAAAATTTCGCCGCTGGTGACTCTTTTATAGAATCAGCACTAAACCCGACCCGTTTGCCGCCCTTATTCAAGCGAGCAAAATATGCAAAGCCAGCACTCTTCATTAAGCCTTGTGCATCTATTACTAGATCGTATTTTTCTTGCCGCAATTGCCTAAAAAACACCAAAAACTCTTTTAGATTTTTCCAGTTTAAGCTTCGCCAACGCCGTGAACCTACGCTAATTACTTTTTCAACAGATGGGTGCCATGCAGGTATTTCTGCAAAGCTATCTTCAACCATCCAATCCACACACAGTTTAGGATTATGCTTTTGCAGGTCGCTCAACGCTGGAAATAGATGCAGCAGATCGCCCATTGATGTTAATTTAATAACTAATACTTTCATAAAATAATACTTTGCGCTTTCATAATCACTGTTTGCGGAGTTAATTTTTGTAGGCAGTCATGATGATCAAGCGGGCAATCTCTTTTGAAACAAGGACTGCAAGTTAAATCAAGTTTAGCAATAACGTGGTTTTTACTAAGCGGCGGAGTATGTTGTGGATCGGTTGAACCATAAATAGCTACTAAGGGCGTTTGTAATGCTGCAGCGATATGCATTAATCCTGAATCATTACTAACAGCCAAATCAGCCATGGACAATAAATCAATCGCCTCAGGCAAGCTGGTCTTGCCTGCAAGTACTGAGCACCGTTTACCTGTTTTAAAATTAATTTCATCGCAACTAAATTTATCCTTCTGCGAGCCCAATAACCAAATATCCCAACCTTGATCTAAATAATGTTGCGCTAATTGTGCATAATGCTCCATTGGCCATTGTTTAGAAATACCAAACTCTGCTCCAGGGCACAACGCTAATATGCGATGGTTATTACTCAAAGCAAACTTTTCTTTAATATTATTAACCGCGCTTTGATCAATTTTTAATTGTGGCTCAGCAATAGATTCAGTAGTTGGCACAAAGGCATTTTTATTACGTCCTAAGGCAATAAAACGTTGCACAGTCATCGGTAACTTTGTTTTATCTAAACGTCGTATGTCATTGAGAAAACCCCAACGTTGCTCCCCAACAAAACCAGTGCGAATTGGAATTTTAGCGATTGCAGGCACTAATGCAGATTTTAATGAGTTAGGCAAAGTAATCGCGTTGGTATAACCTTTTTCGCGTAATGATTTACCAAGCCGATAACGTTCTAATAAGCTAAGCTTGCCATGTTGGAAATTTGTCTGAATTAAATTTCGCACTTGTGGCATGCGATCAATTAAAGCCGCAGTCCAAGCGGGTGCTAATACATCAATAATTGAATTTGGTTCGCGTTGTTTCAGATCAATAAAAAAACTCTGCGCCATAACCATATCACCAACCCAAGACGGGCCAATGATTAAGTAACGTTTAGTTGCTTCAGTCATGAACAAACCAGTTTAGATAACTGGCTAACGAAAGCTATGAATTGATGTAAGTTAACCAAGATGTTCTAGCTGAGTTTCGACCATTAACGACATCAAAATAACGCTCTTGTAAATCTGCTGTTACTGAACCTCGCGAACCTTCACCGATTATCCTATCATCAAGTGATTTGATTGGCGTTACCTCCGCCGCTGTACCAGTAAAAAAAGCTTCATCAGCTGTATAGACTTCATCACGAGTAATCTGCTTTTCAATAACCTCTAATCCCATATCCTCACGCATTAACTCAACAACCGTATCACGAGTAATACCTTCAAGTGCAGAGGTTAACGCAGGGGTATACGCCTTGCCACGTCGAACAATAAAAATGTTTTCGCCACTTCCTTCTGCAACATAACCATTAGTATCCAACATAAGCGCTTCGTCATAGCCGCAACGTTCAGCTTCCTGTAAAGCCATAATTGAATTTGTATAGTGTCCATTGGTTTTAGCTTTAGCCATCGTACTATTGACATGATGACGATTATAGGAGGATGTTTTAACCCGAATACCCTTCTCTAATGCTTCATCACCCAAATACGCTCCCCACGGCCAAGCTGCTATCATTAAATGAACTTTTAAACCGTGCGCATGCAAACCCATTGCTTCAGAACCATAATATGCCATTGGTCGCAAATATCCTGAGTCCAAGTCATTTTTAGCAACTGCTTCAATTTGTGCCTGGTTAATTTCGTCTGCAGTAAATGGAATTTCCATACCCATTATCTTGGCAGATTGTAGCAATCGTTCTGTATGGCGTTTAAGTCGGAAAATTGCTGGCCCTTGATCAGTTGCATAGGCGCGCACGCCTTCGAATACACCAACACCATAATGTAGGGTATGAGTTAAGACATGCACTTTCGCGTCTCGCCAATCGACGAATTTTCCGTCCATCCAAATGTGGCCATCACGATCATCAAACGACATTATATTCTCCGCAACTTTATTAAGTTTTTCTAAAAAATTAGACCATTTAAAGGTTTCGCCATTATAAGCGGAGGATTACTAAAGTAGCAGCACTTTTATGCAAACTTTGAACTATGCTGCTGCCAAAAAAAGACCAGCACGCTGATAAATTGTTCGCAACATAGAATGTAAACCATTACTGCGTGTTGGGCTAAGGTGGTCAGTAAAGCCAATATCAGCAATAAAGTCAGGTTTTGCATCAAGAATATTTTGTGGGGTTTGATCACTATATACTCGTAAAACAATAGCAACTAAGCCGGATACAATGGCTGCATCACTAGCTCCATCAATATGTACCTTGCCATTATCTTGCAAGGTCATATTTATCCAAACTTGCGACTGACAACCACTGATTTTATTTTCTTGTGTTTTCCAATCTTCAGGGAATTCTGGTAATTGCTTACCTAAATCTATAACGTGCTCGTAGCGCGCCATCCAATCGTCAAAAATCTCAAACTCATCGACTAATTCGGCTTGTATGTCTGCAATTTTCATTATGATTCTAAGCGCCAGCGCGACCCTTCCGCGCCGTCCTCAATAACAATTTTTTTATCGGCTAAAATGTCTCTAATTTGATCTGCACGAGCCCAATCTTTGTTTGCACGAGCAGTTTCTCGTTCATCAATCAAACGCTCTATTTCCTGACCATTAACATCATTTTTATCGCCCTTAAACCAATCCTGCGGATCATTTTGTAATAAGCCTAGCCACTCGCCACTTTGTATTAAAGCGGCTTTTAATTCTATTTTTCGATTCTTATCAACCGTAGAATTTGCTTCTTTAGACAAAGCAAACAATTCTGCCAATGCTTTAGGAGTATTTAAATCATCATACAAAGCTTCTTTAAATGCACTTGGAATTTGATCACCAATATCCTTTGGTAGATCGAGTTCAGCTAAATCACGTAAAGAACCATACAAACGATCAAGACTACTTTTAGCTTGCTGCAAGACTTCATCATTCCAATCTAATGGCGCGCGATAATGCGCTGACAACAATACATAGCGAATCGCTTCTCCTGGTGCATTCTCAAGTAGATCCCTCACTAATAAAACATTGCCAATCGACTTAGACATTTTCTCTCGATCAACATTAACAAAACCATTATGAACCCAATAACGAGCAAATTGTGCGCCGTCATGCGCACAACTACTTTGTGCGCGTTCATTTTCATGATGCGGAAAGATCAAATCATGTCCACCACCATGAATATCTATTGTTTTGCCAAGGTGTGTAGCGGCCATTGCAGAACACTCTATATGCCAACCTGGACGCCCTCGCCCCCAAGGGCTATCCCAACCAGGTTGGTCATCTCTGGATGGTTTCCAGAGCACAAAATCTCCTGGGTCTTTCTTGTAAGGCGCAACTTCAACACGTGCACCGGCCATTAACTCGTCAGGATCTCGGCGAGAAAGCTCTCCATAGCCACTATACGAAGCAACATTAAAAAGAACATGGCCTTGCGCTTCATAGGCATGGTTCTTCTCGATCAAGTCACTAATGATTTTATGAATTTCTGTAACATGCTCTGTGACTTTTGGTTCTATTGTTGGAGGATGAACACCAAGCGCATCAAGGTCATCATGATAGGCTTTGGTAAAACGCTCTGAAATTTCACTAATTTCAACCCCTTCAGATAAGGCGGCTTGATTAATTTTATCGTCGATATCTGTGATATTTCTAACATAAGTCACCTTGGGATAAAGGCTTTTCAAAACTCGTGCAAGAATATCAAATGCGATAGCGGGTCGCGCATTACCAATATGCGCATAACTATAAACGGTTGGCCCACAAACATACATGGTCACATTGTCAGGATCAGAAGGAACGAACTCCACCTTTGCTTTGCTTTCAGTATTATAAAGTTTCATTGATAATATTCGATACAATTAAAATTACTAAAAACAAAAGCACATAGGGGGAAATCAAAAAGAGGAACTTGTTTCGTTGAAATTAACGAAGCCGTATTCTTTATAAATATGGAATTAGTTATAAAACCTTATCGTTGTCATCATTAGTAACTCATCACCCAATTCACTAACATGATTAGGATTGTCACGAAAAGATAGGTAGCTACCAAACTCAATTTTATCGTTCAGCATAGTACGGTAATAAGCTTCTACTCTATGCTCAGTAGCCTGAGTATCTGAAAGGTTTACACGCTCTGTATTGAACAAAATATTAAAATCTATATCTTGACCAGTCGGTATAGAGTAATCTACTGAACCTGAACGAATCTTCAACGGTTGTGAAAAAGCAATTCCTAATTGGTCTTTCGCACGAAACACATCATTTCCAATCAAGCCTAAACTGTACCAATTACTAGACAAGTCTGAAAACTCATCTAGCAAACTTTCATCAGTCGCATCAACTTTAGTACGGCCAATTCCATAATTAGCAATAACCGAAAACTTATCATTAGCTTTAATACTGCCAGAAAAATTTAACGCATAGGTCACAGCGCTATCAACTCCAAATACGCCTCCAGCTGATCCACCAAACAAACTGCCCTGCTCTTCAATTTGTCCAAATTGAACACCAATATTGGCATTGTCGCTGAATTGATATTTGCCTTCTAATATTGAAGAAAAACTCTCTAAACCAAAATCTTGCTTTTGATCTACTGAAACAAAACCTAACTTAGATGTAAATTTCCCTGTTTTACCATGCGCATAGCTCAAGCTTGCAAGTTGCGCCTGCTCACTAAAACCAGTGAGTAACGAACTAAATGATTCGCCAGTAATAAAAGAACTGGTGCCAAAGACGTCATGCGACTCTATTGATGAGCTTGCACCGAATGTTTGATCAGGACTAGTTCGATAACCCGTTGCTAAGCCTATTCTAGGGGTAAGCTGACTCGCCGTTTGGAAAGATATTTGCGCCGAGTCATTTTCAATGACTACATCACCGGGCACAGCAAAGTGCTCAATCAAATCAATAGTGTGATCTATTTCTGCCGCTACTGAAAAAGCGATATCCGTCTTTAAATCAGAAAAGTAAACACCTTCGGCGAAAGACTTTTGTTCTAGTGATTGAAAGAAATTATCTAAATGTAAGATACCATCATTAACTGAAATTTGATCTGTTAAGTCAACTTCAAAAGCCCGACCGTAGGAGTCTAGTACTAATGTTTTTTCTAATGTAGTTCTAGGTCTGGTTAATAAATAGATTCCACCAGCGACAGCACCAGCAAGAATTAAACCGGCACCAGAACTACTACCGCCTCCACCGCCACTATCACCACCTGTTACAGCTTCAGGTTCGGTAGGAATTTCTAGTTCGCCAATTGCATTATTTAATACTTGCTCAGCATTAAGAATAACTCCTTGGCCATATTCAACATCCGTGCCTATCGCTCCTCTATCCTCAGCAGACTCAAAAATAATTTCAGCGACTTCTGTTGAAGTTAGGTTAGGATTTTGTAAAAGAACCTCGCCTGCAATTCCAGAAATTCGAGCTGTCGCCCAAGATGCACCACTGTCATTAGGGTCCACTTCTGCATTCAATGTTGGCAACCCTATTGCTGCAACATAATTTTCAGCTGTTACACCGGCACGATTTGATTGTGATAAAAGGTTACCTTGTGCATCAGTCGCACCGACAATAATCACGCCATCTAAATTGAAACTTGACGTTGATAACGCGTTAGGCTGCGTACTACTACTATTTCCTGCATTGATTGCGATAACCCTATTATCAGCAGATAAATTAGCTAATAGTGGCGCGGCAACTCCATTAATACCGGGCGTACCTACTGTTAGTCCAATTACTCTGATTTCTGGTCGGCTTAAGATATCAAGTAGTGCACTATCACGCGCAGACGTAGCCGCAGATTCAGAACTCTCAAGAGTGCCATCAGTTACAACATATGGCACTATTTGCCCAGAAAAACCTTCCGAAGCAACTCTTGTAGACACCGTTCCATGTCCTTCACCTTCTCGCGGTGAAATATCAGATGTGTCAGAATCATTATCGAAAAAGTTAAACCCCGTAGCGAGATTAAAGCCTCTATCTGGATCAGCGCCGGTATCTAGTAATGCTATTTGTTGGGCATGAGCATTAGCTGCAAACAAGCCTAAAACTGAAATCAGTAAAGGTAAAAAAAGTTTTAAATTTATTTCAATCATTATCAGGTGTCTCTTCCTATAGATAATTAGTTGCATAATTATAGTTAAAGTATTTCTCTAAACAAGTTACTAACTGCTAAAAGCAACGATAAAGCTATGTCTTACTTGGTTTTAAAAAGTTCAGAGCTTATGTTTTGAGTATATTTCTAATTAAATAAAAATTAAGATTACAGTAGATTTTTATCCAAACTTTACAAAAAATATTTGTGTCTTTTAGCAAGAATCATTAACGGTAATTACTAGAAAAATATTTACGATCCTTTTTAAATAATAATCGTAGAGAGATTAAAACCATTATAGAAAAAATAATAGCCATCCATTCAGGCATGCTTAAAGTCAAAAATGCCCATTGCTGTTCAGCACATTCGCCACTGCCATTCAGTACTGTTTGAATCATTTGCATGAATGGAAATGCATCCATCATAAAAGCTAGGTCAGGACCACATTCAGGCACTTTATCTTCAGGTAAATGCTGCAACCATACATGACGCCCGGCAATAGCCAAGCCTAAAAAAGAAAAGAAACTAACGCCAAAAGCTAATAACTTCGAACCAATCTTTTTAGGTCGGAAAAGCAACCCTAGCAAGCAGAAAAACATCACTCCTACCAAGCAAGCTCGTTGAAACATACAGAGCGGACAAGGCGGCAAGCCTAACTGCTTCTGAAAATAAAAATAAGCAACCGCTAATAAGGCTCCACTGCCTAGCAGTCCAAATAAATACCAACGAGTTACAATCAATTTTTCAACTCCACAAATAATCGTTCATCTTGCGTGATTATACACTAAGGATTTTCAGTCTTTAATCGATGCTTATTGTATTAACAATATATATCAAGTAATTCTTTTTATTTTTTACTTTAGCTAACACCAATCAACCACATAATCCTCAATTTCATCATTTTTAATTTCACATGCAAACCGAACACGATTGCTTGCTGAGTACCCAAGTTTATGAATCAATTCACGGTCGCCACTAATCAAATGATGCCAATCAGGTAGCGGTCGTCCCTGTGATAATAATTTATACGAACAACTTGCTGGCAGGAATTCCAGATAGCTGTTAATATTTTTCGCATTCATTGTCATGCAATTCGGAATCAACTGACTTCGTTTTTGATAATCAATACAACGACAGTTTTGTTCATTCAATAAATCACAAGCAATATCAGTAAAAACTATTTTTTCTGTCTCGGTATCTTGTAGTTTGGTAAGACAACATTTACCACAACCGTCACAAAGCGACTCCCATTCACTAGCAGTCATCTCGAGTAATTTCTTTACTTCCCAAAAATGATTAGACATTATTATTGTTATGTTAACGATTTTTGCCAAGCCGCTAACTTCTCTTCTCGACTTATACTTGCATACGCAGGACTACTTGAGGGCAATAAACACCATGAAATATGTTTGTTTTTTTCTACTAATGATTGCCAATAACGCATAAATATTTTTTTTGCTGTTTGACCGTTAAAAGCGATTAAACGAATACTCGGAAAACCATCTAAAAATATTGAGAAGTCATTGGTCTGCTCTGAAGATCGTCGGATATTGCTATCTAAGCTCCCTAGTCTGTCACAATCAAATAAAACATCCCAAAGTCCAAAGTTAGCATCAATTAAATTTTTACACTTTTGTTGGTAACTTAGGCCCTCCTCAAACCCAATTATGTGACTCATAATCCACCAAAAACAATTTTGCGGATGTGCATAATAACGTGATTCGGATAATGAGCGCCTTCCTGGCATAGAGCCTAAAATTAAAATTTCAGGCGCTTCTCCTAATAACGGATTAAATGCTGGCAATAATTAAACCTCGTTTTCAACCTGTTCTTCTAGGCCTACGACCATTGCAGATATCTCATAGTTATATGCATCGCTAAAATTTTGCATCTTTGATTCTATTTTATCGTAATACTCATAAAATGCTTCTTTATTACGCTCTTCAAAATAAATTTTCAACCGTTCCAGATAATAACGTTCTTCATTTTCCAGGTTATTTTTTTGTGTTTCTAAAAACGTCAAAGCCTCTTCAAAATCCTTATTTTCTATAAGCTTAGAAAATTTCTCATCAAAATCATTTTTTTTCAAATTAACAACTTTACCAACGGAGTATTCAATTTCTCCTTTATCATCTTCTTCAATAGTAGTTTCTATAGTTACTTCTTCTTCGGCGTCTATAGTTAATTCTGCTTCAATTTCTTCAATCTCTGCTTCAACATCTTTGATCACATCAGCGTCATAGTCACTTACACTTGCGACCGAGTTAAATTCGAACGGCTCTCCATCAACATAGGAAAAACCTTCCATTCCATCATATGAAAATTCAGAATAGCCCTCAATAGGGTCATCAACCGAATCGGGGGCATCTACTTCTAGATAGCTTGAATCTACTGAATCATCTGATCTAATTTTTTTAGAGAAAACTTCTGCATTCTCTTTGTTCAGAAAAAAGAGCCCTGCAAAACGCTTCCTAAATAAAGCGACAAAAGCTAACAGTACTGAAAAAAGGCCTAACCACAGCATCCAAGGCTTAAAAGTAAAACCATCTTCAGATAAAACGACATTATTTGTGCTTGTCCCGATAGCATTTACTTCTTCATTTAACTCAGTTTGTTCAACTGATGAAACAGCTACAGCGTTATTGCTTTCTTCTACGCCCAATGTTTCAGAATCAAAAGCAATTAATAGATTATTACTTTGAGTGTCGGTAATTTTAGCATCGTCTTCATCAAATCCAGAGCCAGCTACTATTGACCCGCCAGGCACTCCAGTATTAGCAGAGTTCAATACCGTGATACTTTCATAAGTAGAGATTTTTTCTTCTAAAAACTCTATCTGTCTATCTTTACGTATTAACTCTTGAGTCAAATTACCAACCACAATAGACAATGAGTTAATTGCTTCAATTGACTGTTCAGACCCTGATGTTAAATTCGACTCAGCCAATTCATTTAATCCTGATAATCTAAAAGTATCATCCTCTAATTGGTCTTGAATGACCTCTGATTCGACCTGTTCTTCAGCAACAGCTTCATCGACTGGCTCTATTGGTAAATCAACACTCGAATCAGTTTCTACAGGCGCTTGAGCAACTGTTGTACCAGCAGGAGTCGCAACAGGAGTGCTTGAGCTACTCCGGTTGATATTAGCTAAAGCTTCAGCATCAGTAAATTGCGATACTTGAGCAAAAGTCGGTATAGTCAAAAACTGACCAGCTTGAAGCGACTCAACAGAATCTGTTGTAAATGCTTGGCGATTGTGAACATACAAAGCCCACATCATCTGGTTAATTGAAACGCCCATTGCTTCATTAATTCGACGAGCAACACGCCATAACGATTGTCCATCTAATACCGCACCAAAACGTTCTGGTATTTGGCCTTCTACAGCAAATTCGTAAGGACCTAACACACCATTAACTCTATTATTATTGTTAGGAATAGTGGTGCTAGAAAAAGTATTTCCTGTACGCTGAAAACTATTTGATGGAGTCACCACATTTGGCTGATTTGCTGCAACTGGAGAAGTTACGCTAGTAGGAGGGAAAACTCCTGAATTTGGGCTAACATCCAACAAAGCGGTAAAATCACGTGTTAGAGCCTGATTTACATCGCTTATACGCAATGAAAAAACAATATAAGGCTCGTTTATTGGCTGCACAGAGGAGATCAAGATAGTCGGCTGATTATCCAATACAACAATTTTTGAGTCTAAACTATCCGCAATTAAATTAGGGCTTACTGACGTAGAATTAACAGATACGGCTAAATTACCTATATTAGCAGCATTCAAAATCGGTATTGAAGCAGAAAAAGGCTGCCCGATATACGACTGGATACGCGGTGTACCTACACCTAAAGCGTATGCATATTGCGCGGATCCAATATAAAAAATACAAGCTAAACTTGTGATTAAGAATCGCATATTAATTGATAACACTTACAATAACCCTTTTAACCTAGTGTGATCATACATAAAATTACTATCTGACAATTACCACATTGCCACCTGATGTTAGTCACACTTTTATTATTAAGCCCTAGGTTCTAACACAACCCCAGATTCATATCAGTGCTGTACCTAGTGCCACATATTTAAGCTCTATTCTAACGTTAAACCTACCCATAATATTAGCCTAGTGCTATAAGTTTAACTAAATTTTGCTTAAACCACCATCCTTAAGGAGCAAAACTTCATTTCTAATCATAGATTTAGATAGCTTTTTTAATCATAAATTCTGCTGAAGCACTGTAACTGCAGGTAAGCTCTTACCTTCCAAGAACTCTAAAAAAGCACCGCCGCCTGTAGAAATGTAAGAAATTTGATTAAAGACACCATACTTTTCAATAGCTGCCACGGTATCACCTCCGCCAGCAATAGAAAATGCATTGCTATTTGCAACAGCCTCCGCTAATTGCTTAGTTCCTAAGCCAAATTGGTCATATTCAAAAACACCGACAGGGCCATTCCAGACGATAGTACCAGCAGCGCTAAGTAGTTCAGTATATTGATTCGCGGTATCTGGGCCAATATCAAAAATCATATCCTCAATATCAACTTCACTAACACCCTTAATTTCAGCAGTGGCTGATGCTGAAAACTCTTTTCCACAAACAACATCAACAGGCAAAGGTATATCACCTCCATTACTTCGAGCTTTAGTTACTAATGCTTCTGCCTCAGCAATCAAGTCTTTTTCATATAAAGATTTACCAACAGCATGCCCCGCTGCCGCAATAAAGGTATTAGCAATACCTCCACCGACAATTAACTGATCAACTTTGTCAGACAGTGCTTCCAATACAGTTAATTTTGAGGACACTTTCGATCCGCCAACAATTGCAACAATTGGTCGCGCAGGTTTATCTAATGCTTTACCAAGTGCTTCTAATTCTTTATTTAATAAAGGGCCTGCACAGGCAGTTTGTGCAAATTTTGCTACGCCATGCGTGGAAGCATGAGCTCTATGCGCCGTACCAAAAGCATCCATAACATAAACGTCACATAACTTTGCCATTTTTTCAGCAAGGGCATCATCGTTAGCTTTCTCGCCCGCATTAAAGCGAATGTTTTCAAACAAAACCACTTCACCAGGAACAACCTCAACACCCTCTAAATAATTAGTTTCGAGTCTTACTGGAACAGGCAATACAGTACTTAAATAATCGGCAACAACACTTAAAGATAATTCTGCATTAGTTTCACCTTCAACAGGTCGACCTAAATGCGACATAAGCATTACGGCTGCACCTTTTTCTAATGCTAACTGAATAGTTGGTAGCGATGCAGTAATCCGTGCATCGTTAGCAATTTGTCCGTTTTTTAATGGTACGTTAAGGTCTTGGCGAATGAGCACACGCTTACCGCTAAGATCCAAATCACCCATATTTAATATATTCATCTTTTTTATAAGATCTATTTATTAACTAAATTTTGCGCAACTTGTACAACATTCTCAGCATTGAATCCATAATGCTCGAACAATTCTTCTGCTGGAGCTGATTCTCCAAAACTAGTCATACCAACAACTGCTCCTTTATGACCTACATATTTGTACCACGCATCAATACTTCCTGCTTCAATAGCTACACGTTTTTCGACAGCGCTTGGTAACACTGATTCTTTATAGGCTTCATCTTGAGCATCAAAATAATCAGTCGACGGCATTGAGACAACTCTTACCGCAGACCCTTGTGAAGTTAATTTTTCAGCAGCGCTAACAGCAAGCTCTACTTCTGAACCGGTCGCTATTAAAATCAAATCAGGCTCAACATCACTATCAATCAAAATATAACCACCCTTCTCAATATTACTAATTTGTTCAGATGTACGGCTTTGATGAGGCAAACCTTGACGAGAAAAAACCAAACTGGTTGGTTTGTTTTCTGATTCACAAGCCAGTTTCCAAGCAACTAGTGACTCAACTGTGTCACACGGACGCCACAACGACATATTCGGAATTAATCTTAAACTTGCAACATGTTCGACCGGTTGATGAGTAGGACCATCTTCACCAAGGCCGATAGAATCATGAGTCAACACATATATTACCGGTTGCTTCATCAATGCCGACATGCGCATACCGTTGCGCATATAATCAGAAAAAACTAAAAACGTAGCTGCATATGGCTTAAAACCCTTATATAAAGAGATGCCATTACATATCGCCGACATGGCAAATTCACGCACACCAAAATACAGATAATTTCCTGAAGCGTCATCAGCAGAAATTCCTTTAGATTGCGACCAAAAGGTATAATTAGAGCCTGCTAAATCAGCTGATCCACCAAGCAACTCAGGCAACAATGGCCCTAAACCATTTAACGAATTCAAACTAGCTTTACGTGTCGCTAGCTTCTCTGCTGCTTGATCAGTTTCTGTAATTAACGCTGCTACTTTTTGTTGCCAATCAGAAGGCAACTCACCATTTACTCTACGCAGATATTCTGCAGCTTTTTCTGGATTAGCGCTCTGATAGTTATCAAACTCAGACTGCCAACTCTTTTCTAATTCGCCGCCTTGCTCTTGAGCATTCCAAGCATCGGCAATGTCATTAGGAACAGTGAATGGTTTTGCTGTCCAACCTAATGTTTCTCTAACTAAAGATATTTCATCTACACCTAGTGGCGCACCATGACAACTTTCTTTACCTTCTTTATTTGGCGAGCCTTTGCCAATCACTGTTTTACAACATATTAAAGTTGGTTTGGCGCTATTAGCTTTCGCTTCGCTAATAGCTTTTGAAATTGCTTGCGGGTCATGACCATCAACAGCTCTAACAACTTGCCAACCATAAGCTTCAAAACGCACCGCAGTATCGTCGGTAAACCAGCCTTCTACTTCGCCATCAATTGAAATTCCGTTGTCATCCCAAAAAGCCACTAGTTTACCCAAACCAAGCGTTCCAGCTAAAGAAGCAGCCTCATGTGAGATGCCTTCCATCATGCAGCCATCACCCATAAACACGTAAGTATTATGATCAACGATTTTATGTTCTTTGGTGTTAAATTGGTCGCCAAAAGTTTTTTCGGCAATTGCCATGCCGACTGCGTTTGCCAGACCTTGTCCCAATGGACCAGTCGTCGTTTCAACACCAGGTGTATAACCATACTCAGGGTGTCCAGGCGTTTTTGCATTTAGCTGACGAAAGTTTTTAATATCATCCAAAGACAAGTCATAACCAGTTAAATGCAACAAAGAATAAATCAACATTGAACCGTGTCCGTTGGACAATATAAATCGATCTCGGTTCGGCCAATCAGGGTTATCTGGGTTATGTTGCAAAAAGTCATTCCAAAGCACTTCGGCAATATCTGCCATACCCATAGGAGCGCCTGGGTGTCCACTATTTGCTTGCTGTACGGCATCTGCACTAAGAACACGAATTGCATTCGCTAACGATTGGCGGTTAGGCAAAGACATGAAAATTCCTCGATTTAAGACCTAATATAAGGCTTTATTATTAAATTTGATTTTGGCAAAGAACTGCAAAAAAAGAGGGCTATCTGGTTTATCTTTTTGCCCTAAACCCAAGTTGCTTAATTGAGGATTATTTGCAGTCGTATTTACCTACTGTGATCAATCAAAACTCTCTACTTAATGATAACAAATAAAATTCTATTAGGCTTTCAAAAAGTTTCTTGAGATCTTTTATATATAAGCAAACGCAATAGCGAGTGAAGACAGTTTTGGTACAACAAAATCCTTATTATCAAATTTAACTACAGCATCAATATAACGCTTATCTATTCCTTCTGGTATTTCAATGCTTTCAATCGAATCATCAATTGATACTTTTGCAATATCACCATGACATAACAAAGCCGTATAAACTTTTCTTGCCGCACCTGGGATCGCATTTAAAACAACTAAGTGAACTTCTCCATCAGCTTTGTCATCAAAGTCATTATTCAACAATGCGCCATACTGCATAACTGGTAATCTTTGATTCTGCCAATCCGCATACCCTTTCATCCATCTCGCAGCAGCCTGTCTTAGAGTTTCGATAGTTGGCTTTACAACTACCTCAGCGATGCAATCTGCCGGTAAAATCATAGGCAATGGCGATGAAGGCAATATATAGCAATCGATTTTTTTATCGGTCATTTTATTTATCTTTTCGGTCTAACTCGATTGGCGTTTCAAGATCCAAAAATTGGTTAAAAACTGACACCAAATCTTCTAATAAATATGGCTTACCTAAAAATCCGCTACTTCCTAGCTCAGTTGCTTTACTTACATAATTTTCTGTGGCGCGCGAAGAAATCATAATAACAGGAATATCTTTCATATCATCCTCGCCTTTAATCCAATCAAGAAATTCAAAGCCATCCATACGAGGCATTTCAATATCCAGCAAAATCATATCTGGCTTTTCTTTACGCAATTCTTGTATAGCATCAAGACCATCTTTAACCAAAGTAACATTAATACCCAAGCCAGTAATGTCTCGCTCAGCAGATTTCCTAACTGTTAGAGAATCATCTACCACCATAATCTTTGGTACCCCAGCATTGCTATTATCCAATTCAACAGCAGACTCATTAACTGTTACTACCGATTCGAAATATGAGACTCCAATTAAATCGAGCAATAAAACAACCCGACCATCTGCGCGGATTGTGGCACCAGAATAAATTGGAATTCTACCTAGGTGACTACCTAGGTTCTTTACAACAATTTCCTTAGTGTCATCAAGGCTATCAACAATTATCGCAACATTTTGTACGCCAGCATCGACTAAAACAACCGAAAGATTAATATCAGAAAATGGCAACCTAGAGCGATACCCTAAGTACTCAGCCAAATCAATCAATATGTATTCTTGACCACCGGCGGTGATTTTTGGTTTGTCTTCTATAAGAAGCTTGATTAATTCATTAGCACCGATATTAATTACTCGTTCAATTGTTCGCGAAGGAATTGCAAACTGCTCATCACCAGACTGGACAAACATCGCATTTGAAACAGTTAATGAAATTGGTAGGCTAATGCTAAATTTCGAACCAGGCTCAGCATTTTCAATATCGTAACTGATGGTGCCGCTCATACGACGCAATGTTGATTGAACAACATCCATGCCAACACCACGACCTGAAATTTGCGTTAACTTATCTGCAGTACTAAAGCCACTTTGCGATATATAAACCATCATATCTTCGGGCTTAAGTTCTTGTCCCTCAATTAATAAATTATTTTCAATCGCCTTAGCCCGTATCTTTTCCAAATCTAAGCCAGCGCCATCATCATGAATAGAAATAATAATTTCACGTGCAACTTGATTACACTCAATGACAATTTTACCAGTTTTAGATTTACCTTTTTCTTTACGGACTTCAGGCAATTCAATACCGTGATCTATCGCATTACGCAACATATGCTCAAGAGCGGGAGCAACACCGTCAAGAATAGTTTTATCCATTCTAACTTCTGCCCCTATAATTTCTAGCTCTACATCTTTTTTAAGATCTTTACTTGTACGTCTAACAGTTTGGCGTAACTGTGGGCCAAGCCCGCCAAAAGAAACCAAGCGAACCTGCATAATTTCATCCTGCAGTTCTCGATTAAGTCTATCTTGTTTCTGCAAAGAAACTTCTGCTTTATTAATGAATATTGAAAATGCATTTTGGATTGTATTTAATCCATCTAAGTTCTCAGTTAAGCCGCGCGATAACTGTTGTAACTTTGTATACCGATCTAACTCTAACGGATCAAATTCTTTACCGCTCGTGCGTTCAATAGACTCATTCGTTCTTGAACTAATACGGCTATCAGCCTCAATTTCTAGCTCCCTTAGCTGTACGCTAAACCGCTCAACATTAGAATAAAGCTCATCAACAACACTTTTTATTGATAAAACATCCTCACGCATTTGCGATCGGTTCATGCTCGCATCACCAACATAGTTAGTTAAACTATCTAATGTTTCTGTTTTTATTTTTAATTCAGCAGCTCGTTCTTGCGCTGCTCTCGCCTGTCTTTCTAGGTCATCAATATTATCAACATCAATATTGCTCTTTTCAGTAGGCAGAAAAACTGTCTTGCTAGCAACCTTGCTTTGTTTATCATTTTTAACTTCAATCTCATTCGCTGAGACTAATTTTTGACGAATTGTTGTTATATCTTTTGTAGCATTACCTGACAATAACGCCTTAGCATTATTGTTAAGTAAGTCATGAGCTTCGCTTAATATATTCTTAGACGCTTTATATTCTTCCTTATTCTTTAATGTTAAGAGATCTGCATACGCGGTCAGATCATTAAGCAAAAAAGACAGTGTACTTAATTGTTTGTTTTCAACAACAAGGTCTTGGAATTGGTCATAAACGCTAAGCATTTTAGGCTGTGTTTTTCCCCATCCTTTAGCGCTCTTCCAATCTTTTTCTATCTCATTCACTTGAAGTGACAGAGCCTTAATTTCATCGCTTAAATAATCAATATTTTGCGCTTCGTTTATCGGCTCTTCCGATGGCTCTTGTTCAGCTAACAGCTTTTCTTGCGCTAATGGCTCTTCTTCCGATGTTAGACTTTCAGTATTTACTAAAGGTTGTTGCTTGCCTAATTTTTCTAGTAAATCGGCAGAAACTTTAAATGAATTGTTCCTTTCAAAAGACTCAGCAGCAACATCAATGTTATCGATATAAGCTTCAAGTGTTTTACGTACATCGCGCAAACCATCTTCATCACGTATAAAGCTGTTCTCTAAATAAGACTCAACATCATGAGTAAGGCCACCTAAACCATCAGCATTCGCCATTAACGCACTACCTTTTATAGTATGTAAATCACGCATAACATCGGCCATAACAATTGGCGCTTCTTTTATATCAATCAATTTAGCAACATTATTATCAAGCTCTACTCGCAAAGATTTAAGTTCTTCCAGAAATATTTCTTTTAATTCTAAATCTTCTGGAGATTCAGATTCCTTTTGCTCCGATGACTCAGCATCAACTAAATCGCTGATGTCTATAATTTCTTCATCAAAACTGCTATCGATTTCCATCAAGTCATCTTCAAGCAAATCGGTTAACTCATCAGGAATTAAACTTTGGCGCTCTGGCTCTGGCTCTGGCTCTGGCTCTGGCTCTGGCTCTGGCTCTGGCTCTGG
>CAZFEM010000040.1:11177-21333 GCA_964517515.1 uncultured Gammaproteobacteria bacterium | reverse complement strand
CCAGCAAGGGTTAATAGCCCTTCGTGGGTTCAAATCCCACCCTCTCCGCCATTATAAAAAAAGCCGCCCTAGGGGCGGCTTTTTTTATAGTTTTGGAGAAGAGTGTTGATTTTCACCCACCGGGTTCAAAAAAATGTCAGGAGAATTTTTTAACTGCCACAGGCAGCACGTAGGGTGAGGCATAGGATACGCCGAGTAAATCCCACTATCAGGAATAACAAATATGTACGAACTAAAGCGGGCTTTTTAATTTATTGTTAGATCGAGGCAATGATTTTACCCACTCGTCTTTCCAAACTTCGCTAAATAACCGCACTCTTAATCACAATCATTTTTTCATGCGTCATTTCATGCATGGAGTATTGAATACCACCCATACCGATACCAGACGCTCTACGGCCGCCGAATGGCATCCAGTCTACTCTGAATGCAGTATGATCATTCACCATAACGGCCGTGGCATCGAGTTTGTTACCTAACTCTAGGGCAGTATCAAGATCTTTCGTATATACCGCAGCCTGAAAAGCGACTGGCAATGAATTCGCCCTAGCCAAAGCTTCTTCATTATCTATGTAGGAATAAACACAAATAACTGGACCAAACACTTCGGAAGATGAGACTTTAGCATCTTCCGATGGATTCAATATCACAGTGGGGGGATAACAGGTCTTCGAGATACGTTTGCCGCCTGCTAGAATTTTTCCACCTTTTTCAACAGCTTCATTGACCCATTCCTCTACTCTATCAACTTCACCCACGGTAATAAGTGGACCAACTTCTGTTTTTGGATCTAATTGATCCCCTACTACCAATTTATCGGCTTGCTTTGCTAGTAAGTTAGCAACCTTTTCGCACACACTTTCTTGAGCATAAACTCGTTGCACGGAAACGCATACCTGACCGGCATGATAAAAACCACCTTTGATTATACTATCGATTGCGAGATTTAAATCAGCCGACTCGTCAATGATTGCCGGCGCTATCCCACCATGTTCCAACGCACATCGAGTACCTGGTGCTAGTTTAGATTTAAGCATCCACCCCACACGCGCCGACCCAATGAAAGAAAAAAAGTTTACACGTTCATCGGTAGCTAGCTGTTCACCATCTTTGCCACTGCACACAATTGCTTGGCACCATTGCTTTGGCAAACCGGCTTCATGCAAAATTTCTACAAAACGAAGGCATGACAATGGGGTTCGACTAGAAGGTTTAATAATAACGGGGCAACCGACGATAATAGCCGGTATCGTTTGGTGAACGATCAAATTTAACGGGTGATTAAACGCGCTAATGGATGATACAACGCCAATCGGCTCTCGCTGAGTAAAGGCTAGCCGGTTCGTTGAGCTATCGGTGAGCCCCATAGGGATCTCCTCACCTTTAATACCACCAATATGTTCAATCGCAATTTTCACGCCTTGGATAGCACGCAGTACTTCTACCTTAGAATCGTTGTACGGTTTACCACCTTCACTCGCAGCGAGTTTTGTTAAGTCTTCAACTTGTTCAGACATTATTTCGACAACTTTTTCGAGGATCTCAATACGTTGGTAGGCGGGTAGCCAGCCATCTCGATCAGCAAATAGCTCGTGCGCGGTAGACAATGCGTTTTCAACATCAGCAGCGGAATTAAGTTTTATTTGCGCGAGTTCCGAACCATCGAACGGATTTGTTACAGTGATAGTTGACATAAGTTATCCTCTATTAAACGATGCAAGCACTTTCTTTGAGAAGAATGTTCAAAATAGAATGATTCATTGAATAGTCGACCGGTAAATCGATTAAATGAACCCCCTTCGAGTTCAAGGCCGTGTCGAGCATAGTTTCAAATTCATCATGAGATTTGGGCAGGTAGCCTTTTGCACCAAAACTCTCGGCGTATTTAACAAAATCTGGATTTTTAAAATCCAAGCCGAATTCTTCAAAGCCTTCGCCCTCTTGTTTCCATTTGATCATGCCGTAGGCACTGTCGTTGAGAATAATAACCACTAGATCTAGATTCATACGAACAGCGGTTTCAAGCTCTTGAGAATTCATCATAAAGCCGCCATCGCCATTGATCGAGACCACTTTTTTATTTGGATACAATTCCTTAGCTGCCATTGCTGATGGCAAGCCAGCACCCATGGTTGCTAATGCATTATCAAGCAACAAAGTATTCGGGGCATGACACTTATAATTTCGGGCAAACCATATTTTATAGACGCCATTATCCAAAGTGACAATGTCCTCATCGTCTAAACTTTGACGCAATATATTAACCAATCGTTGCGGTAGCATAGGGAAGCGATCATCTTCGAAATGTTTAGTGAGATGAACATCCACCTCGTTCTTGACGCGTTCAAAATAGGAAAAATCTCTCTTTGGATCGATGGAAACTTTATCAGCGATTCGTTCAATCGCATTTGAAATATCGCCCACCACATTTAATTGCGGAAAATATACGTCGTCGATCTGCGCCGAGAAAAAATTGATATGGATTACCTTTTTGCCGCCCTTTTCCATGAAAAAAGGTGGTTTCTCAATAACGTCGTGACCGACATTAACAATTAAGTCGGCGCGCTCGATTGCACAATGTAAAAAGTCATTGCTCGACAATGCAGCAGTACCGATAAATTTATCGTGCCGCTCATCCACAACACCTTTACCCAATTGGGTATTAAAAAAATATATTCCCGATTTATCGATCAATTTTTGCAATGCTTCGCCAGTGCGTTTTCGATTGGCGCCCGCACCGATCAAAATAAGTGGCCGCTCGGCTGCTTCAATCATCTTGACTGCTTGGTCTATCGATTTTTGACAGGCATCTGGACGACGAGATCCAACGACATCAAAAATTGACGCGTCTGTCTCCTCAGCGGCAATATCTTCAGGCAACTCGATATAGGCCGCGCCTGGGCGTTCTTCCATGGTTATCCTGAAAGCGTCGCGCGTCATTGATGGTACGTTATTTCCATCAACTATCTGTTCAGAATATTTGGTTATAGGTTTCATCAAACCGACAACATCAACGATTTGAAATCGCCCTTGCTTGCTTTTACGAATGGGCTTTTGCCCACCTAACATAATCATTGGCATGGCGCCCAGCTGTGCGTAGGCGGCCGCGGTTACAAAATTTGTTGCTCCAGGACCAAGTGTTGATAAACACACTCCAGGTTTTCCAGTAAGGCGACCATAGGTGGCTGCCATAAAACCAGCGCCTTGCTCGTGACGCGTTAATACCAATTCAATCGAAGAATCTTTCATAGAATCAATAAAGTCTAGATTTTCTTCCCCAGGGATACCGTAAATTTTTTTGACACCTTCATTCTCTAATGCTTTTACAAATAAATCGCTGGTTTTCATTCGTTTCTCCGTAGTCATTCCTCCTCTTTAGCCTTTTCTAGAGTCTCACTCTAAAAGAAGCTCAGGGGGAAGTGTTTAGTTGGTTTACCTAGTAAAGTTTATCGGAAATCTAGGCGCAAAACCCATAAGTCTCTTTGCCAGATATCTTGTATCTTATTTTCGCAAATTGTTTTAGTTGCAGTTGCAGAGTTAATTCTAAAAGATTGAAGCAATCGGTATTTTAACTACGCCTTCATTGAATGACGAAACAACCCGCTTCTCAATCGCTAATAATAACACCTTTGCAAGAAAAGTAATAAGTCCATCTTATTTATCTTGCCTCTTTTTTGTCAGGCCATTCAGATTAAAGCAAAAATTCCCTAGTCTTTATCAAAATTCATGTCAACTTGAGAAAAGTCAGTATCGCGCATGGGTTCTTTAATATGCAGATCACGCTGCGGAAAAGGAATACCAATATTATTTTCTCGAAACGCCGTGTCAATAGCAAAACGTAGATCGCTACTAACGTGGTGTCTGTCATTAATATTTTTTAGAAAAACTCTAAGAATAAAATCTAGGCTCGAGTCTCCAAAATCTCGAAACAGCACCCGTGGTTGCGGGTATTTGCGCAGCAAATGGTGATTCGCAGCAACATCAAGCAGTACTTTTTTTACATGCTCAGTATCCGAACCATAGGCCACGCCCACACTAACATCTTGACGCCCCATCTTGTCATGTAAGGTCCAATTGGTAATCGTGTCGGAAAGTAGATTGGAGTTCGGAATCAGCACTGAGGAACGTTCTAAGGTCATTATTTCAGTCGAGCGCATATTTACATTCTTGATATGCCCTTCTAAACCATTACCCAATATTACCCAGTCACCCACCCTGACTGGCCGCTCGAATAACAATATCAAACCAGAGACAAAGTTAGAGATAATAGTTTGTAAACCAAAACCAATACCTACTGAAAGCGCACCAGCGATAATCGCTAGATTTTCCCACTGAACGCCTAAGGCATTTAGCGAAGCGACGATAGCGAAAGTAAAACCCATGTAGCTAAAGATTGCGAGTACCGCTTCAGAAGCGCTAACACTGAGTCCCATAATATGGGATACACGTTCGCGTAAAAACCAGCGCATTAGCTTAAAGAAATAATAAACCAGCAAAAATGCCACAATTGCGTAGAGTATCTGACTAAAGCCAATGGTGAATGATCCAATTTGGAGCTCCCCTCGCATCAAACTAGATTGCCCTTCAAAGTTGTTCAGCGAAACGCCCCAAAATCTAGCCGCCATTAAAAACAGGCTAATGGCCAAACCTAACTCAATCACAGTGAGCAAAAACAAAGAGCCCTCTTTTTTACTGTTATTATTCGAGGTAGTTAGCTGCTTTTCTATAGCACTATCAGCACCCAACGACTTTTTAGTAGCAACAAAAGACTGGGCCTTGAACTTTTGTTCGCTAGAGATCCAAAGTCCCCGCAGACTCAAAAACAAACCTACGACGCTTAAGATAATGACAATATTATGTAACATGTACATACTGATGACTGGGTAACCAACAAATGATGCAATCACCGCCAAAACTGTGAGCATTTTGGTCACGCCAACTGTAAATTCAAATAGTTGCCGATCCTTAATTACCTGTTCGCCATCAACAATGATTTTTTGCGAGGCAAATTCAATATCGCTTAAACATCGAAAAAGCAAAATACCTAAGGCAGTATTTAACACTAGCAAAATCAGGAAGGTGAGCTCTAGGTAACGTTCCTGTGACACAAAAACAAAGTAAAAACAATTAGCAATCAACACTAATAAAAAAATCGCCATGAACGACCACCGCGGGTAGTGTTCGGTTGGCATAAAATCCTGATAATTTTGTTTAAAGCTTCGGTGTAAAAATGGCCCAACGAAAAACACCAGTATGGCACCGAGCAAAGATACCATTCCAACCCACCGCAGAATGTCTCTGGAGATTGTCTTAATTACGCTAGGTATTGACTGGTACGCCGATTGCCAATTCTTTAAACTCAATAAACTCGGGGCTTTATACAAAAGTTGCTGTTGGCTTTGCTTGCTGGTTTGAGTCGCTAACTGCACCAACAAGTCATTAGCATAAACACTAACTAAAGATGCTTTTTTGCGTTCCGTTTCGAGCTTTACTATATCAATTTCGAGCGCTTCTTTATTCGCTTGTAATGCTTGGTCAACCACCACCGGCGCGCTAATAGCTTCGTCGGTATCAGTTTCATTATTTGATTCTGGCTCTTCTAATAATGCAGCTAGACGTTCGCGCTTGGTGCTAATTTGAGAGTCTACGATAGAAAGTTGTTCGTCAGACTGGTTAAGAATATCTACTACGGATTGCCGAATACCATCGCTTTGCAATCGGTCTAACTTATTGCTTCGAATAATATCTTTTTCGTAGTTTGATAATTTTTCGAGTGATTCAGTGAATGAAAACACTTCGTCTTGAGCATTTACATTGAATGATACACAAAAGCAAATGATTGCTGTGGTTTTGAATAATTTAAGCATCATTGCATTTATCATATTGCATTACTCATAGAATATATTTATCTTTTAATAATATAGTTTTTTACTACTATAATTTTAGTCTTAACTGCAAAAAATAAAATTCGTATTGCTTAAACGGCCAGTTAACTGATCGATCTCTACCCGATCTCCCAAATCAAAATAACTATAGCCAACCAATAAACTAACCTTTTCCAGTTCATTTACTTTCGCATCATATTGAAACGTTATACCTAAGTCATCTGCGAATGCTTGATCTAGGCCATTTTCATTAATGTTTGGGAGTGGGGTGTTAGCGTCAATATCAAAAGTTCGACTGTCCTGCAGTTCCGCCGAAATGCTCCATTGCGGAGCCAGGTTAAATATAGCGCCGACCCTCGAACGGACTAAAGAGAAGTCTTGTTGCGAATCGCTAAAATCTAAATCGTTTCTAACTTCGCCGCGCAATCGTATGGACGCATCCCAATCTATTTTAATACCTTCAGCAAAAGCTGAGGTCGCACAAACCGAGGCTGCAAGGAGGCAAAGAACAATTGTTTTGATTGATTGCCTCATAATGAACTAACGCCCTATAGGGTTAATGCTCTAATTAATACCTTAGGCTGATAATGAAAGTAAATAATAAACTCGGCGTTAGGGATTATTAAGAAACGATATTTTGCTATCTGCGTAGCCGCCAGACTCAACAATATCGCGCATTTTGCTCATCGACTTATAAGGTGCGCTAACCAACATTAAATTACTAATCCAGGCAGGTGTTGGGCCGTTAGGGTCAATGTGGGCGAAATTTTCTACCTTTGTCGTACCATCTTCGTTAGGCGTGAAGTGCCACTGCGATACTGCGTTTTCGATCCGCACGGCTTTGGTTTTGGCAGTACCACCTGTAGTAGCAGTACTGGTCATAGTGACTTGCTTTGTTGCAGAGTCTTGAGTCCACACCACATGTGTGTAAACATCTCGATCCGCTACAGGAAACGGAATGTCATTGTATATATAGGCAAAACTCTCTGAATCCGAAACTCTTTTTTCAACCCGCATTTCCTTACACATAGCAGCCCAATCTGCACATACGCTTGCATCTTCAACCAGTGCTATCAGTTGTTCTACTTTCGCTTTAACCACCATAACACCGAACACTGCTTTGAAGGGCGAACCTTCAACCGAGCTGGTTGAAATGGCAATGCCATTTTTATTTTGCTTTTCCTTCCAGTTGTATTCAACACCATTTAATTGTGCCGAAACAATGAAAGGAAAACCCAATAACATCACAGTAATTATTTTTAGATACTTCATAGGTATTCCTCTTAATTAGATCAAAAAGTTTGATTAAAAATTAAACTTTTAAGTAAAGCCGCCTTAACGCAGCTACTTATGATTTTCATTCATATTAAAGCAATCGCAGGCATTCTGATATAATCCCTTTATAAATAACACTAAGGATGACGAACAACATCGCAAGTGATACGTAACATAAAGGAATACTCGCACCTGTACGCAAACTGGACTTCTCATACTTTGGTAGACACTCACATACTTTAAATTAAAGCACATAAGGAAGTCCAGATAATCTTGAACACTTGTTATAGAGTTAACTTAAATCAGCATAAGCAATATATGGGACTAGACTCCCCCCCTTTTATTACAATCGTAAATAGTTAACGGTTAACGACTAGACCAGGGTCTGTGTTATAGTTCATTTAGGAACTTGTGCAGAGCACAATAATGACTATTTTATTGTCATATAGTCAGCACACGTATTGACAGGTTAAAACTATGACTGAACAAGAACAAGTAGAAAGAATCATAAAAAAATACCCCAATCGCCGAGTGTACGATACTCATCTAAGTAAATATATTAAGATCGACGACATTCGCGATATGGTTATCGATGGTACTGAGTTTCAGGTAATCGACACCCAGACAAAAAAAGATGTAACACGAAGTGTACTGCTACAAATTATTTTAGAGCAAGAATCTGATAACAACCCGTTATTCACCTCAGAAAATTTACAGCATTTCATTCGCTACTATGGAAACAATCATGGTGAGATGTTTTCTACCTATTTAAGTCAAAGCTTAACGTTTTTCAGTCAGCAACAAGAACAAATGAACCAGCAATTCGTGGAATTATTTAAACAAAATCCTGTTGATAATTTTACTCAATTTAATCAAAAAGGTGTTGAAATGTGGCAAGACATGCAAAAGCAGTTTTTTGATTCCTTTCAATCATCAACAAAAAAGGAAGAAGGTAAAACTGATAGGACATAAAAAAAGCCACCAATCGAAACTGGTGGCTTTTTAGAAATCTAAAAGCTTTTCTAATTACTTAGAAGTCGCTGCTTTTGTTGCTTGTTTCGCAGCAGTCATTGTACTTTTAATTGTATCTTCTGCCATAGTACGAGAGCTATCTAGAAATTCTGCGCCAATTGCAGAATACTCTTGAAAATCTGCAACCATCTTGTCGCTAGTTTTCTTCAAAACTCCTTGTTGCTTTTCAGCATAAGCAGTCATCTCTTCTAAGTTAGTCACTTTGAAGCCATCAGTCATATTGTCCATGCCAATTTTTGTATAAGCTTTAGTACAGTCCATTTGCATTTTGAATGCTTTTTCAGCTGTTTCAGTCGCCAATTTAGCATAAGCCATTAAAGGTTTAAAAGTTTCTTCGAAACTAGGAATTTGTGGTTTAGCCATGTCAATCTCCGCTTAAGGTTAGTTTGTTCAAACAATTAAATACTGTTTGTGCGGTGCAGCATAACCTACTTTTTTGTGCATTGCAACATTTTTTTAATCTTTATCTAACCATTCTTTAATAGGGTTAATTTGCGCTTTAGAATTTAGACTAGGCGTGTGCCCCACTCCCTCAAACTCAATGAATTCAACATGCGGTAATTCACGCTGCATTCTCTCTTTTAGAGCCTCAGTTAGGAAATCAGATTCAGTACCGCGGCAAACTAGAACAGGACAAGTGATGTTTTCCCAATAATCCCAGATATTAAAATACATTAACAACCAATATCGATTATAGTTTTCAGCAATCGAAGGATCATATGACAAACGATAACCCTCCTCGGTTTTGATCGAACTATGCTTTGCCATCGCTTTCCAGTTTGCTTTTGTCATCGGTTTGATTGGCGCATATTTTTCACGAATATAGGCTTCAACTTCATCCATGCTAGCAAGCAATGGGTTTTCACCTAAATAATGACTTAATCGTTGTAGTGCCACCATCGGAATTTCTGGTGCAATGTCATTTACAACTAAACGTCTTACTGGACTTCTATCCATGCTCGCCAAGATGATCCCCATCAAACCACCCAAAGAAGTTCCAACGATGTCGTATCGCAGAAGGTTTGTTCGTGCAGCTACAACGGCAACATCAAGGTTATATTGTGGAAGGCTATAGTCTTCATGAGCACGTAGCCAATCACTATAACCCCTGCCAACCGTATCAGGACAGATGACACGACGATTAACCGACAATTCTTTTGCTAACATATCAAAATCACGAGAATTACGAGTCAATCCATGCAGACACATAACAGGAGCTATATCTTCATAGTCACAATGATCTTTGGGCTCTCCCCATTCTTGATAAACTAAGTTATGAAACCCTTTACTACTGATGCTGCTCGCAACACCAGTTCTTCGTTTAATCTTTACTTTCTTTTTAGCTTTAGTTTTAGCAGTGGCGGCCTTTTTAGCAGTGGTAGGTTTCTTTTTTGTAGTTGTTTTTTTTGTTGATCTAGTCTTTGTCGACTTTTTTTTTGTTGGTCTAGCCTTTGTCGACATTTCTTCGCTAGTTAACTGAATATTCAAATTTATACGCCCCTTACTGATGTAACATTTGATCCTAACTTCTCATCTTTATTGGATTGAGTAATTTCGTCTTCCAAAGAAATATTACAACAAACAGAATCTTGCTTTAATTGAGTTGCGATACCTCTTTTTTGCAATTCATCAGCTAATTTCAAGCGAAGAAAAGGATCACGAATATAGCGAATAGATGTTTTATAAAATTTCTCTTCTAAATCTGTAATCATGTCATTATAACCATCTCGCATGTTAGGATTAAGTGAAAACCCATCATACCAAGCTACCATATCAACAGGTTTGCTTAATGGTTTACACAACTCTTCAACTCTCAGTCTAATTAATTCTATATCGCGTGATTGTTTAACTTTATAACCACGCAGATTTACACTCAACTTATGATTATCTAGATCCAATTGAATACGATGACTAATTGGCGCTTCGACTAATGAGCTTTTCAAATTCATGCATTGCTGAACAAA
>CAZFEM010000040.1:0-11077 GCA_964517515.1 uncultured Gammaproteobacteria bacterium | reverse complement strand
ACAACTCGTGCAGCATTTTGGCTAATATTAATAAAGCCACCTGCACCAGCAAAGCGAGAATTAAACTTGGAAACATTAACATTACCCTGTGAGTCAACTTGCGCCATTCCTAAACAAGCCATATCAATTCCACCACCATCGTAAAAATCAAATTGAGTATTGGTGGCAATAACAGCATCAGGATTCAATGCTGCACCAAAGTCCAAGCCACTCTGTGGAATGCCACCGATAGTTCCTGCTTCTGCGGTCAGAGAAACATAATCTAACAGCTCTTCTTCTGCTGCGACAGCAGCAACACCCTCCGGCACACCAATACCAAGGTTAACGACACCTTCAATAGGTAATTCCAAGGCAGCACGTCTAGCAATAATTTTACGCACAGTTAAGGGCTCATCATCAGACTGTTCTAGTGGTACACGCAGTTCGCCACTAAATGCTTTTTTATAAGGAGTTGCATATGTTTGGCAATGGTTTTCTGGCTGAGAAACAACAACACAACCAACTAAATTACCCGGAATCAATACCCGGTTTGGATTCAATGCTCCTCGTTCAGCTACGCGTTCTACTTGCACAATAACAACGCCATGAGAGTTGTGCACTGCCATGGCTGATGAACATACATCTAATTTAAGAACTTCGCGCTCCATCGTAGTATTACCAAACTCATCTGCTGTTGTTCCACGTAGAAAAGCGACATCAACCTTGAAAGATTTATAAAATAACCATTCTTCGCCATCAATTTCATCCAATGTCACCAATTCTTCAGTGGTGCGCTCATTCATGCGCCCACCATCAAGCCTAGGGTCAACAAAAGTGCGCAAACCTACTTTGGTTCGTAAGCCAGGCTTACCACCTGCGATCACACGATACATTTGCGAGACACAACCTAGTGGTAAGTTATATGCTTCAATTTGATTATCAACAGCCATTTTTGCAATTTTAGGAACCAACGACCAGTGTCCACCAATAACACGTTTAATTAAGCCAGGATGTGCTAAGCGATTTAATCCTCGATCACCTGCATCACCTGGTGCTGCTGCAAAAACCAGCGTTAAATCACGAGGGTGTCCAGTCTCTAAAAAACGTTTTTCTAGCGCAACAATCAATTCATCAGGCGTGCCAATTCCAACAAACCCGGAGACTAAAACTGTATCGCTATCTCTGATAACAGATACTGCATCTGCTGCTGACGCTATTTTATGATGCATATGAGTTACCTATTTTAATTGACGTTTTAGTTTGATTGCCGGTTTGATAGCCATGCAAATATTCTATCTCCAACAACATTTTGTAATTTACTACTGACATAAATCCCAACATGGCCACTATTTAGAGCCAATTCGGAATAGTCTTTACTTCCAACATGGTCTTTTAACGCTTTTGAACATGGCGGTGGAATAATGTGATCACGTTCTGCATAAACATTCAATACAGGCATAGTGATTGTATTTAAGTTGACTTTTTCACCCGCTAAAACAAACTCACCCTTAACCAAAAGATTATCTTTATACAAATCAATCAACCATTGCTTTGCTGCCGCACCAGGGTGATGAGGACGATCTCCTAACCATTTTTCCATACGTAAAAAATTCAATAATTTATTATCGTCTACAGCAATATCTAACAAATCTAAATTATATTTAGTCATCGAACGAATTGGAGTCATTGCTTGAAAAACTGAACCCATGATTTCACCCGGTAAATTACCGTGCACGTCAATCATAGATTGGATGTCCTCATCAGCTAAATTACGCGTCCATAGATTAATGAACCCATGTGAAGGGTCATCGTCTTGTTGATCGGCAGCAAAATCAAAAGGCGTAATTGAAACGATTAGGTTACTGACTTTTTCAGTATTTTGAGCCGCGTACAAAGCCGTAAAAACACCCCCTTCACAGATACCGAAAAGGTTAATGTTATCAATCGCATTCAAAGTACAAACGGTATTAACACACTCATCTAAATAATAAGCAACATAATCATCAAAACTTAAAAACTGGTCAGCTCGGCTTGGATACCCCCAATCGATAACATAAACATCAACGCCACGCAGCAACAAACCTCTAACCAATGATCGATCCTCTTGAAGATCAATCATTGTGTAACGCCCGATTAGTCCATAAACGATTAAAACTGGGTCGGTTTTTGGCTTACCTTTTGTTAGCGCCTTATAGTGATATAACTTTACCTTATCAAATTCAGCAATAAACGTTTTTTCACTGGCGCCAACTTCGATATCTTCAACATTAACACGCCCCATCATTTCATAACTTTTAGCAAGTTTATCGCCAATATCTAGCATCTCAGACATAGGGTTGAACCACTCATCTATTGACCGATTCATCTCGCTTTCCTGCTCTTTTTGCTGACTTTTTTCTTAGTACGCTTTTTAATCGACCGGCTTTTTGCCTTTACATCAGTGTGCTTCGATTCACTTTTTGCTTGTTTAGGCGTTTGTTTAAGCTGCGTTTTAAGTTGTCTGACTTCTCGACGTAATTCATAGACCATACGATGTAAATCATCAACTTCGGTGCGAGTCGGTATTGTAAAATTTTCACTCCACGCCTCAATGATTTCACGCTGTTTTAATTTATATTGTGTATTTGTTTTGAACAACTTTCTTTGTGCTGTTAAAAACTCTTCACTGCGCTGGACTTGAATGAGGTTATTGTTCGCAATCCTCAACCAAAGTTGCATCATTTCATGAATATCCACAGACTCTTCATTAGAGTAATTTGCAGCTTCTTTAATATAAATATCAAAGGCTTGAGCCCACGCTTTAGTAATGATTGTTTGATATTCAGCACTTGCATCACGTAAATTTAGCCAGTCTTGACTAGTGCGCATAATTTTTTTCTCTAACACACCAATATCAGCGAAATCGGGACCTTCAGCTAAACGTTTAAACACTTGGTTTATTTCATCAACCCCAGAGTTTAGGAATGTTTCAGGGTTTAATAGTCGTTTCAATTTTTCAAACGAATCATTATTTGATTCAATACTTTGATCAGAATTTTCATCACTGAAAGACTCAGTAGACGATGCCGTGATATTAGATGACCATTGTTCTGCCGCAGCAACCCAACTATTAAATTGTGTTTCACATTGATCCCAATTTTGTTTTGCGCGTTTAACAACCTCTGAGGCACTTGCAGCGTCCTCTGAAACATCAGAAAAACTATTAAGCCAACTAGTTTGGTTCTTCACTAATTGATCCGATGCAACTATCCATGCATCATAGAAAGGGTTTGAAGTATTGTTCGTCATGACAATTGGTTACCAACAAATCGGCTACCAGAGCATCCAATTTTTAAAATTTGACTCATTTAAAGAGCACGCTTATAAATATCTAACGCTGCGTCATATGTCATTTCTCTAGGGTTGTTAACCAACAAGCGCGTTTGTTTCATTGCATCACCAGCTAGCAACTCAAGATCACTTTCTTTCACTCCAACTTCGCTCAAAGTCGATTCAAGACCTAAATCGGCACCAAGGCTTGAGGTCATAGCCATCATTTGATCTAACTTTTTATCGGTAGCAACGCCCTTCAACTCGGGGAAACAAAGATCCGCTAGCTCCAAATACAGAGACGATGCTTCTGGCATGTTGTAATCCATGACATATGGCAAAACCAATGCATTTGACAAACCATGTGGCACATGAAAATTTCCACCTAGTGGATAAGCAAGAGCATGTACTGCGCCAACAGGCGCGTTAGTAAATGCCATACCACCCAACATAGAGCCTAACAACATATTTGCGCGTGCTTCACGATCATCTGGTGTTTCACACACCTTGCGAAGATTAGCTCCCAACAAGTCAAGTGCTTGCCGAGCTAGACAATCCGCAAGAACATTTTTCTTTATTTTTGAGGTATATGATTCAATCGCATGTACCATTGCATCAATGCCTGTCGCAGCAGTAATAGATGCAGGCAAACCGACCGTTAACTCAGCATCTAAAACCGCACAATCAGGCAAAAGCTGTGGCGAAACAACGCCTTTTTTCTCAGTTTTACCTGTTGTTATAATAGAAATAGGTGTTACTTCGGAGCCAGTTCCTGCCGTTGTTGGTGCAAGCACTAAAGGCAAACGCTCACCTTTAACTTGGTTAACTCCATACATTTCTTCAAGTGGTTGATCAGCGTTTAGCAAAACTGCGATTAATTTAGCCGTGTCCAAGGAACTACCACCGCCGACAGATACAACACCGTCTACTTTTTCTATTTTAGCTTTTGTTACAACTTCTAAGACCAGCTCTTGCGGTGGGTCTGCAATAACATCTGAAAATAACCAAACATCAACATTTGCTTTTTTTAGCCCCTGTAAAGCAGCGTCAGCCAAACCAAGTTTAAGTATGATTGGGTCCGTAATAAAAGCAACTTTTTTACAGCCTCGATCACTCATCATCGAACCGATTTTCTCGGTTGCCCCAATCTCAGATAAAACTGAGCGTGTTGTTTGAAAACTAATTGATTGCATAATTCACCTATTTTTTTATTCGTTGATATATCTGAACCCACATGTCACTAACTAAATTGGCGACACAAGATTGGCAAGTTTTTCGGTTAATTTCATATTTTCAGAATAGTCGACAGGGCAATCAATAATTGACACTGTGCCATCATTCAATGCCGCTTCGAGTACAGGTTGTAAGCATTCAGTTCGTTCAACGCGATAACCCTTAGCACCAAAGCTTTCGGCGAATTTAACAAAGTCAGGATTCACAAAATCGATATTGGTAGCACGATTAAAATGGCGTTTCTGATGCCATTCGATAAGTCCATATTTACTGTCATTGAAAATCAATATAACAATATCCAATTTCAACCTTAAGGCCGTATCAATTTCTTGATTATTCATCATAAAACCAGCATCACCACAAACCGCAACAGATTTTCGGTTTGGGTAGGCTATTTTAGCGGCAATAGCACCAGGCAAAGCAATTCCCATTGAGGCAAAACCATTTGAAATAATACAAGTATTAGGCGCTTCCGTTTGATACATGCGGGCCATCCACATTTTATGCGCCCCCACATCGGAAATCACAATATCTTTGTCATCCAAACACTCACGAATATCTGAAATGATTCTTTGCGGCTTTACTGGAAACCCCATGTCATTTTTATATTCATTATATTCCGCTTGAATAATGTCATGCAGTTTATGAAGTTTAGAATCATCACAGACATCAGCATAGTTCTCGACTCTTTTAAGCGAGCTTGAGATATCGCCAACAACGCCTGCTTCTAAAATATAATGTTGATCAACTTCGGCAGAACTAACATCAATATGTACGATATTTTGGTCACATTCTGGGTTCCATAAGCGCGGATGGTACTCAACCATATCAACACCAATACAGATAACCAAATCAGCATAATCAAAGCCGAATGAAATGTAATCATGTGCTTGCAAACCAACTGCGCCTAAACTTAAAGGGTGGCTCGACGGAATGACACCTTTGGCCATAAACGTTGTTGCTATTGGAATATTTAATTTCTCAGCAAACTCGACTAAAGCAGCGCTAGCTTTACCACGAATAACCCCATTGCCGGCCATTATAATAGGCGCTTTTGCAGCGCCAATGATTTTAGCCGCTTGTTCACATTTATGTTGTGGCGCTGCCGGAGCCGCAGCACTTTGTTTTTTCAATGGAGCCATTTTAGCTGGTAGATAAGCAGCCGCAACATTTTCAGGAAAATCAATAAAGCTACAACCTGGCTTTTCAGCTTCAGCAGTTTTAAATGCTTTACGAACAACTTCAGGAATAATCTCAGGCACTCGCAATTGTGTTGAAAACTTTGAAATCGGCGTAAATAGGTCGACCAAGTCTAAAATTTGATGACTCTCCTTATGCATTCGATCAGTTGATCCTTGTCCAGCAATAGCAATGATCGGAGCGCGATCCATATTGGCATCCGCAACACCAGTAACAAGGTTGGTTGCGCCAGGTCCAAGTGTCGATAGACAAACTCCTGCTTTTCCAGTCAACCTACCTAATACATCCGCAATGAAGGCTGCACCTTGTTCATGACGAGTGGTTACAAATTCAATCGGACTATCAATTAACGAATCTAAGACATCGATGTTCTCTTCACCGGGAACACCAAAAATGTATTCGACTCCTTCATTTTCTAAACAACGAACAAACACATCGCTCGCTTTAACCTGATCCTTTCTTTTGTTATCTTGAGGCTCATTCTCATTTAGCATAGCCTCCTCTTTAATATCTATTTTGACATCTACATTATCACCCATTTTTTCCTCACTGATTAAAAAATCTTTATTGTGTCTAATGTCACAATCATGTGCCTCATGTGCATAATGACGTTAGATGCTATCAACTTAATAACTTCAAACCTCAATAAATCAATTCATTTAATAAGCATAGTCTATAAGTATTATAAGTATTATCTATAAATATAGACACCACTTTAAATGTTTACCTTACAACTTATCCAGCAAACCCAGTCACACTTAAATCTATAAATGAAATAAACCCCAAAGTAAAGCAACAACCTAGAACCCTAAAAACAAGACTAAAACAGAATACAGTCGGCACCTATACAGTGCTTTCCTTGACTAAGTAAATCTGTTTTATGAATCAACACCCCCCATACATATATACTTAATTTCTAGATATTCTTCGAGACCATATTTAGATCCTTCTCTACCCATTCCCGACTGCTTAACACCACCAAACGGTGCCATTTCATTTGAGATAAGACCTTCATTAACTCCCACCATACCATATTCAAGGGCCTCAGAAATTCGCCAAACTCTACCAATATCTCGAGTATAGACATATGAAGCTAAACCAAATTCAGTGTTATTTGCAATATCGATTGCTTGTTGGTCAGTATCGAATTTGATTAACGGCGCAACAGGACCAAAAATTTCATTAGCTACGATGGACATATCCACCTCAACATTGGATAGCACCGTCGGTTGATAAAAGCTTGTCCCCACGCCTTCAGGCTTACCGCCAGTTAACACTGTCGCTCCAGCGCTGATTGCGTCATCTACCAATTTGCCGACACTTTCAACAGCCTCACTATTAATTAATGGGCCAATATCAACATTTTCGTCACTTCCGACTCCCATCTTTAAAGCTTCTACTGCGGCAACAAATCGTTTGGCAAACTCATCATAAACATCGTTTTGTACTAAAATACGATTTGTACAGACACATGTTTGTCCCGCATTGCGGAATTTGGATTCCATAACTCCTTCAACCGCTGCATCTAGATCGGCATCATCAAACACAATAAATGGCGCATTGCCGCCCAACTCCATGGTTGTCTTTTTGACCGTATCAGCACATTGCTTCAACAATAGTTTGCCAACGGGTGTAGAGCCAGTGAAAGAAAATTTTTCAACTCGAGGGTCGCCAGTTAACACCTTACCCACTTCTCTTGCTTGACTAGTGACGATCACATTAAAGACACCTGCAGGAATTCCAGCTTGTTCTGCTAACTTTGCAAGTGCGATCGCAGATAATGGTGTTTCAGCTGCTGCCTTAACGATAAAGGTACACCCAGCCGCCATAGCCGGTGCTGCTTTGCGTGTAATCATTGAACTTGGAAAATTCCACGGCGTAATAGCAGAAACAACGCCGACCGGTTGTTTAATAACAACTATTCGTTTATCAGCATTTGGCGCCTGAATGGTATCACCATAGACACGTTTCGCTTCCTCACCAAACCATTCAATATAATTAGCACCATAAAGGATTTCACCAATTGACTCACCCAACGGTTTACCTTGTTCTGCAGTTAAAATCTCGGCTAATTCTTGCTTATTCTCTCTAACTAAATCATACCAAGCTCGCAATAACCGAGCGCGTTGCTTAGCTGATTTAGCACGCCAAGCGGGTAAAGCTTTAGTCGCGGCATCAACGGCTAATACTGCCTGTTCGGCAGAGGCGTCTGCAAGCACCGCAAGCTCTTCTCCGTTTGCTGGGTTTGACACCGCAAAGGTATTTTCATCATCACTCAACCAACGACCATCAATATAACTGCCGCTCTCAAGCAAAGGAGACTTCAAGTTAGACATCTTGTATTTCTCTAATAAAATATTCGCGCGCAGATGGTATACTATAAATTTGATTTTTGCTCTTTAAAATGAACAATTGTAATGTTTAAGAGCTCTCGCCTTTTCGAATATATTCAGCAGTAGGGAAACACCTTGCAATAACCAATCCATTTTCTATAGTATGAGTGTTTGTACCACAAGTCTTGACCAGATCTTGACGAGTATTAGAAGATAAAAAGTCTATAAAAATATTAAGAATGTGGGCACACTACGAATGAACTCTATAAAAAAATTGAAGAGTGTTGTTCTGTCTGTGTGACATAGATATGAACCCAATTGTACTTACTATATCGACCGGACGTTGTGGGACGACCTTTTTAGATAGAACATTTAAATCAAATTTTTCTAATAAAAAAAACTGGATCTCTCATGAATATTTGCGACAAAATATTACTAATGTAGGTTTATACCATCGTTGTTATTCGTCTGAATTACAGGATGAAATGGCAAACAAAGAAATAAAAGAACTTATTGAAAATTGGACTGAGGTTTCGAGAACTGGTCCTGTTGTCGATTTTGGCTGGACAATGCGGTCTCTTGTGCCTTATTTATACAATGAAATAGGCACTCAACTAAAGGTGCTTTACATACATAGACACCCTATTGCAGTTGCCGCTTCTTTTAAGTTAATTGGTAGCTATAGTATTTATAACTCTCCTGAATGGACAATTACACCATCACACCCTCGAGCTTTATACCCAGAGTTTGAAAAAAGATGGTCCGCGATGACCGCTTTCGAAAAGTGTTTATATTTATGGTTGGAAGTTAATGCATACGCTTTAGAAATAAAAGAAAAGTACCCAAAGATAGAATTTCTTGAGGTGAAAAGCGAAGCGCTGTTTACCTCAAACGCTGCATTAGAAGACATTGCACGTTTTACTGAGTTTTATAAAGAAGGACAGGATATCAAGCCTAGTATAGATAAGAATGCTAGAGACCAGTTTTCACTTGAACGTCGCCCTATCAAAAATGAATGGCTTAATTATGAGCGTCATCCAGAGGTAATAAGTTTTGCTAAAGAGCTTGGTTATAATATGGATAAAAACGAGATAGCTAAGTTCATTCATAAATACCAACTGCCCAAAGGAATGTTACCGTTCATCCGAAATAAAAGCGGATATTGGCAACACAAGGAAAATCTAGGGAAGTTACTCCGAAGACTTGGGCTCCGAAAATAGAGATATGAAGTTAGAACATTTAATTAAACAACCATTCACTGATACTCTCAAAAAAGCGGCTGACAGAGCATGCAAACTTTGCCTATATATTTGGAATCGGTTTGTATTGCGAGTAACAATTGATCGCCCACCTACATTCATTGTTGGCTGTGGCCATAGCGGGACATCAGTACTGCTAAGAATTCTTGGCGCTCACCCTAACATTTATCCTATTCCCTATGAGAGCAACATCGCGATAAAAAAGGATGAACTTACATTTTTAAAAGCTGTAAATAAATTTGATAGGATGTCAATTTCGGCTGGCAAACGTAGGTGGGTTGAAAAAACCCCAAAACATATTTTGCACATTGACGATATTTTAAAATGGCTTCCTCAAGCAAAAATTATTCTTATTATTAGAGATGGACGTGACGTAGCCTATTCGATCAAAGCCCGTACAGGAGATCTTGAAAGCGGAATTAAAAGATGGCACGAGCATAATCTCGCAGCACATAAACATTGGGATAATCCCAATGTTTATGTGATTAAGTACGAAAAGCTAATTAGTGATTTTGAACATTCTATTACTGATCTTACGTCTTTCTTAGGCGAAACATATAAAAGCGGAATGAAAGAGTATTACAAGAATAAGAAGAAGTGGTACTCAAAGGTAATTTCAAAACCACCAACGGCTTTTGGCAAAAATCATGGGCAATACCGAAACTGGCAAATAAACCAGCCTCTATTTGATGGTCGAGGAAGGTGGAAAGACCTGTCTGCAGAGGAGTTGTCTTGTATAAAAGAAGTTGCGGGGAGCATGCTTACCGAATTTGGTTATACAAAATAAGCTTTAAAATGTAGGTCAAACTTAACTGGCAAGTAGGCTTACACCAATCAAGCAAAGTGTAAATTTTATTACCTCGTTCGCTTAAACAAATTAAAAAAGTAAATCATAAAAAATGCTAAGAACATAAAAAGTTGGATATTGTCAGCAACGGCAAAGTAATTAAACAAAAAGCCGACACTAACAAACAATGATTGCACAACTAAGATAATCAGTAATGTTTTATTAACACTAATGCCAGCATCATGGATTAGATGATGATAGTGAATTCGATCTGCTAAGAAGGGTGATTTACCTCTTAATGGCCTTACAATTAATACCGCTACAGCATCAAACAAAGGCAATGCTAAAAACCATAATGCGGTTACTGGAGAAAAAATCATTTGTGGTGACTGGCTACCACTGATCAAAAAATAAGCTAATAATAAACCGAGCATCGTGCTGCCTGCATCGCCCATAAAAATTCTAGCAGACGGTTTATAAACTCGAATATTCCAGACTAAAAATCCAACAATGGCGAGAATTGACACCCATAATAGATCCACTGCCGCATGACCACTTACCAATAAGGCAATCAATACCAACACGCACAAACTTCCGGCAAGACCGTCCATGCCATCAGACATATTTATTGCATTAATAACACCAATTGCGGCAAAAATAGTCATAGGGATAACAAACCACTCAGGCAACACCACTTCCTTGGTAATTAATACGCCTAGAGTTTCGAGCTGAACGCCTGTCAGTTTGATCATTAAATAAACCGCGCTAGCTTGCATCACAAAGCGTACCCAAGAAGGCAACTTCCATTGATCATCCAACAAACCGACAATACACAATAAAACAAGAGAAGGTAAAAGACGGACGTAATCAGCAGCAAACAAAAAGGTACCAACAACAAGACCCAACAAAATTGCTACGCCTCCTAGCAATGCAGTGTCTTTTTCATGCTGGCGATATTTATCTGGCTGCGCGACCAA
>CAZFEM010000039.1:4612-21421 GCA_964517515.1 uncultured Gammaproteobacteria bacterium | reverse complement strand
CGAAATAGTACTGTTACTGAGAGTTATGTCGCTTTGCAAAGCATGAATAGCGCCGCCATTAAGGGTCGATGAGCCATTGGTCAACGTCATATTATTAATTAAGACATTGGCAGCATAAATGCCTAATAGCCGACTGCTATTATTACCAGAAAGAGTTACGGCATTACCATCACCATTAATCGACACGTCACTATTAATGGTGACTTGTCCTTTTGTTAGGGAAACACGGGTGATTGAATTATCAAACAGGATCGTGTCATTAGAGCCGAGTGAGTCGTTGCTAGTGTTAAGGAAACAACCATTAGATTGGTCGCTACCAGTATTAATGATTTCTATTGCTTGTCGGAATGTGCAGCCTGCGGTGCTGTCGCTGGCGTTATTGACGGTAATAGTGGCCGCCGAACTAGGATTAAAGGCTAAGGCTTGCATCACCGCCAGGGCAACGGTGGTTTTCTGGAGTGATACTAAATTACGCATTTGTTAAACCATTCATAATGGTCATAAACATGCTCAGCTTGTTGTCCTTATTTGTTATGTTTGCCTTGTTGTTGATGATTAGAGCTCAGCTGAGCTGTTGTTTTAAAAGTTTCTTTCGAACACGATCTTGTTTTAAACGAGAAAGATAATCGACAAAGACTTTGCCAAGTAGGTGATCCATTTCATGTTGAATACAGATTGCTAGTAGGCCTTCCGCTTCGATTTCGAAAATTTCACCTTGGGTATCGAGAGCAGTTAGTTTAATCTGCTCGGCGCGTTTTACTGGCGCATAGTATTCTGGTACTGACAGGCAGCCTTCTTCATAAACTTGCTCGCCATCGCGGCTTATGATTTTAGGGTTGATTAATGTTAATGGCTCATCACGGCTATCGGAAATATCCATGACAATGACTTGTTGATGCACATTAATCTGTGTTGCTGCTAAGCCAATTCCATTGGAGTCATACATAGTCTCGAGCATGTCGGCAACCAGTTGACGGATTTTTTCGTCTACAACTTTCACCGGCTTAGCGATGGTGCGTAATCTTTGATCTGGGTATACCAAAATATCTAAAATCGCCATATAAGCACCAAAAATTGAATTTTGATTACAGTTTCTTGTAAAAATAACGTAAACTGTATTCTACATTGTTTGCGTAACATGCTAAATAAAAACAAATTATTATTAATATACTCTTATAATAAAGATTATGAGGGTCAATTGATCGGGCTAGCGAGCGGCTAGTATTGAACATGCTTAAAGAAAAGAAAATTAATCGTATCTTTACTAAATATAATTATTCTATGAAATTACTTATAGTTTTTTTCATGAGCGCATTTATCTGTGCTGCAAATGTCTCTGCTCAGCAGTTAGCAGTTAATTATCCTGATCGATATACCGTTGTAGACGGTGATACTTTGTGGGACATATCGGCAAAGTTTTTAACAGATCCTTGGCGCTGGCCTGAACTTTGGCAGGGCAATCCGCAAGTTGATAACCCTGATTTAATTTATCCAGGAGATGTTTTAGTTCTCACCTTTATTAATGGACGACCTGTATTACGTTCACTACGTCGTGAAACAGTTAAGCTTTCTCCAACCGCACGTGAAACAGATTTTCGCTCGGCAATTCCACCAATTGATCCGGCAGCGATTAGTGCTTATATTAATTCGCCTTTAATTACTGATGAGGCTGAAATTCTATCGGCTGGATACATAGTAGAAGGAGTTGATAATCGTTTGCTAATGGGCAAATACGATCAATTTTATGCCCGTGGCATTGTTGATACCTCTTTCTCAAAGTATCGTCTTTTTAGACCAGGTCGTCATTTTGTAGACCCAGTTACTAATGAGAGTCTTGGTTGGGAAGCTGAGCATGTTGGTGATGCGCAAATGTTAAAAGAGGGCGACCCATCGCGTTTATCCATATTAGATACTTATACTGACGTGTCTATTAAAGACCGTTTACGTCCGATAGAAAGAGAAACAAGCTTGCCGCTTTTTAATCCTAAGGCGCCTGCTAATCCAGCAATTCGCGGTATGATTTTAGAGACGCCAACTAAAGGTCCAGAGTTAGGAGCCTATACTGTTGTTGCGATTAATCTCGGTGATCGTGAAGGGGTAGTACCAGGTGATGTTTTTAGAATTTTAAGTCAAGCTGTACCTAAAGAAGACCCAGTAACAGGTGAAAAATATTCAATCCCTGAAGAAAAAATTGGTTTGATGATGGTCTTTAGAACTTTCGACAAAGTAAGTTATGCGATTGTTACTAACTCGAGTCGCCAGGTCAGTGTTTTTGATGGAGTTATTAGTCCAGATATAGACTAGTTTTACTAAGGGTAGGAAAGTGATTTCCTACCCTTAATTTCAATTTTTGAATGATCATGGAGGATCAATTTAATGCAATCCCAACCTTTAAAGACCACAGGTTTAGCTCTTGATCGTGCTGTTGATTGGTTAAAGCTAGCTCGAGACACACGCTTTTCAGTTATTCAGAAGCATGCATTAATCAAAGAAATAGCGTCGCCTAATGTTATTTATCAGACAAGTTATAAAGATCTTTGTGCAGTGCTGAATTTGCCGCCATCTCAAGCTAAAGAGCGAAAGTTTCAGCGTCAACTTAGTATAGGCTTAGAGAAAGACATTGCTTGGTTAACAGATACAAATCATCATCTGATTTGTTGGCAGGATAATCTTTACCCTGCACTACTAAGAGAAATTAATGATCCGCCACTTTGTCTGTTTGCTAAAGGAAATTTAGCATTGTTGGAGGAGCCTAAAATATCGGTAGTTGGGAGCCGCAGGCCAACACCTGTCGGTAGTAAATTAGCGCAAACTATTTCTAGTGATCTTGCTAGATTAGGTATTGTTATTACTAGTGGTATGGCATTAGGCATCGATGGTTGCGCTCATCGTGCTGTATTAGAGCTTAATGAACCGACTATTGCTGTGATGGGTTGTGGACTGGATATTGTTTCGCCAGCACGCCACCATTCATTATATGAAAAAATTGCTCAACAAGGTTTGATGTTATCGGAGTACCCAATTGCTTATCCAGCATCACGGTATACTTTTCCCCAGCGCAATCGGATTGTAAGTGGTTTGTCGTATGGAGTGGTAATAGTTGAAGCGGCTGAAAAAAGCGGTACTTTAATTACCGCTCGCCTTGCTATGGAACAAAACAGGGAGGTGTTTGTTGTGCCTGGCTCGCCTATCAACCCTCAATATGTTGGTAGCCATCGATTGATACAACAAGGCGCATCTTTGGTCAGTAACGCTGAAGATATTGTCGTTGAATTGGATAGTTGTTTATCGAGCGTGCTTGAAACTATGAGCAATGAGAAAGCTGATTTTAAGCTTAGCGAAGCTGAAAGTGCCACTCAATATCCGCTTTTAAAATATATAAATCATGAACCCACTTTAGTCGATCAGATAATTTTGAACAGTGGATTGACTGCGAGTGAAGTTTCCTCCATGCTACTAATATTGGAAGTAGAGGGGTTGGTGACAACTGTGTCTGATGGCCGTTACCTAAAATACTAGCGGCGCAACGTACTGAAAATAAAAGTTTATAGCCTGCGAGGAGCACACTATGAAAGAAGATATGTTGGAAGTACTGATTTATTTGTTCCAAAATTACATCATAGATGGAGTTTCTTTAGATTCAGGCCAAGATAAATTGACTGAGGAGCTTGTCGGCGCTGGTTTTCCTGACGAAGAAATAGATAAAGCTTTTATCTGGCTTGAAGATTTATTAGTAGCCTGTGAACAAGATGAAACAGAGCAATTTCAACAACCGGCAAGTAACTCAATAAGGATTTTTACTTCTCAAGAAGCAGAGAAATTAAAATTATCAGGTCAATCGTTATTAATGCGTTTGTGTAATATTGGATTACTAGATCAATCTTCACGAGAGATGGTGATTGATCGTGTGATGGCTCTTGATTCTGAAGATGTTAATATCGAGCACGTTAAGTGGGTTGCACTGGTCGTTTTAAGTAACCAACCTGGTTTTGATGAGATAGCTGAGTGGGCTGAAGTGATGGTTAGTGAGGAGTTTGCTCCAATTATTCATTAGCTGCAATTTTTCATTATCTATCAACACAGTGAAAAAAGTTGTTAAAAATTCAGATGATTTTATTTTTATTCTTCCTTTCTTGATACTGTTATAACTTTAATACTTAAATAATTAATGCCGACTAGACAATTGTATTCGTTAGTCGGTATATGAAATTTAGTTCCCCAAATTGATACTTAGAAAATGACTAAATCATTAGTAATTGTAGAGTCTCCAGCTAAAGCTAAGACTATAAATAAATACTTAGGCAAAGATTTCATTGTTAAATCGAGTGTTGGGCATATCCGTGATTTGCCAACTAGTGGCGGACCAAAAAAGCCAATTGATACCAAAGAAAGAGCTCGTCAGGCAGCGATTACCCGTAAACTTTCTCCCGAAGATAAAATTATTCACCGACAAAAAAAGAGTCGGGAACAGTTAATTAAAAGGATGGGTATTAACCCTGAGAAAGACTGGGAAGCGCGCTATGAAATTTTACCGGGAAAAGAAAAAGTAGTTAATGAATTAGTAAAATTAGCAAAAAAAGCTGACGTTATTTATCTTGCGACTGATATGGATCGTGAAGGAGAAGCGATTGCTTGGCATTTGCAAGAAGCGATTGGTGGCGACCCAACAAGATATCGTCGAGTTGTCTTTAACGAAATTACTAAAACGGCAATCCAAGCTGCCTTTGAAAATCCTGGACCAGTGGATATGGACCGTGTGCAAGCACAGCAGGCACGACGATTTTTAGATCGTGTGGTTGGCTATATGGTGTCGCCATTATTATGGTCGAAGATAGCGCGAGGCTTGTCTGCGGGTCGAGTGCAATCTGTTGCTCTGCGTCTAGTGGTAGAAAGAGAAAGAGAAATACGTGCATTTATTCCAGATGAATACTGGGACATCGTTGCGAATGTAAAGTCTAAATCTCAAGATAAAATTAAGTTCGACGTTAAGCGTCATTTAGGTGAAGCGTTTAAGCCAGTAAATCAACAACAAGCTGATACAGCTGTTGCTGAACTTAAGGGTGGGCATTACGTAGTTTCTGAGATTAAAGAGAGACCAACTTCAGCCAAGCCTAACGCGCCATTTATTACTTCAACTTTGCAGCAAGCGGCTAGCACGCGTTTAGGCTTTGGTGTTAAGAAGACGATGATGTTAGCGCAACGACTATACGAAGCTGGTTATATTACTTATATGCGTACTGACTCGACTAATTTGAGTGCCGACGCGATAGCAGATTGTCGGCAGCTTGTGGAAAAAGAATACGGTACAAAGTATTTGCCAGAGTCACCTATTTCTTATTCAAGCAAAGAAGGTGCGCAAGAGGCGCATGAGGCTATTCGACCTTCGAATGTTACTGTTAAGCCCAATCAGGTTGGTAATGTAGATCGTGATGCAGAACGTCTTTACAATTTAATTTGGCGGCAGTTCGTAGCTTGCCAAATGACTAAGGCAAAATTTTTAAGTACATCAGTAATTTTAAATGTGGGTGATTATGAATTACGCACCAGCGGGCGCGTTATTGTTTTTGACGGCTTTCAAAAAGTGTTGCCACCTGTGAGTAAGAAAGATGACGATGGAATATTGCCGCCACTTAAAAAAGGTGATGTATTAGATCTGCAAGATTTAGTTCCTACACAACATTTTACCAAACCACCACCTAGATATACTGAAGCTAGTTTGGTAAAAGAGTTAGAGAAAATTGGTATTGGTAGACCATCGACTTACGCGGCGATTATTTCTACCATTCAGGATCGGGGTTATGTGCAAGTTGAGAACCGACGATTTTATGCCCAAAAAATGGGTGATATCGTTACTGAGCGATTGGTAGAAAGTTTTGAAGAACTAATGGATTATAGCTTTACCGCTAAAATGGAAGATTTGCTCGATCAGGTTGCGCGCGGTAAAAAAAATTGGCGCCAACTACTCGACGATTTCTACATAGACTTTCATGCAACCTTGCAAAAAGCGCAAAATGATGACGATGGTGGTATGCGGCCAAATGAGCCGACTGAAACCGATATTGAATGTCCGAAGTGCAGTCGTAAGATGCAAGTTCGTACAGGTAGCACAGGTGTATTCTTAGGCTGTTCTGGTTATGTTTTGCCTCCCAAAGAGCGCTGTAAGCAAACTATGAATTTAGTGCCTGGTGAAGAAGCCGTTAATGCTGATGAAGATGATGAAGCAGAAGCAAAACTATTAATCAAAAAGCACAATTGCAGTATTTGTAGTACATCCATGGATAGCTATTTACTGGATGAAAAACGCAAATTACATATATGTGGAAATAACCCAGACTGTGCGGGCTTTGAGGTCGAGCAAGGTGCTTTTAAAATTAAAGGTTATGACGGGCCGATTCTCGAGTGCGATAAATGTACTAGCGAAATGCAATTAAAGAATGGCCGCTTTGGCAAATATTTTGGTTGTACTAATGAGGATTGTAAAAATACACGTAAATTACTACGCAATGGTGAAGCAGCACCGCCAAAAATGGATCCAGTGCCTATGCCTGACCTTAAGTGCTTGAAGGTAGACGATCATTATATTTTGCGTGATGGCGCATCAGGCTTATTTTTAGCTGCCAGCGGCTTTCCTAAGAATCGTGAAATTCGAGCACCGTTAGTTGCTGAAATACTCCCGTATAAAGATCAGATCGATCCAAAGTATAACTTCGTTTTTAGTGCTCCTGTCGCTGACGATGATGGCGTTCCAACAGTAATTCGCTATAGCCGTAAAACTAAAGAGATTTACGTGCAATCTGAAGAAGATGGTAAAACGACTGGATGGAAAGCTTTCTACGATAAAGACAGTTGGAATATCATAGACGGAAAATCAACTAAAAAGAAAGCTAAAAAGAAAGCTAAGAAGAAAACCAAGAAAAAAGCAAAAAAGAAGGCGAAGAAAAAAACTAAGAAAAAGGTTTAAAAACTTAGTGACTAATTATTAGTTGTATATTTTTGTGCCTGGTTTTATCGATTTGTTGAAGAGGACATTTAAAATAAACCTTGTGTTTCATGTGCTGAATCAATAATACGAATTTGCGATTGTTGATCTGGGATGATCGCTTGAGGTATTCGATCTTCAAAATCGACAACATCTTCTAAAACGATTTCTTGCAGTCCACCAAAAGGCTCATCGCGGATCGTTTCAGGGGTTAATTCGTTGATAACGAAATATTCTTTCATAGCATTTGGGTCGCTTTCATCTGTTCTTAGTCCTGTTTCTCTGTTAACAAAACCTACATCAATATATTGCGGTACTAGTGCTTCATCTTCAGCAATATCTTCTAAACCAGTAGCCATATAATCGACCCAGATCGGTAAGGCCGCGGAACTACCAGCTTCTCCTCTACCCATTGTTTCGGGGTCATCAAAGCCAACCCAAACTGTGGTAGCAACCTTAGAGTTAAAACCGCTGAACCATGCATCAACGTAGTCATTGGTGGTACCTGTTTTGCCAGCAAGGTCGTCTCTATTCAGAGCAAGAGCTTTGCGTGCAGTACCTGCTTTTACAACATCTTTAAGCATGTTTACCATCATGAAATTATTTGCATGGCTCATCACACGTGGCGCAATATATTCGGATTCATCTTCAGGATAAAGAGACGCAATAGTTGCATCGGGCAAGAGCTTGTTAGGTAAGTTAGTAATATCTATTTCGATTAGTGCGTCAAGCCCCAATGTTTCTTGGCGATACTGTTCAAGGTAGTCGGCATAACATTCATCGCAATATTTTGGTTGTTTTGCTTGGTAGATTATTTCGCCATTTTTATCGGTAATATAATCAATAAAGTAAGGTTGTATTTTATATCCAGAGTTTGCGATAGCGCTGTAGGCAGTTAACATTTCAAGAGGCGTAATAGCGCCTGAACCGAGAGCCATTGTTAATGTCGGTGAAAAACGAGACATATCGATACCAAAGCGACTGGCATATTCTCTGGCAAAATCAATACCGATTGAGCGCAATAAACGTATTGATACCAAGTTCATGGATTTTGCTAGAGCAGTGCGCATTCTAGTGGGGCCAAAAAATTCTCCAGAATAATTTTCAGGTCGCCAAACGGTGCCGCTACTTTCATCCCTGATAACAATGGGTGCGCCACTTATTAGAGAAGTTGGTGTATATCCATGCTCCAAGGAAGCAGCATAAATAAATGGTTTGATATTTGAGCCAGGTTGGCGCAGTGATTGTACGGCGCGATTATACTTGTTTAAGAAAAAATCATAGCCTCCCACTAGTGATATAATTCTACCATTGGCGGGGTCCATTGAAATAAGCGAACCGCTTAAACTAGGAATCTGTGACAGACGCCACTCTGTCGGTTCTTTTTTAGATTCTTCAGGAGTTTCTCCCTCGATTATTTCATAAGCAGATGGTTCAACGTATACGATATCTCCGGTGCGAAGTATCTCTTGCATTGATTTTGGAGCATCGCCTATGAGATTGGCGGTTTTATAGCGCTTTGCCCAAGCTGATGATTCAAGAGACAGTGAAATCATTCCATATTGGTTAGTAAATAGTTCACTAGCTCTAGTTGTACTATTTAGCACCAGTGCTGGAATTTGTTCTTGGCTATTTGGAATCTCACTTAAGATTTCTGAATACGCTAGTTCAGTTTGGCTCAGTCCAGAGCCTTCTAGAGATTGAATTTCTGAGTCAGTTAATTCATTGTTTAGTGATTCAAGATTAACTTGTTTGATCGGACCTCTAAAACCATGACGTTGGTCGTAGGTTTTTAAGCCGTTACGTAAACTGTCTTGTGCAGCAAGTTGTTGTGTAGATTCGATAGTTGTATATACATTTAAACCAGCCCAGTAAGCTTCTTCGCCCATTGTTTCGATTAGTTCTGCTCGTACCATTTCGGCAATATGGGGTGCGCTGAGCTCGACACCTCGAGAATGCTGTTCTGCTGTATTTGGTTCTGCTAATGCGTTTGAATATTCGTCGTTGGTGATTTTGCCGAGTTCTTGTAATCGTCCAAGAACGTAATTGCGACGTTGTAAAGCTCCGGTAGGGTTACGCAAAGGATTGCTTGTTGATGGCGCTTTAGGGAGACCTGCAAGTACCGAGGCTTCAGAAATTGTTAATTCGCTTAATGTCTTGCCATAATATACCTCAGCAGCAGCGCCAAATCCGTATGCCCGATGACCAAGGAAGATTTTATTAATGTATAAAGAAAGTATTTCGTCTTTACTTAGTATTTGCTCTAGGCGAAGTGCGACCAATATCTCTCTAATTTTACGAATATAAGTTTTCTCAGGTGTTAGGAAGAAATTACGCGCAACTTGCATTGTAATTGTACTTGCGCCTTGACCGCTTTCACCAGACTGGAAGTTGGAGATGGCTGCACGTATTAGGCCTCGAATATCAATGCCGTAATGTGAATAAAATGCATCGTCTTCACTCGCAAGTATTGCATCAATTAAAATTTGAGGTGTTTCTTCAATAGTGATAGGATTTCGACGTTCATCACCAAACTCTGATATTAGTAAATTATCAGAGGAATAAACCCGCAGAGGGATTTTCAGTTCAATCTCACGGATAGTATTCGCATCTGGAAGCGTTGAATTGATTTGGAGGATAGAAAACCCACCAATGATCAAGCCGAGGACGAAAAATGCCATTATTAAACATGAAAATGACAAAAGGAGACTGGATTTGTTCACAAAAGATGACTTTTTTGATGATTTAGATGGAAGATAATATATATTAAAAATTAGCTTTCCTAAACAGAATTGTGGCATTATTGCCGATTGTTAGTTAATATTTAACGTAAGTGATCATAATTGTCTTATAAACATAGGTTTTTAAAGGGGGTTTTTTGAAACTGTTTCGTGGTAAATCAAAGTCAATAATTGGCGTTGATGTTGGTACTAACTCAATTAAATTAGTTGAGTTAACCGGCAGTTACATTGCGCCTCGTGTTGTCGCATGGGGCATTGCGCCATTAAGCCCTGGTATGTTCTCAGAAAATGCTATTGCCGATACGGCTGCGCTTGCTGATGCATTAAACGGTTTGATAATTAAATCTGGTTCTAAGGCTGATACTGTCGCTGTATCTATTTCGTCATCACATGCGATTACCAAGATGCTCGGAATGCCTAGAGATATTCGTGATAACGAGCTTGAAGAACAAATTAGTATAGAGGCACTGCATTTTATTCCTTATCCAATTGATGAAGTGAATATAGATTTTGAAGTGATGGGTCCTTCAGCAACTAATGACCAAGAAAATGATGTGTTACTAGTTGCGTGTCGGCGTAGCATCGTTGATGGTTACATTGATGTGATAGAAGATCTTAATTTAGAATTAAAATATGTAGATATTGATACATACGCGATTGAACGAGCATATCGATCACAAAAAGGCTTAGGTTCTAACTCAGATGAACCAGTGGCAATATTTGATATTGGTTTTGCAAATAGTCATTTGATAGTACTGAATGATGAACGTGTCTTGTATTCAAGACACCAAAACTTCGGTGCTTCGCAATTGATCAAACTAATTCGAAAAGAATATGGTGTGGGTGCTGAGGAGGCTGAAGAGATTTTATTATCTTCACAACCGCCGGGTGATTTTTTAGAGGTTATACAAGAGCCGTTTGTAGATATGCTTAAACAAGAGTTAACTCGAGCGCTACAGTTTTTTTATTCTTCCAGTTCATTTTCAAATATAGATAGTATTGTTTTGACAGGCACGAGTGTTTCTTTAAATGGTCTTGCTGGTGATCTTGAAATGAAGATGCGAACAAAGGTATCTGTTATGAATCCGATTGCAAATGCGATGGTTCAATCAAATCGAGATGAAATGTATAATATGGCTCCAGCTTTATCGGTTGCTTATGGGCTAGCACTTAGAGGGCTGATGTAATGGCAAATATAAATTTATTACCTTGGCGTGAAGAGCAAAGGCGCGTACGTAATCGAGCGACTTTTATGAATTGCCTTGCGATGTGGGTATTAGCAGGGGTTATTGTTTTTGCTGCTAAGCTGTACTGGGATGGTCGGATAAGTCATCAAGAAGATAGAAATGCTTATTTGCAGTCAGAGATAAACGCTTTGTCTGAAGTGATTAAAGAAATCGAAAACCTTAAGGACAAACGTGATGAATTACTTGCTCGCATGGAGGTAATTCAAACATTACAAGCAAACCGTTCGCAGATCGTGCATGTGTTTGATGATCTTGTTACTAAACTTCCAGATGGTGTTTACTATGAAGGAATTAACAAGGCAAATGGTCGATTGCGTATTAATGGTAATGCTCAATCTAATGGGCGTGTTTCGGCCTTAATGAGAAACCTTGATGCATCAGATTGGTTTGATAATGCATCATTAACGGTCGTTGATGTTGTAGATGAAAATGGTGCACCGGTAAGTCGTTTTGATGTTCAAGTTGCCGAAGAGAGAAAAGATAATAGTAATCAAGACGCAATTGACACTGTGCGCTAGATATTCAAAAAAATAATTGAGAAATTAAAATGGCGTTATTAGAAGACTTAAGTAATATTGATGTAAATGATATTGGCTCTTGGAGTCGCAGCCTAAAATTATTTATGGCTGGTGTTTTGGCGTTAGGCATTATTGCATTAGGTTATTATTTCATTATTAAAGATCAGCGTGTTGAATTAGAGAATGTTGAAAGACGAGAGCAGCCTCTTAAAGATGAGTTTCTGGAGAAAAAAGCCTTAGCGATTAACCTCGATGCGTATAAACAACAAAACGTAGAAGCCGAAGAAACCTTTGAGGTATTGCGTCGGCAATTACCGAATGAAAGTGAAATCCCTGATTTGCTCATTGATATGACGCAGGTTGGGTTGTCGCGCGGATTACAGTTTGAGCAAATTAAACCAGGCAATACGGTTGATAAAGATTTTTATGCGGAAAAGCTGGTGAATATTAGAGTGAATGGTGATTACTACCAGATAGCAAGCTTTATTAGCGATGTGGCAGCTTTGCCGAGAATAATTAATGTAGATAATTTTACCTTATCTAGAAGCAATGAAACCCAAAATTTAACATTAGAAGCCGTGACTAAGACTTATCACTATCTTGATGACAGCGCTATTGTGGCTGAAGAACAGTAAAGATGAAGTTAATGAATAATAAAATATCTAAAACACTTTTGCTCTTAGGGCCAGTGTTTTTGTTACAGGCTTGCCAAGATAGAGGGATGAATGATTTAAGGCAGTTCGTCGCAACGGCATATCAAGATAGAAAGCCTGATATCGAACCATTGCCGGAAATTATTCCTTATTCTGCGTATGAGTATTCCGCAATTGAAAGTGATGACCCTTTTGATTTTGGCAACATTGTAACTGGTGAACAAACTGCTGCTGCTAATAATGCTGGTACAGGTTTGCGCCCAGATGATACTCGGCGTAAACAACCCCTTGAACAGTATCCGTTAGATGCTTTAAAAATGGTTGGAACAATGTCGCAGGAGCAAATTCCTTGGGTAATTGTTATGACCGCTGAAGGCACAGCGCATCGGGCGACAGTTGGTGATTATATGGGTCAGCAAGATGGCCAAATTCAGCAAATAATCCCTGAAGAACAAAAAATAATTTTAGCAGAACTAGTTTTAGATCCTCGTGGTCAATGGGTTAATCGAGAAGTAGAAATAACAATAGATGAATAATAATAAGTCAGGAAATAATTAATATGAAAGCATACCAATTAATAAAAGACATATTACGACTGAATTTAGTTCGAGTCGTTTTAGGCGTATGCATGGTGGCCGTGACAGCTGGATCGACGATAGCTCAAGGCCCTGTCAATCTAAACGCAATAGTTCATAGCCAATTGCCAGGTGGAGATGTTCAAATTAATTTAGTCACTGATGGCTTGGTGGGTGACCCAGGTAGCTTTAGTACTGACAACCCTGCTCGTATTGCTTTAGATTTCTTTGGTATGCGTGAACAGTTGAGTATAAATAGTTTGAATATTGGAGTAGGCAAAGTAGATAGTGTTGTTGCTGTAGAAACGCCAGACCGAACACGAATTATTATTAATTTAACTGATACTGCTCGTTATCAAGTTTTAGAAGCTGAAAATGGTTATGCGATTACAGTTTATAATACTGAAATTGATCGTTCTCCTAGAACTCAACCTGCGCCATTTGCGCAGCGCCCGGACGTTCTTCCGTCCACGTCGGTTACCAATATAGATTTCAGACGTTCAGATGCAGGTGGTGGTAGTATTATTGTTGATCTAAATAGCGATAATGTTACGGTTGATACGAATGATCGTTCAGGTGAAATTGTTGTGGATATTTTAGGTGCAACTTTACCAGCACAGTTTGAGCGTCGTCTAGATGTTGTTGATTTTGCAACTCCAGTTCAAAGTATTGATGCTTTCCAAAATAGTGATAATGTAAGGCTTGTTATTACTCCGCAAGGGCGATATCAGCACCTTTCTTTTCAGCGCGGTAACCGTTTTAATTTAGTTGTTGATCCAATTATTGAAACAGTTGAGGACGAGCAAAATCAAGAAGATTTATCTTTAGGTTATACAGGTGAACGTTTATCGATTAATTTCCAAAAAATTGATGTGCGCTCAGCTCTAGCAGTCATTGCGGATTTCACTGGCATTAACTTTGTAACAAGTGACACCGTTCAAGGTGAAATTACAGTTAATCTAAAAGATGTTCCCTGGGATCAAGCCCTTGACGTTATTATGCGCACTAAAGGTTTGTCAAAACGACAAACAGGGAATGTTATTTGGATTGCGCCTACAGATGAGATCGCTAGAGTTGAAGAAGAAGAAATACAAGCGCAGATGCTTGCTGAAGAAGCGGAGCCATTAATTTCGGAAGTTATTCGAATTAATTACGCCAGAGCTGAGGATTTTATCGATATTATTATTCCTCAAAATACTGGTAGCGGTGGCGGCGGTGGTACTGATAGCTCTTCCAGCAATAATGGGCTTTTAACAGACCGAGGAAACATTTCTTTCGATGAACGTACAAATAGTTTATTGATTCAAGACGTTGCAAGTAAAATTGCTGAAATCCGAGCTCTACTCTCTGAGCTTGACCAACCGATTCGTCAAGTAATGATAGAAACTCGTATTGTCCAAGCGAGTGATACTTTTAGTAAAGAACTAGGTGCACGATTAGGTTTTCAACGAATTACTGATAATGCTCAATTTCCAGGGGCATCAGGGTCAAATATTGGTGATATCACCACTAGTGGTACAACCGAAGGTTTGTCAACGATTGCTGATTCACAGGTCGCAGGCGATGGCTTAATATTTGATACTTCGCGTGGGGTTCCTGGTGGTCTTTCTGTTGATTTAGGTGCAAATGGTATTGATGGTCGTTTACCTGCTTCATTTGCTTTTGATATTTTCCGAGCAGGCACAGGTATTGCACAATTAATAACTCTAGAGCTATCAGCGCTTGAAGCTGATGGCCGAGGTAAAATTGTTGCTAGTCCTAGATTAATAACGCAGAGCCAGCGAGAAGCTGTAATAACGCAAGGTGAAGAACGTGTTTTTACTGTAACCACTGCTGATTCTATTGATATTGAAGTAACTGAAGCCGTTTTGGAGGTAGTTGTTACACCGCAAATCACGCCAGATGATCGAATCATCATGGATGTTTCAGTGACTCAAGATGCATTTATTCCTAACCCTGATCCTAGTGCAGCAGCAGCATTGAGTACGACTGAGATAGTTACTCAAGTTTTGGCTTCGAATGGTGAGACAATTGTGATTGGCGGTATTTACCAAGAAGAAGTTACTGAAGGTACAATTAAAGTACCATTTCTGGGAGACCTTCCAGTTATTGGTAACCTCTTTAGAACACGTAATCAATCAGACAGTCGATTTGAATTATTGATTTTTATGACGCCTAAAATTATTAGCCCAAAGTTGAATTTAGGCTAAACAACTGATTTAAGTTGTTGCAAAGCAGAAGTAATTAATACTTCTGCTTTTTTATTAAAAGTAAATATTATACCTACAGAAAAAATTCGTCACTTTCTGATAATATTTAGGTCTCTATCCAAAATACTAATTAAAATATACAGACATTTAGGTACTAATGCGAAACTTTATATTGATTGGACCAATGGGCTCTGGCAAAACTACGGTAGGTAAACAATTGGCTAAGCGAGCACGTATGCAGTTTGTAGATTCAGATCACATGATCGAAGATCGATGCGGTGTTTCTATATCAACTATTTTTGATATAGAAGGCGAAGAAGGTTTTCGCAAGCGTGAAGTTAAAATGTTGCAGGAGCTTTGTGATAAAACTGATATGGTTTTAGCGACGGGTGGTGGTGCTATTACCAGTGAAGAAAATCGCATACTATTACGTAAAACTGGTTATGTCGTATATTTACAGACATCAATTGAAACACAGTTGGCACGTACTCAAAAAACTCGTAACCGGCCTTTGCTTGAAAATGTTGATGCGCAAGAAAAGTTAACTGAATTAATGGAACAACGCGGTAAACTTTATGAACAAGAAGCTGATCTTATCGTTAAATCGGGTGATCGCGTAGTGGCTAAAGTCGTTGATGAAATATTACAGGCCGTAGAAAAATAACATTGTAGTTAGTCTTGTAGTAAAGACACTAATTTATTTAGTTAAGTATTCTTCAAAGTTGATGTCAATTAAATACTGATTTGTAATGGATTACTGATAAGTTAGACTGATTAGAAGTATGGGTGTGTTGGTCGTGACTTTTAAGCCACGAATCAGTATAATGCGCATCCTTTTTGCGTATTAATTCTAGATATTCGGGTTACAAATAGATTTGAACGATCTATTTCCTGTTGGTGGCTATTGAGTTAGTGAATATTGGCGGAGTTTATGCTCAACAACGGAATAGGCTAGCAGGCGTTTAGCTCTACTAAAGAAGTTAAGAGTAACGTCCTCTAATAAATTTAGTACTTTATTCGGTCACTTGACCAAAAAAATAATCGAGAGAAAACGTGGCAGAGATGTATCACAGTCAAGGCGGTCTATATCGCCCAGAATTTGAACGGGACAACTGCGGTTTCGGTTTGATCGCTCATATGGATGGTGAGCCCAGCCATTGGCTAATTGAAACAGCAATTTCTGCATTAGCTCGACTGACTCATCGTGGTGCTGTTGCTGCGGACGGAAAAACTGGTGATGGCTGTGGTTTACTAATGGCAATGCCTGATTCTTTTATGCGGAAAGTTGCTAAAGATTCAGGTTATGAGTTAGGTAAGTTGTTTGCTACGGGTTTAGTGTTTCTCAATAAAGATGAAGCCTTAGCATCCGAAGCGCAGACATTTTTGAATAATGAACTTTTAGCACAAGGTCTTAATGTGCATGGTTGGCGTAACTTGCCACTTGATGAGTCAGCTTTAGGAGAACAAGCTAAAAATTCTTTGCCAGTGATTAGACAAATATTTGTTGGTGCTGAAAATGAACTTGATCAGCAACAGTTTGAACGACGTTTGTTTTTGGCGCGCCGCAAAACCGAAAAACAAATTAATACTGATGACGAAAGTTTTTATATCCCGAGTCTTTCAAGCAAAATTATTTTGTACAAAGGCTTGGTAATGCCTGAGTTTTTGCCGGTATTCTTTAAAGACCTTAATGACCCAGAGATTGCTTCATCAGTTTGTCTTTTCCATCAAAGGTTTTCTACCAACACATTGCCTCAATGGCGTTTGGCGCAGCCTTTTAGATACCTAGCGCATAATGGTGAAATCAATACGATTCAAGGTAATCGTAATTGGTCAGTAGCGCGCGGCGCAAAGATGACTTCTACTAAGTTTTCAAATTTGCATGA
>CAZFEM010000039.1:0-4512 GCA_964517515.1 uncultured Gammaproteobacteria bacterium | reverse complement strand
TGATGGCCGTTATGCATGTTGTGCTTTAGATCGTAATGGTTTACGTCCTGCACGTTATGTCATTACTAAAGATCGAATTATTACTTTAGCATCTGAAGTAGGTGTCTATGATTACGAACAACAAGAGGTAGTCCGCAAAGGGCGACTCAAGCCTGGGCAAATGTTAGCTGTAGATACTGATAATGGCACATTGATCACACCACAAGAAGTACACCAACGGTTGAAATCTGAATTCCCGTATAAAGACTGGATAAAAAATAGTGTTGTCCGACTAAAGTCATCTTTGAACGAGGTTGAAGACAGCGTGGCTTTAAATGCTGCTTCACTAAAAATTTATCAAAAGCTATTTCAAATAAGTAATGAAGAAAAGCAAGAAGTGATTCGTGTTCTTGCTGAATCTTCGCAAGAAGCAACGGGTTCGATGGGTGACGATACGCCAATGGCAGTATTATCCTTGCGCCATCGTATGTTGAGTGATTACTTTCGCCAGCAGTTTGCTCAGGTAACCAATCCTCCGATTGATCCTTTGCGCGAGCAAATAGTCATGTCGCTGGAAACACATTTTGGCACTGAAGGTAGTTTGTTTGAGCCAACAGAAGAGATGGCCAAAGCGATAGTGGCTGACTCTCCCGTACTGGCAACTAGCAAATATCAGCGATTATTAGAATCTGAAGATTCAGAGTTTAGTCATCATATTATTGATGCTACTTATGACTTATCTGAAAAATTATATGACCGTGTTAATGCTATTTGCACTGAAGCTGAGAAAGCAGTTCGTGCGGGTCAGAAGGTAATTATCTTATCTGATCGTGAAGTTTCCAAAGATCGCTTACCGGTTCAAGCTTTGCTTGTTACAGGTGCAGTACACCATCATTTAACTAAACTTGGTTTGCGCTGTAATGCAAATATTGTTGTTGATACTGCTAGTGCTAGAGACTCACACCAATTTGCCGTGCTGATAGGTTACGGTGCTACCGCTGTGCACGCTTATTTAGCTTATGAAACGATTGCTGAAATGGCACGAGAAAATCATCTACAAGGTGATTTAACTGATTTATTGCGATCTTATCGTAAAGGTATTAATAAGGGTTTATATAAAATAATATCTAAAATGGGTATCTCAACAATTCGTAGCTATCGTGGTTCACAATTGTTTGAAGCAATAGGCTTGTCATCCGAGGTCGTTGACCTATGCTTTACTGGTACGGTAAGCCGTATCCAAGGTACTAGTTTTGCAGATCTCGAAGAAGATCAACGCCAACTACATGAGCTTGCTTGGAACCCGCGGGAAAACCTTGAGCAAGGCGGCTTACTTAAGTTTATTAACGGCGGGGAATACCATGCTTACAACCCTGATGTTGTACGCACTATGCACGCGGCTGTTGAAAGTGGTGATTACGAGCTCTATCGAGAATATGCTGACACCGTTAATCAACGTAAGCCGATGGTGCTACGTGATTTGTTGTCATTACGAACAGACATAGACTCAGTCGAAATTGATCAAGTAGAGTCATGGCAAGATATTGTTTTGCGTTTTGATAGCGCAGGCATGTCTTTAGGCGCTCTTTCCCCTGAAGCACATGAGTCGCTCGCGCAAGCGATGAACCAATTAGGTGGCCGCTCTAATTCTGGTGAAGGCGGTGAAGACGCTAGTCGGTATGGCACCGAGAAAATGTCTAAGATCAAACAAGTTGCGTCGGGTCGCTTTGGCGTGACTCCGCATTACTTGGTTAATGCAGAAGTTCTACAGATTAAAGTAGCGCAAGGTGCTAAACCAGGTGAGGGTGGACAGTTACCTGGCCATAAAGTAAACAAACTGATTGCTCGATTACGTTACTCACGTCCGGGTGTGGCATTGATATCGCCTCCACCACATCATGATATTTATTCAATCGAAGATCTAGCACAATTAATTTTTGATTTAAAACAAGTTAATCCAAGTGCCTTGGTTTCAGTTAAGTTAGTTGCTGAAGCAGGTGTTGGAACTATTGCTGCTGGTGTCGCTAAAGCCTATGCAGATTTAATCACCATTTCTGGTTACGATGGTGGTACTGGGGCGAGCCCATTAACTTCAGTTCGTTATGCAGGATCTCCATGGGAATTAGGCCTAACCGAAGCGCACCAAACATTACGCGCGAATGACTTGCGTGACAATGTTCGTCTGCAAACAGATGGGGGCCTTAAAACTGGTCTCGACGTTGTTAAGGCTGCGATATTAGGAGCAGAAAGCTTTGGTTTTGGTACTGGCCCCATGGTTGCATTAGGATGTAAATATTTACGCATATGCCATTTAAATAATTGTGCAACAGGTGTTGCCACTCAGCATAATGTTTTACGTCAAAAACATTATGTTGGCACTGTTGAAAGAGCGAAAAATTATTTCCAGTTTATTGCTATGGAAACACGTGAGTGGATGGCTAAACTTGGTGTGACAAAATTGACTGATTTGATTGGTCGAACTGACTTACTTGAAGTCTTAGAAGGTGAAACAAGTAAGCAAAAGAAACTCGACTTATCAGAAATTTTATCTGCTGGTGGAGTACCTGCGGAAAAGCCACAATTTTGTGTGCAACCTAAAAATGAACCTTTTGATAAAGGTGAATTAGCAGAGCAGATGTTAAAAGACATGTCGTCTGCTATTAGTTCTAGAGCTGGTGGAGAATTTAGCTATCAAGTTAAAAATATTCATCGTTCTATTGGTGCTCGAATCTCAGGAGAAATTGCTCGCCATTATGGAATTGATGGTTTGGGTGAGTCTGAGATTACGCTTAATTTGACAGGCACAGCAGGACAAAGTTTTGGTGTTTGGAATGCCAACGGGTTGAATATTAATCTCGCCGGTGACGCTAATGACTACGTCGCCAAAGGGATGTCTGGTGGACGAATTGTTATTTATCCACCTGAAGATGTTTCCTTCCGCGCTCGTGAGTCGGTAATCATAGGAAATACATGCCTTTATGGTGCAACTGGTGGTGAACTATATGCTGCTGGTTTAGCAGGTGAGCGTTTTGCGGTACGTAACTCTGGTGCGATCGCGGTTGTCGAAGGCTTAGGAGATCACGGTTGTGAATACATGACTGGCGGATCTATTTGCGTATTAGGTAAAACAGGTGTTAATTTTGGTGCAGGCATGACTGGCGGTGTTGCCTTTGTATTAGATGAAGATAAAACCTTTATCGATCGTTATAACCATGAGTTGATTGATACCAATCGACTTATGCCAGAAGCAATGGAGTCTTACGTGTTCTATTTGCAGAGCCTGATTGAAAAACATTATGTGGCGACGGGCAGTTCAAGAGCAAAAGAAATTTTAGACGACTTTACAGATTATTTACCAATGTTCTGGATGGTTAAACCTAAGGCAAGTGACCTAGATACATTAATTGATTCTTTGTCTGCAGCGGCGTAGATGCTGTTAATCAAATTAAAAATGAATTAGAAGATTGTTATGAGTAATGTTTTTCAATTTCTAGACTTACCGCGTCAGGATCCTGAGCGAACGCTCGCATCAGAACGTCGTAAAGACTTTAAGGAAATTTATGGCGATTACGATCCAGACCAAGCAGCGGGGCAGTCTGAACGTTGCCTAGGTTGCGGAAATCCTTATTGTGAATGGAAATGCCCAGTGCATAACTATATTCCAAATTGGCTTAAATTAGTCTCCGAAGGTAACTTATTTGAAGCTGCGGAATTATCTCATCAAACTAATTCGCTACCTGAAGTTTGTGGTCGTATTTGTCCACAAGATCGGTTATGTGAGGGCGCGTGTACTCTCAATGATGGTTTTGGTGCGGTAACAATTGGCTCGGTAGAAAAGTACATTACTGATGAGGCGCTTAAGCAAGGTTGGCGCCCCGATATGTCTGCGGTTGTTAAAACCGATAAGAAAGTAGCGATTATTGGTGCAGGTCCCGCTGGACTTGGTTGTGCTGATATTTTGGTACGTAACGGTGTTACTCCAGTTGTTTATGATAAGTATCCTGAAATTGGTGGTTTATTAACTTTTGGTATCCCGCCCTTTAAGTTAGAAAAAGACGTAGTTAGAACACGCCGTAAAATAATGGAAGAGATGGGTGTTGAGTTTGTTCTAGATACCGAAATCGGCAAAGATATTGAGTTCCAAACGTTGCTTGATGATTACGATGCAGTTTTCCTAGGTATGGGTACCTATACCTATATGAAAGGAGGCTTTGCAGGCGAAGAGCTTGATGGTGTCCACGAAGCGCTCCCTTTTTTAATATCGAATATAAATCGTTTAATGGATTTTGAAGAAAATTCAGACGACTTTGTTGATATGAAAGATCAAAAAGTAGTTGTTCTAGGCGGCGGTGATACAGCGATGGATTGTGTTCGTACTTCAGTTCGTCAAGGCGCCGACGATGTTATTTGTGCTTACCGTCGCGACGAAGCCAATATGCCGGGATCTATGCGTGAAGTGCATAATGCCAAAGAAGAAGGCGTGCAGTTTTTATGGAACCGCCAACCTATTGAAATTATTGGTGAGAACGGTAA
>CAZFEM010000038.1:19564-23248 GCA_964517515.1 uncultured Gammaproteobacteria bacterium | reverse complement strand
ACTTATGTTAGCTAAGTGAGCGAATCAGAATTGCATAGAGGGTAGAGTGCTTTTCTGCTATTCTTTTGGCGTTTGAGACAATTACAATACCAAGTTATGGTAAATGATCAGCAGAACACTCAAAGCGTTCGCCCTTTATTAATTTTCACCTTTGTTGCGCTGATCGTGGCTATAGCTGTCGCGATGTTATATTTATCAGCTCGAGGTAATGTGTATGGAAATACTGAGCCTTATGTTATTCAGTTTGTTGTTGAGTATGATGTTGCCAATGAATCATTTGATGATCAAGAAATCCTTGTTCAATATGATTATGGTTACGGGTTCAATAAAGGGCATGAGCAAACTTTCTTATTAAATGGTATTTCACCTCAAGTGATTAATCATACTGTGTCTGCTTGGAAGCAAATTAATTCCTTACGTTTAATGTCAACTACTTCAGTTCCTTTGGAAGTTAGAGATATTTCAATAACAAAGAGTGATCTAGCATATGAGCCTGAGTCATTGAGTCTAATTAGTTTAGCTCAAGCTTTAGTTGTTAATGACGTACATGTAAATCTTATAAAGTCTCAATGATGATAAGTACTAAGCCGAATTCTATGAGCACGATAAAAAATAGTATTTCTCAAGATACGTTTTTTCGTTTAATTATTGTTGCGATTATCTTACGTATTGCCATCATGCCATTTTTTGGTCATGTGGATCTATTGTCGGAAGCAAGGAGAATCTTTTTTTGGGATCAATCTGGAATTTATTTCGATGACATAAGTCGCAATGCCACATCTTTGTTCCAATTGTTGTTTTTTAAAGTGTTTTCTATTTTTATTGAGAACAAAGAATTAATGTTTGCTCATGCCGATATGACTAACTCTACGGCACAACCAATTGAATATTTTGAGTTTGTCAGTCAGCCAGATATCTTCCGCACTTTATTTATTATTAAGCTGCCATTTCTAGTCGCTGATTTGGTTACTGCTTGGGCACTTTATGTTTATTGCGAGCGTTCTGCTGGTGCTCGGCGATCGGTGCTTTTTTGGTTATTCAATCCAATCACTCTGTATGCTTTTTATATTTATGGCCGATTTGAAGCTATTCCAATTATGTTTTGTATCTTGGGTTTATTAGCGCTAAAACGCGATAAATTATTATTAGCATCGGTTTTATTTGGTTTGAGTATTAACGCAAGGGAGATGTATATTTTTCTTGGACCATTATTTGTTGCTATTGTGCTATCACCATCTGCTGGGCATTTTAAGTGGTGGGTGAGGCTTGCTGCTATTGCGATTATTGGTTTTGCCGTTGCTGTTTCAGTGCAATTAATTTCATTGAGCGGAGGTAGCGTTGATGCATTTGGGCGAGAAGTTGCCTCAATTGCATCAGAGAGCCGAGTTGAATATTTATTTCAATTTATTGTTGGCTCTTTCATCATGTTCCCTATGGTGTACTTTTTTATTTTGTTATATGGCTGGAATAGTGATGCGGAATTAACACAAAAAACATTTTTATTATTTGCTTTTGTGTTGATCGCATTCTTTTGTTTGTCATCACATACCGCTTACTACACCTCTTGGATGCTGGTTTTTCCTTGTGTATTTTTAAGTTATCACAAGCGTTATTTTAAACCACTAATTTTACTCTGTGTAACTTGGTTAATCTTCAATCTTTCAATCACAGATTTGGGCGTGTTTACAACTTGGTTAGCATCACCTTGGTCAATTAATATGTCAGGGCTGCCAAATTTTCCAATGATGTATAGCGCTTTAGGGCTTGAGGGATTAATCGATTTAACTACTTTTCAGCGCCTAGCGCGTACTATGTACTGCGCATGTATGTTGTATTTGGGCTTTCAGATGTTACAACACTATCGTCTGCAAACATTGGAGAATTCCAATGCGTAATTTATTTTATTTAGTGTTGGTTGCTAATTTGCTGATTTGTTCTGCAGCAAATGCTTTTATACAAAGCGAACAATTTAGTGAGTTTAGCCTCAATGACATTGAAGCTGATCAGCAAGGTTTTATGCAAAATACTTCTGGTGACGGATTTATTGTATTGAATGGCATTGAACTTAATCGATCGCAGATGTGTGGTCTTGCATTGACTATGGAATTTAAGCAAGCGCCGTTTCGTGCGACGATATTTGATATATATTGGCGAACAGCTAACGTCGGTTTTTCTGAGAGTCAAAAAAGTTTTTTTATTGTTAATCAGGAAGATACGAGCAGCAGGAATAGTTATTTGATTCCGCTTTGCAAACTATATAATTTTAGTGGCAATCTAAACCAACCTCAAAACCAAGCAAATATTACTGCGCTAAGGATTGATTACCCATCGAATAAAAACTTGTCGATACGCTTTGATCAGTTACGATTCCTAGACACTCTCACTATGAATGCTCTCCTTGAAGATGAAAATAACATTGTGCTCGAACCTTATGAGCGTATAGCTGGGCCTGCATTTACCTCATTTGACGTTATTATTCCTAAATTAATTTTTGCTTTTGATGAAGGATTTAAGCGCTTTACTAAAGATTTACCTTTCTTGTTTTTTTGGATAAGCATAATAGCCTTGTTGAAGGGTCTGATGCTCTGGAGTTATGTGCGCCAATTCAGACGAGATAAGTAATTCATAATTCTATACAATACGCCATCAAAATAGGCGCCTAAGCGATACACTGCATGAACCAATCTGTTTTTAAACTTGTTGCTGTTAATCCTTCCTTAGAACAAAAGGATGGTTATTATGCATTGCCTAGTGATGCGAATGCCGTCAAGGTGACATTTACCGATGGAGCTGAAGAACAGATTGCTGGTTTGTTAAGCGGTTTAGATAATGCTGATAGTTTTTCGCCAGAGTTTGAAAACATCATTGGTGACGGTAAATTACTGAGTGTGCTTCGACCGCAAACTTTAACTGCTTTCGACTTAAGCAATATTCGAACTGCTTTAGAAATTAGTCATGACTATGGCAATGTCGGTCGTTATTTAGCAGAACAAATTGCAGTTGTTGAATGTGTTAAACCAAATCAAAGTGCTGCACGAGCTGCCGCTTATCGCTGTGCTGACCTTGCGAATTTAAGTGTTATTCAGGAAGACTTAAATGATATTGAATTACCTAAAAAGTATTATGACTTAATTGTTGTATCTGACATTGAGTCTCTAGCTCAAGACGAAGCAGGGATTACAAATTTAGTTAAGCGACTCGAGAAGACTTTAAGTGAGAACGGAGTGTTAGTACTCAATGTTCAAAATCCGCAACCGATTAGTGCTTGGTTCAAACAAGATCAGTCAGTACCCTATGCGGAGCTTTATGGCACCTTAAACGGTCGTTTATCGCTTGAACAATGGCAAGCTGTTTTAGATGCCGCAGGCTTAGCGAATGCCTCAGAGCATTGTCTATTACCAAACTCTATACAGCCGCGCAGTATTTTGTCGCGTTCTTATGTTGAAAAAAATGCATCATCAATCAATCATTTTTATGGCGCAGGCTTTACTGGCAATGAAAAAGTAAATGAATACTTGCTGTTTAATGAGTTAGCAAAAACACAAAACTTGTTTGAATTATGCGATAGCTATTTATTAGTTACTGCTAATTCTCAACAACGGATTGATAGTTTCTATAATCAAGACTTTACGCATTTTTCAAGTCCAGGGCGTCGTCGTCAATGGCGAACAGTGACTAGTAAAA
>CAZFEM010000038.1:12548-19464 GCA_964517515.1 uncultured Gammaproteobacteria bacterium | reverse complement strand
ACGCATTTTTCAAGTCCAGGGCGTCGTCGTCAATGGCGAACAGTGACTAGTAAAATTAAAGGTGATTCAGCGGTAACAAAGAGTTTGTTGTTTTCTAAAGATCAGCATGGCGATGATGCTGAAAAAGTAAATGGCATCACAATACAGCAAATTTTAGAACCACAGCAATATCAACAAGGAGATTCCCTTGCTGGTTTGTGGCTGCAAAGTTTAGTTTTACAGGCTGATACTAAAAAGTTTGAACAATTTATCCAAGACTATTATCAATGGTTGTTAGATCACCAAAGTGATTTTAATGGCCAGCTCTACGACATCTTGCCGTTTAATTTGATTGTTGATGCAAGCGGCGTTTATCAAGTTATCGATCCTGAGTGGCAGGTTGAAACTGATATTAGTGCTGATTTTGTTTTGTTTCGGGCGTTATTTTGGTTTGGTTTTCATAACCGTCATTTACTGCAAAAACTAGTCGTTCAACATAGTCTTTTTTCTTTACAAGATTTTGTCGCGTTTGGTCTCAAGTTATGTGGTGTTAATTCTGATGTTCAGCAATCTATTGATGAATTTAGCAAGCTAGAGACGAGTATTCAGACTGCAATCGAAAAACAATTCAATCAAGATGCTATTAAAGAAACGTTACGTTTACCAATATCGAAAGAGCTTGGTTCAGTAGATGATTTACTTTTACCTAAGGCACAAGTATTTTTTGTTAATGCGCAAGCAGATGTCGATTTTGCAAATAGTGTTACGGATGATGTCTCGGTAATTGGTAAGACAGAGAAGCTTAGTTTTGCAATATCTAATTTGTCTAAGTCGGGGAATATTTTACGAATTGATCCGGTTGATCGTGGTGGTTTTTTTCGCATTAATAACTTACAGATTGTCAATAGTAAGAATGAATCAATATGGTCATTAACAAGCGAGCAAGAAATTACTGCTATAGCAAACTTAATAAATGTTGTTTATGCCGATTCACATTTAGGTAGCTTATTTGTTGCACTAAATGATGATCCGCAGTTAATTTTTGATCTTAGCGCAGTGACTGATATTAAGGATGCTGCGACGCTTAGTTTTGATGTGATTTACCACAGTAGTATTGACTATACCTTAGCAATGCAACAGCTCGGTCAAACGACATTGCTGCAACAACAATTTTTAGATCAGCAGCGTAATGAGCTTGAATCGACTAAGGCTCGTTATAGTGAGTTAGATGATAATTTTCAATTCCTTAAAAAGACCTCAGAAAAACAAAATGATTTGATCGAAACGTTGATGAGTAAGGTTGCCGATAATGAAGATTATATTGATAAGCAACAAGAAATGATCGAAACGCAGAATGAAATGATGATGCGAACGTTTAGTACTCGCGTTAAATTATTTATCGGTCGAATATTAGGTAATGAAGAAGAGCCGAGTGAGGCTGAAGAACTTGAGCAAGCTATTCAAGAACAGGAAGCTAAACCGGTAAAACTTGGACAAAACAATGAAGACTATGCTCTTTGGATAAAGAAACATACATTAAATGAAGTTGAAATTGCACGCATTAAGACTGAAATTGATGCAATGGCAATTAAACCTACTTTTTCAATTGTCGTGCCTGTCTACGATATTGATGAAGAATATCTGATGCTGGCAGTTGAGTCTGTTCGTAATCAGTTGTATCCGCATTGGGAATTGTGTTTAGTCGATGATGCTTCTCCTAATTATCATGTGCGTCCAATGCTCAAACGTTTAACGGCAATGGACGAACGTATTGTCGTTAAATTGAATAAAGATAATCAGGGTATTGCAGGCGCATCAAATGATGCAGTCTCTTTAACATCAAGTGATTATGTTGGTTTATTAGACCATGATGACGAGTTGTCTATTGACGCCTTGTATGAAAATGCCAAGGTTATTAATCAACAACCTGATGTTGGCTTTATTTACAGTGATGAAGATAAAGTGACAATGGAAGGTGTTCGTGTTGATCCGTTTTTTAAACCCGATTATTCCCCTGACTTACTAGATTCACAGAATTATATTTGTCATTTTTCAGTCATTAGTCAAAAAGTATTGGATAAGATTGGTGGCTTTCGATTAGGTTATGACGGCTCTCAAGATCACGACATAATTATTCGTTCAATTGAGAATTCTGAACATGTTGTACATATCCCCAAAGTGTTATACCACTGGCGAAAAGTACCTGGTTCGACGGCTGATGTTTATGATGCTAAAAATTATGCATGGGAAGCAGGACGTAAAGCGGTCGAGTCAAAATTGTTGCAAAGCGGTGATGAAGGCGAAGTTGTGCTTGGTCCGTTGCAAGGAACCTATCAGGTAAAACGAACTATTGTTGGTGACCCTAAAGTTAGTATTGTCATTCCATTTAAAGATCGCCCTGACTTATTAAAAACATGTCTTGATTCTATTATTAAGAATAATGCCTATGCTAATTTTGAAGTTATTGGTGTTAGTAACAGTAGTGAATTGCCTGAAACGCATGAACTGATGAAATCGTATCAAGCGCAGCACGCTAATATTCAGTTCGTTGAAAAAAATGTGCCATTTAACTTCTCACTGTTGTGTAATTATGGCGTTAAGGAGTCGAAAGGTGAGTATGTTCTTTTGCTCAATAATGATATTGAAGTCCGCTCTGAAGATTGGCTTGAACGCTTACTTGAACATGCGCAGCGTGATGAAATTGGTGCTGTAGGTGGTAAGTTATTTTTCCCAGATGGACGTATTCAGCATGCTGGGGTGGTTGCTGGAATGTTCGGTGCAGCAGGTCATTCACACCTTTATTTTGCTGCTGATAACATTGGCTATTATGGCAGTTTGATGGTGACGCGTAATGTTAGTGCGGTAACCGGTGCGATGTTAATGGTTAGTCGGCAAAAATATGACGAAGTCGCAGGACTTGATGAAGAGAATTTAGCGGTTGCCTATAATGATGTTGATCTTTGTTTGAAACTTCTTGATAAAGGTTATCGAAATATCATTACACCGTTTTGTCATGCGGTACATTATGAGTCAGCATCACGAGGCTATGAAGATAACCCAGAAAAATTAGCCAGACTAGAAAAAGAAAAAGCGTTTTTTGTTAATAAATGGCAAACATTTCTTGAAAATGGTGATCCTTATTTTAATCCTAACTTTGATTTGGATGAATTTGATTTATCTATTCAATTATAAGTAAGTTAAATTATAAGCTCGTTAAGTTGTAAACCTGGTATGGGCAGTTAAAAATCGATCACTCTAATTAGTTATAATTTTTATACTCAACAAGTGGTAAAATGGCTATAACTAAAACTTATATTACACAACAACCCGTTGTGTGAAAAAAGCCTAAGATTCCTAATGTCAGAACAAATAACTAGTGCTGTAACACAATGTTTACAGGGAATAATCGACCCTTATACGAATGATAAATTCACTGCCGCCAAAGCATTGAAATCGATTAACGTGGATGACAAAAAAGTAGTCGTTAATTTACAAAAAGGCTACCCATTGAAATCAGTTGTTGATGATTTATCAGTACTAGTAAAGGAATCTTTGCAAGAGATTGAGTTAGAGCAACGAGATATTGAGGTTGTGTTTGAGCAAAGCATTATTTCGCATTCAGTTCAACAAGGTGTTACACCCGTTGAAGGCGTTAAAAACATAATTGCTGTTGCTTCGGGCAAAGGTGGTGTTGGTAAATCGACAGTGTCAGCTAACTTAGCTTTAGCACTCGCTGATGCTGGAGCTTCGGTAGCCGTTCTTGATGCTGATATCTATGGCCCTAGTCAGCCGCGTATGCTTGGTGCGCAAGGTAAGCCAGACGCCTTAGAAAACAAAATGTTGATTCCTCTTGAGAACCACGGACTAAAAATAATGTCGATTGGTTTCATGGTCGAAGAAGATACGCCAATGATTTGGCGGGGTCCAATGGTGACGCAAGCTTTGGAGCAAATGCTACGAGGCACGACTTGGAATAATGATGGTGAAGACGTTGATTATCTCATTATCGATTTACCACCTGGTACCGGTGATATTCAATTAACCTTGTCGCAAAAAGTGCCAGTTACGACGGCAGTAATAGTGACAACTCCACAAGATATTGCCTTGTTAGATGCGCGTAAAGCTTACAAAATGTTTGAAAAAGTTTCGGTACCTATCTGTGGTGTAATTGAAAATATGAGTACGCATGTTTGCAGTCAATGCGGTCATGAGGAAGCTATTTTTGGCGCACATGGCGCACAAAAACTAGCAAAAGATTATGACTTAACAGTGTTGGGTGAGATTCCATTGCAATTATCAATTCGTGAACAGGCTGACGCGGGTAACCCTACCGTGGTTGCAGAACCAGATAGTGATACGTCTAAACGTTATCGTGATATTGCACTGAAAATTGCCGGTAAATTATCAATTAAGAAACGTGACTTCACGAATAAATTTCCAAATATCGTTATTGAAAATAGCTAGTTAAGTTCTTCCCTGACGGTATTATTTGGGTATTGATTTAGTAGCGAATAAGTTACTATTGATATATACAGAAATAGCATTCATAAAAATCACACGACATGAGCGATAGCAGTATCGGTAAATTATTCCGGGTAACGACGTTTGGTGAAAGCCATGGCAAAGGGATTGGCTGTGTTGTGGATGGTTGTCCGCCCAATTTAGAGTTGTCAGAAGTTGATTTACAACCTGATCTTGATCGACGTAAACCGGGACAATCTAAATTCACTACACAGCGTCGTGAACCTGATGAAATTGAAATATTTTCAGGTGTTTTCGAGGGTAAAACGACAGGTACTTCGATCGGCATGATTATTAATAATACCGATCAAAAATCAAAAGATTATTCTAATATCATGCACAGCTTTCGCCCTGGGCATGCAGATTACACCTATCACCATAAATATGGTAATCGTGATTATCGGGGTGGTGGGCGTTCATCAGCGCGAACGACAGCAATGATTGTTGCGGCAGGAGGCATTGCTAAAAAATATCTAAAAAACCAAGAAGGTATTGAGATACAAGCTTATTTAGCGCAAATGGGTGACGTTAAAATCGATTCAGTTGATCTCACTCAAGTGAGTCAAAATGATTTTAATTGTGCAGATGCCAGTAAAGTCAAAGCAATGGAAGATTTGATCACACAATTGCGTCGCGATGGTGATTCTGTTGGTGCAAAGATTACTGCAGTGGCGACTAATATGCCGGTTGGTCTAGGTGAGCCAGTGTTCAATGAATTAGATGCTGATATTGCCAAGGCGATGATGAGCATTAATGCCGTGAAAGGTGTTGAAATTGGTGCAGGTTTTGATGCCGTAAGTCAACGTGGTTCAGAGCATCGTGATGAAATGTTTCCTGATGGATTTGCCTCTAATAATGCGGGTGGTATCTTAGGTGGTATTTCTTCAGGTCAAGATGTGGTTGCCAGTATTGCATTAAAACCTACATCAAGCATTACCACTCCTGGGAACAGTATTGATGTTGATGGCAAGCCAGTAGAAATAGTGACAAAAGGTCGACATGACCCTTGCGTTGGTATTCGTGCTGTACCGATTGCTGAAGCGATGCTGGCGATAGTAATTATGGATCATTATTTACGTCATAGAGCGCAAAATTCTGATGTGAGTGTTAGCACACCAACGATTTCCTCTACACGCGACTGAGTATAATTCTGCTCTTAATAGGTCTGACTAATAGGATTGACCATCGGTCATAATATACGCCGATGAAAACTCGTTATTTCTGTAACTTTTACTTTTTTTATTTCACCACGATTGGTGTCATCGTCCCTTATTGGGGTTTGTATTTAAAGTATCTAGGTTTTAATGCCGCGCAAATTGGCGAGTTAATGGCAATTTTACTAGTAACTAAAGTGGTAACACCCAACCTCTGGGCTATTGCTGCCGATCGTATTGCAGCAAAACGGGGCTCATCATTGAGCATACTCAGTATTGCTACAGGTTTTACGCTAATCATTTTTTCCGCTATGTTGATTGCAAATCAGTATTGGTCAGTTGCTCTGGTCATGTTCGCATATTGTATCTTTTGGAATGCTTGTTTACCGCAAGTAGAAGCAGCAACTCTAAACCACTTAAATAACGATCGTGAACGCTATGGAAACATTCGTTTATGGGGTTCACTTGGTTTTATTGTTACTGTTTTATTGGTTGGTGAACTGATAGATAAAAATGGTGTGCCAATTATTTTGCCTGCAGCGATTATTTGTATGTCGACGATGTTTATCGCCAGTTTGATGTTATCGAACCGAGCAAAAATAAGCAGTCAGTCGTTGGATGATCAAGAGATATTTAATACCAAAATCCCAATTAAAAAACTACTTAATAAATCTGTAGTGACGGTTTTAATACTCTGCTTTTTTATGCAGCTTAGTCATGCGCCATTTTATAGTTTTTTTAGTATTTACTTAGAAAACTATGGTTATAGTAAGTTTTTGATTGGCGTTCTGTGGACTGTCGGCGTAGTGTTTGAAATAGGTGTATTCCTTATCGGCTATCGTTTATTAAGGCGCTTTTCTTTAGTGCATTTATTAACATTTACTTTTCTTATAGCCGCTATACGTTGGTATTTGGTTGCAGCTTTTCCTGAGAGTATCGTAATGATATTGATCTCCCAAACAATGCATGCAATTACCTATGGTTTGTATCATATAGTGATGATTCAACTTATTGATCGATTTTTTGTTGGTCGCTATCAAATTCGTGGGCAAGCGCTCTATAGCAGTATTACCTTTGGTTTAGGTGGTGCGGTTGGAAGTATTTTAAGTGGCTACATTTGGAGTTATTTTGGGCAGAATGAATTATTTTATTATTCTGGTTTGTTGATGTTTTTAGTGATGCTGGTTTCTGCTTTTGTGTTAATTAGAAATCACTCAGAATTCAATGTTGGTTAATTACAATCAGGCCATGAAAACAATTTT
>CAZFEM010000038.1:8763-12448 GCA_964517515.1 uncultured Gammaproteobacteria bacterium | reverse complement strand
AAATCACTCAGAATTCAATGTTGGTTAATTACAATCAGGCCATGAAAACAATTTTATGGTGCCGCCATGATTTGCGAATATTTGACAACCCAGCATTGTATGCGGCGGCATCAAGTGGGCAGGTTTTACCGGTATTTATTTATCCTCAAGGACTGGGTGGTGCGAGTTATTGGTGGTTGCATCATAGTTTAGAAAATTTTAGTAGTTCATTAATGAAGCTAGGTGCTCATCTTATATTACGTACTGGTGAAGCCGATAAAATATTACTTGAAATTGCACAAACAACTAAAGCGGATAAAGTAGTTTGGAATCGTGATTATTCTCCGCAAGGTATTGAGCAAGATAGACAGTTAAAAGAAGCTCTTGATAGTGCCGATATAAAATCGCAATCATTTAATGGCCAGTTATTAATTGAGCCAACAAAAATATTTAATAAGCAAGGTACACCTTTCAAAGTTTTTACACCTTTTTGGCGTTATTGCCGTGCCAATGTAGATGCGATTAATAATGTCCATGAACCATTGAATGACTCTCAAATACAAAAAGGGATACAAAAATTTGAGCAAGAAGTTAACAGCGAGAGTTTGCAAGATTGGCAATTGTTGCCCACAAAACCGAATTGGGCTGTAAGCTTTTCCGAGCGATGGCAACCTGGCGAAGAGGGTGCGCAAAATAGTTGGCATGATTTTTTACAAGGTGCCATTAAAAATTATAAAGAAGGGCGAGATATTCCTAACCTCAAAGCGACGTCTTATTTGTCACCGCATTTAGTTTTTGGTGAAATTAGTCCTCAGCAAATTCACTTTGAATTGCAGCAAAGTTTAGCGGCGAATGATGTTGATGAGGCTAATGCGGAGAAATTTCTTGCTGAAATCGGTTGGCGTGAATTTAGCCGTTATTTATTGATACATTTTCCACATATTACTGAACAGCCATTTAATCAAAAGTTTGCTAATTTTCCATGGCAGAATTCGACTGTGGCTTTAAAAAAATGGCAGCAAGGGCAAACAGGTTATCCTATTGTTGATGCGGGTATGCGTGAGCTTTGGCAAACTGGATATATGCATAACCGCGTACGGATGATTGCCGCGTCATTTTTAACCAAACATCTTTTGATTGATTGGCAAAAAGGTATGCAATGGTTTTGGGATACATTGGTCGATGCGGATATTGCGAATAATACCGCGAGCTGGCAATGGGTTGCTGGTTGTGGTGCTGATGCTTCACCGTATTTTCGAATCTTCAACCCGATACTACAAGGTGAGAAATTTGATAAAGAAGGGCTCTATATCCGTAAATGGGTGCCTGAATTAGCAGGCTTACCAAATAAATATATTAATAAGCCATGGGAAGCGAGTAGTGAGGCACTTGCCTTAGCAGGTGTTGAACTAGGTGAAAATTACCCGCAGCCAATGGTTGACCATAAGCAAGCCCGTATGCAAGCATTGGCGGCATACCAAGCTATTAAAAATCTAAACTAATAACACAATGTCATTACTAGAACGCTATCAACAAACTCGAGCTAGAACTGAGTCACTCTGTGAGCCGCTTGAGGTAGAAGACTATATTCCACAGGCCGTTGATTTTGCCAGTCCACCAAAATGGCATTTAGCCCATGTAACTTGGTTTTTCGAAGAAATGATTTTGAAATCACATTTAGGTGACTATGTTGAATACGACCCGCAATACGGTTTCTTATTCAACAGCTATTATCAAACTCTCGGTGAACGCACCTTGCGTAGTCAGCGTGGCGTTATTACTCGCCCCACAGTCAAAGATGTCTATAGCTATCGGAAACATGTTGATAACGGGATGAATAAATTACTAGCGCAGCAATTAACATCCGAAGTTGCAGCATTGATTGTCCTAGGAATTAACCATGAGCAGCAACACCAAGAATTGCTGATAACGGATTTGAAATATGTGTTCGGTTTAAATCCAACTTTCCCTATCTATCAGAAGGATACAAATTTGCTCGATGACACTAACACTGACGAAGGTTGGTTAAGTATAGCTGAAGGTAATTATGAAATTGGTTACGCTGATGATGGGTTTTATTTCGATAATGAAAAAGGTCGACACACGGTTCATCTTGATTCTTACCAAATTGCGCGTGGCTTGGTCACTAATGCTGAATATATAGAGTTTATTGATGCTGGTGGATATGAAAATTTTCAGTATTGGTTAGATGATGGATGGAGTTGGTTAGACACTCAACAAATTAAACACCCTTTATATTGGCACCGTATTGATGGTGAATGGTTTTATTACACCTTGGCAGGATTAAAACCAATTAAGTCAGATGCGATGTTGTGTCATGTTTCTTTCTATGAGGCCTATGCTTATGCTGCTTGGCGCGGTAAACGCTTGGCAACTGAGTTTGAATGGGAAGTTGCTGCCAATCAATTGGTTTGGGGTAAACGTTGGGAATGGACTGCCTCGGCTTATCAAGCTTATCCAGGCTTTGCTATTAGCGAAGGAGCCGTTGGTGAATATAATGGTAAGTTTATGATTAACCAAATGGTTTTGCGTGGGGCATCAGTAGCTACGACAGAAGGCCATAGCCGGTCAACTTATCGTAATTTTTTCCAACCGTTTATGCAGTGGCAATATTCAGGGATTCGATTAGCTAAATAAATTATTAAGTCAGATAAATACTAGAGTTATGAAAACGCAGTTTGCAAAAGATGTCCATTATGGATTAAGCCAAGAGCAGAAACAGTTGTCGTCAAAATATTTTTATGACAAAACGGGTGATGAGTTGTTTATGCAAATTATGAGCATGCCTGAATATTATTTAACTCGAGCGGAATTAGAAATTTTCTCTCAGCAAACGGACAAAATGATTAATAGTTTTGGCATACAAAAAGATCAGTTTTTTGAATTGATTGAGCTTGGTGCAGGGGATGGTACTAAGACTAAAAAATTGTTAGAGGTTTTAGATAAGCGGAACTATCAATTTGATTATCTACCGATTGATATTTCAGCTAATGTCTTGGAACACCTTGGACAAATGCTCGCGCAAGAATTACCGAATGTTTCAGTAAAAACTCAACAAGGAGATTATTTTGAAACTTTGAAAGAGCTGAGAGATAGCCATAATCCCAAAGTAGTGCTTTTTCTCGGCTCGAATATTGGTAATTTATTTGATCATCAAGCTGCTAAGTTTATTTATGCTTTAGGTGCTAATTTAAGTGCAGGTGACAAACTGCTGATCGGAGTTGATAGGGTTAAGCCGGAGGCTGTTGTGCTACCTGCCTACAACGATAAAACTGGCATTACACGAGCATTTAACCTTAATTTATTAGAGCGGATAAATAATGAACTTGGTGGCGATTTTAATATTGCTCAGTTTGAGCATGCTCCAGAGTATGATGAGCAAGAAGGTATCGCTCGTAGTTTTTTACGTAGCAAAGTAGATCAAACAGTTACAATTTTTGATATTGATCAGAGTTATGCTTTCAAACAAGGTGAGCTGATTCATATGGAAATTTCACGTAAGTATACAACTGAAATCATGCAGAATATTATTGCCGATACCGACTTTGTTATTACTGATGTGTTAACAGATAATAAAAATTATTTTTCTGATTTCATCTTAGAACGTCGTTAACTGTTTATGGCTCTGGGGTGTTTATGCGCTTAGGACTAATATGAAAATATGCTTAGGGCTAATATGAAAATA
>CAZFEM010000038.1:0-8663 GCA_964517515.1 uncultured Gammaproteobacteria bacterium | reverse complement strand
GCTTAGGGCTAATATGAAAATACGCTTAGGGCTATTACAACTTGGGGAGCGAAGTACGCAGTTTTATCAAGAGCTAATTGATAAGCAAGAACAGTTAGCAGATTTACAAGTTGTCGCAACTGATTTTCCTGCAATGAACACTCATTTGCCTAACCAATTCGAATATTTAGAAACGTTATTGATTTCTTATTTAGATTTATTCGAATCGGTTGATAAAATACTAATTCCTAATATTACCTTGCATGAGACTCTCGATAGAGTTTTAACAAAAATCAATTTTCATAAAGCCATTGTTGCGCACCCATTGAACTCTATGGCTATTCGTTTAAAAGAAGATGGGTGTAAGAAAATATGTTTGGTTGCATCCTTGTATTCAATGAATTCAAACTATTTGCATGATTATTTTAAACAGCATGATATTGATGTTGTGTTACCCAATTCAAAAGTACAAACAGATTTTGATGAGCTTCGTAAAAAGTTTTATTTACGTGCTGAAACAACTAAAGATATTAAGTTTTATCATGAGATGTTGCATACCTGTCACTTACAAGCACCAGTCGTGAGCGCTTGTACCGAATTATCATTAATGCTGCCTGATGATCATCAATATTATGATATGTCTTTAGAGCAAGTAAGAAATGCATTTACTATTAATAATTAAAATTTAATCTCTTATGCTCGTCCTTTTTAATAAGCCTTACAACGTACTTTCTCAATTTACTGATGAGTTAGATCGAGCAACCTTGGCTGATTATATTAGTATTCCGAAGGTTTATGCGGCTGGGCGTTTAGATGCAAATTCTGAAGGCTTATTATTATTAACCGATGATGGCGCTTTACAAAATCGGATTGCTCACCCTAAGTTTAAATTAGAAAAAACATATTGGGTGCAAGTTGATGGCGCGATAGATCAGGATGCTATTCAAGCTTTACGAAGAGGTGTTGAGTTGAAAGACGGTATGACTAAACCGGCTAAAGTGCAGATAATTACAGAGCCAGAATTATGGCCCCGAAATCCTCCAATTCGTTATCGAGCAAATATTCCAACTAGTTGGGTTGAAGTTAAAATTAGTGAAGGGCGTAATCGTCAAGTAAGGCGGATGACAGCTAAAGTTGGTTTTCCTACGCTTAGGTTAGTGCGAGCAGCAATAGGCGAGTGGCAACTAGGAAAAATGTTGCCAGGTGACTTTGAAATTATTGACTCTTAGTTGTTTTAATATAAAACATAGCAAAGTAGCTAGAATCCACTTTGCTATGTTTAAACTAATTATAGTTATTTATTCTATAAAGGTTTCTCGCACTCAACAGGAATAAACTCATAATTACCTAGGTGACTCTTAATCCAACTCATTTTCCATGGTTCAGTAAGGTGACCGGGGTCATAAATATCGGCATCTAATCTTAGGACAGAGCGACCGTTGTCGTCCTCTAAACGATAATAAGTTTCAACCGTTGTTAATTGATCTGAGAGAGCATAACCGCTAGCACCTGACAAGTTTGCCTTAAGATTATTGCTTTCAATAATTAATTTTTGACCCTCGTAGCGTGCAGTGGATTGTCCAAGGTGAGTTTTATCACCACCAACTATATCGCGGTCATCAAAATAAATCGTTCGAACACCACCGTACTCTTCATAAGAAAGAACAACGTGATCTGCATGTTGCTCAATTCTAACAGGGTGCGGCGTGTAGTGCGCTTGGCGTACTAAACCAGGAGGTTCGCATTGAACTTGGGGGTCGTTAATTGGGTCATAACTAGCTTGTAATGCTGCGGCTGCTTCAGTGTATGCTGGTTCTTCAGCAATACCGCCTGGTGAAGCAGGACTCGGTGGGCGCCTAGTTCCTACAGTAATGTTATCAGGCGGCGGTCCTCCCATAGCACCCATACCCATACCTCCATCAGGAGGCCCCATACCGTCCCCCATCCCTCCGTTGGAAACTTCAGGAGTTATAGGAGCATTAGCTGCGCCGCGGTTATTAAATACGCGACCCCATGCAGCGGTTAAATTAGGTATGCCGTTAGCGAATGTTAAAGGCATTGTCGTTGAGCCTTCGTTTACCTCAGCCACTGAGTCTGAACCTGGTTCACCAATTACTTGTCGTGTTGCTGCATCAACAAATTTAATATCTTCCATTGAAACCATTGGTGAACCGTTACGCGTGGAATTTCCTGTTATTTTGACAAAATCACCAGCTTTAATAGTATCTGTTCCCCAACCATCACGTCGTTTGCTGGTTGCAGAAGCGCCTTCAGAAACCCATTCGGTTATTTCACCATTATCATCGGTGACAGAAAATGTGACTAATACATGAGGGTTTGCGAATCTGAAATTTTCAACCACTCCTTCTACAGTAATAATATCTTCAGTGAAGGTTGCGGAAAATGAGTGGTGTGCATTTGCTTGAATTCCAATAATAGTTGCAATGATAAATGAAGTCGTTATCAGTAATTTTTTCATATGAATGATTATAAAAAATAGATTATGTACAGTTTTATATACGAGTGTTGCAGTTAAAAACATGCTTTTAATTAGAAAATAACATATTAAATGTTGTCTGTAAGTTAGTAGTTTCGCTGAAAATCATATATTGCTAATTAATAGGTTTAAGCTATCGTTAATTAAAAAATAAATGATTTTAACTTTAATTAAGCGTATACTAGTTCTCATCAATAGTTATTAATTTGAAAGTATGAGTGAAACTAATAACCCTGATCGCGCTACTGCGATAGGATTTAATCAGGAGCATCTAATTAAGTTGGCAAAATGGAAAATGCCTTTTGGTAAGTATTCAGGTACGCCACTAATAGATTTACCTGAAGAGTATCTTTTTTGGTTTCAGAAAAAAGGGTTCCCTCAAGGAGAGTTGGGTGAGCTGATGAAATTTTCTCTTGATCTGAAAATTGAAGGCCTTGATAGCATTATAAAACCGTTAAAAAACTACCAAACCAAGAATTGAAATGAATATTCGAGATTTACAATATTTAATAGCAGTGCATGACTTAAAAAATTTTAGTAAAGCAGCTGAACATTGTTTTGTTAGTCAGCCTACCTTAAGTGGTCAGCTCAAAAAAATGGAAGAAGAGTTGGGTGCACAGCTTATTGAACGCTCTACGCGTAAAGTTATTTTTACTTATTTAGGCGAAGAGGTTGTCGCTAAAGCGCGTCAGGTGTTATTGGCGGTAGAGCAAATCAAGAATTTAGCGATTCAATACCAGGATCCTATGTCTGGGGATTTTCATTTAGGCTTAATTCCCACGATAAGTCCTTTTTTATTACCACTGATTATGCCCGTGTTGTTTAGTGCGTTTCCTAAAATGAATTTTTATCTTTATGAACTTCAGACTGAAGAATTGATTAAAAAGCTATTGAAAGGTGAATTGGATGCTGGAGTTTTAGCGAAACTAGATTGGGATTACCCTATTGAAGAAATACCATTGTATAGCGAAGAATTAAAGTTAGCATTGAGTTCAGATGATGCACTAGCTATGGATGGTGAAAAAGTCAGTCTAAATGTCTTAGAGGGGCGTTCAGTATTAGTTCTTGAAGATGGACATTGTCTACGCGATCAAGCTCTGGGGGTATGTTTTTCTTCAGGAGCGCAAGAAGATCAACGTTATCAGGCAACCAGTATGGATACGCTTTTACATATGATTAGTTCTGGAGCAGGTATGACATTAGTACCTCAACTGGCTTGCAACGAAGATCTAGCTGGAGTCACTTTTTTGAACTTTACTGCACCAGTACCAAAACGAGATATTATTATGATCGTACGAAAAAATGCAGTACGTGTTGAGCTGATTAATAAAATTGTTGACGTTATCGCGGATACCGTGCCAATTAATATTTAAAGTTGGTGTAAGTAATACCGGCTTTAATGTGTCTATTTTAAGAGACCAGTTATTTTTTGGAGATAAAATCGTGCGACATAATTTAATACCTTTAGCTCTTTTCTTGATATTTGCTAGTCATATTTCCTCAGCGCAAACATTTACTAGTACTGAACAACAAGTTCCTTTAATTGAATTATATACCTCTGAAGGTTGTAGCAGTTGTCCGCCTGCAGACCGCTATTTATCTCAATTGAGCGATGAAAAAGGATTATGGGAAGAGTTTGTGCCTATTGCCTTTCATGTCGATTACTGGGATTACATTGGCTGGAAAGATCCGTATGCTAGTAAGGAGTATAGCCAACGACAACGTCGTTATGCGGCCGAATACCGTGAAACAACAGTCTACACGCCTGGTCTGCGTAAAGCGGGTGAAGAGTGGCGCTCGTGGCGTATTTTTGGTAATCCACGTTTAGATTCAGATGAGGCTGGTAATCCTGGAGTTTTGAAAATTGCAGTCAATAATGATGGTTTATTTGAGGCTGATTTCGCGGCACAAGACACATCTGAGTCAGTACAACTGACAGTTGCTTTACTTGGTCTTAATTTAAGTAATGAAGTTACTCGTGGTGAAAATCGCGGTAAAACGCTTGAACATGATTTTGTTGTACTAGGTATTTCGACTTACTCAAGCGCTAACTCTGGAGAGTGGTCGGGTCAATTGCCTGCAGCATCAGTTGATGCGCCGAATTACGCAATTGCGGCATGGGTGACTCAAGGTGGTAGTTTAGTGCCAATTCAGGCAACAGGTGGTTTGATTTCAATCGATCAATCGCAGCCTTTAGCAAAAAATTGAAACGATAATTAATAAGAGAAAATGTCTCTATAGTATTGATTTAAATAAAGTTTATATTTTTTTATTGTTGTTGAGTAGCTTTATAACCAAGTCGGCAAGCACGCTTTTCTGCCCAACGGTAATAAGCAAAATCTGCGATATTTCGAATTAGTGGCCACCTTAGAGGTATTAAAATCCAGCCAAATGGCGTGTGTCGCCACGCTCTAACATTGGCATCCAAACCTTTAACCCAAACTCCGTTGGCATTTTTAAGGTGTAGAACGCTTAATAAATCATTTTTGTCGATGTCGTAACTGCTGGTATTGACTTGATGGACATCTACCAGCGTTAATGACGAGTCTTTCCATTTTTTCAATATGCGCATTTCTGTCGAGCATTGGTCACAGCGCCCGTCGAAATATAAAGTGTCTTGCGCTTCTTTTGACATAATTAGAATAATACGGTTCTTGGCTAAAATTATCGTGAATCCTTGTGCGTAATTTATTCAACCGCTAGTATCTAACAAATGAGCATAATAAAAACAAGGTCATCGTATGTCTGAGCAAGTATCTCCAGTGCAATCTAAAAAACGTGAACAATTTAGTTCACGCATAGGGTTTATTTTAGCTGCTGCGGGATCCGCGGTAGGTATTGGTAATTTGGTAGGCTTTCCAGTCAATGCAGCGAAAAATGGTGGCGCTGCTTTTTTACTTATTTACGCTATTTTTATTGTTGCTATTTGTTTGCCTGTGATGATCGCTGAGATGTCTTTAGGTAGGTCAACGAGGAGTAACCCAATTGGCGCTTATAAAAAAGCAGCAGGTTCTAATGCTTGGAATATTGCTGGTTGGTTCGCTGTTATCACCCCGTTCATGATCGCTGTTTTTTATCAGGTTCTTACTGTGTGGCTGCTTGCTTACTTAATTGGTGCGTTAACAGGGAATTTAGCAGCAATGGCCGAACCAGATTATTTTGGTGCATTTATAAATAGTAATGGTGTGTTTGCTTATTTAATTGTATTAACGTTGTTACTCGGTTGTATTTTGAATTTTGGAGTACAGCAAGGCATTGAGCGTTTGTCTAAGACATTAATGCCAGTTTTAATTGTCATGCTTGTTGTTTTAACTGTATTCGTTTTAACTTTACCAAATGCTGGGTTGGGAGTTAAATATTATTTAATTCCAGACCTTACAAAAATAAGCCCGCAAGCGATCAATAGTGCATTAGGGCATGCATTTTTCTCCTTATCATTAGGCATGGGGATTATGATTACTTATGGCTCTTATATGCAAAGAAATCAGAGCATTGCTAGTAATGCGAAAGCTGTTGCGTTAGTAGATACTTTAGTCGCGTTTATGGCTGGATTACTTATTTTGCCAGCAATTTTCGTATTCGACTCAAGTACCAATACTACTGATTTGTCTTCATCTTCAGTATCCTTAGTGTTTACATTTTTGCCAAAAATATTTTTATCGATGCAAGATAATATTGGTTATCTAGGTGCGAGTATTTTTGCTACAGTGTTTTTCTTACAGGTGTTTATTGCTGCATTAACATCGCAAGTATCGATTTTACAAGTTCCATTAGCAGCATTTAAAGATCAACTTGGGTTTAGTCGCAAGAAGAGTGTTTTATGGTTAGGCGCTTGTGCTGCCTTGCTTGTGCTTGCATCAACTGTGTCTTTTGGAATGGTAGAATTCTTCTCTAGTTTTATTAGTTATGCAGGCAGCACTAAGTCGTTTTTTGATTTGATTGTAGATGTGTTTTACGAAACTATCTTGCCATTAAATGGTTTGATTATTTGTTTATTTGTAAGCAAACGATGGAAAAAACACAACTTAGAGAATGAATGTAAGGAAGGTGATGATGCTTACGCAAATAGCTTTACAAAAAAATATGTCGATGTAGCTTTAACGACATTTGTTCCGGTAATATTGTTTTTTGTTTTTTTAAATACTGTTGCTATTAAGTTTTTTAACTTCAATGTTTTTGGTTAACTCTTTAGCTACATAGGCTAAGAAAAATAAAGCTATATTATTAACCTGATTTTAACAACCGTTGTTTGTCTCGTTGCCAATCTTTTTCTTTGATTGAAGCACGTTTATCATGTTGTTTTTTACCTTTAGCAAGGCCAATTTTGAGTTTAGCGCGCCCTCGAATCCAGTATAAATCTAATGGTACTAAGGTATAGCCAGCGCGTTCTACCTGCCCGATTAAACGACTGATTTCGTGAGCTTTAAGTAGTAATTTACGTTCACGAACAGGGTTGGCAGTAACATGAGTTGATGCAGAGTTGAGGGGAGACATATGTGCACCAACTAAAAATAATTCACCATTTTTTATCATCACATAGCTTTCTTTCAGTTGGACGCGATTTGCCCGCATACTTTTGACTTCCCAGCCTTTCAGCACCAAACCAGCCTCAAAATCTTGTTCGATAAAATAATCAAAACGCGCTTTCTTGTTTTGCGCGATTGTATTTGACGGTGCTTTCTTAGTCTTTGCCATAAGGCGCTATAGGTTAACTACAGTTATAATGCTCTCAGTAGGATTAATCAATCATAACAAAAGTATTCAATTACACGTATATTAAAGCAGCCTTACAGAATTAAATCATAAATATTTTGAATAGCCCTAATAACAATAAGCCTGTAGCATCGCGCTTAACACGATGGACGTCGTATTGGGCTTTTTTAATTGCAGCGATAGGGTCTTCGATTGGGCTTGGCAATATATGGAAATTCCCTTATGAAATGGGGCAGCATGGCGGCGGCACATTTTTATTAGTTTATATTCCTTGTTTATTTTTAGTTGCTTTTCCATTAATGATGAGTGAGTTAATGATTGGGCGGCAAGGTCGTAGTAATCCTGTCCACGCCATTATTAATGTTGCTCGCCTACATAAACTAAAAATTGCTTGGCAAATCATTGGTTGGCTAGGGATTATTACCAGTTTTTTGATTTTTTCTTACTACAGCGTGGTCGCAAGCTGGATACTTTTTTATATTCTAAAATCAGCTTCGGGTAGCTTTGTCGATGTGCCTGCTGAGATCGTACAACACTCTTACGGCGCATTATTGCACAACAGTGATCAAATGCTTATTTGGCACGGCGTTTTTGTCCTCATGGTCGTCATGGTGTTAGCACGAGGTATACGCAGAGGACTGGAGTGGGCTCTTCGTTTGTTAATGCCATGCTTTATTGCCTTAATAGTTTGGCTATGCGTCTTCGCTAGCCAAGTAGGTGATTTTGAGCAGGCGCTAGACTTTGTATTTAGTGTTGATTTAAGTTTGATTAATCGTAGTTTAATCGTCAGTGCATTAACGCAAGCATTATTTACATTAAGCGTTTGTGGTGGTGTGCTTATTATCTATGGCTCGTATCTTGGTAATGAAAGGTCACTGTTTTCAGGGTCTGCAGTTATTTTGCTTTCCAACACAGCTATTGCGTTAATAATGGGCTTAATGATTTTTTCTATTGTGTTTGCCTTTGATATGCAGGCAGATTCTGGGCCAGGGTTGATCTTTCAGACACTACCGGTAGCATTTTCACAAATGCCTAATGACAGCATATTATGGAGTACATTATTCTTCTCGTTATTGCTGGTTGCTGCGTTGACATCGGGTTTTGCTTTATTAGAGCCAGCTATTGTATGGATGATTGATCAGTTTTCGATTAGTCGTCGTGCCGCAGCTTGGGTCGTTGGTATTTTAGCTTGGGGAGTAGGTTGGTTATCGGTCTATTCATTTAGTGATTATCAGTTTAGCTTTTATCATTTTGGTGAGCTGTATCAAAATGGCTTTTTCGATTTGTTTAATCTTCTGACAACTCATTTTCTTATGCCATTGACCGCATTATTAGTGGCAATTTTTGCTGCTTGGTTAATGAATAATGAAGCAGTTAGAGAATCTTTTGCTATTCGCTTTCATGTTTTTTTTCGACTATGGCGGTTTTGTACTCGATTTATTGCTCCGGTGATAATTAGTGTCGTATTGTTGTT
>CAZFEM010000037.1:20426-23552 GCA_964517515.1 uncultured Gammaproteobacteria bacterium | reverse complement strand
TGAGTATGCAACAGCCTTATCCAAGTAACCATTACAATCGAGCCTAATATGAATTTCTTTGACTAAAAAATTTAAAACTAGGCATGCTCTAGCCATTGTGATTTATTGATTTTATAAAGTACATGCTCAGATTGTGGGTGTGAAGCATCTAATTCTGGATGGTTGAAATTATTCCCTGTATCAGACATGCCAATTTTCATCATTATGTGCTGTGATGCTTTATTACCTAACGGCGCGAATGAAATTACTTCGTTTAAATTCAATTCAACAAACGCATAGCGAAGTACCTCTTTTGCCGCTTCGGTAGCATAGCCATTACCCCAAAAGTCCTTTGCCAGTCGCCAACCAATCTCGACATTTTTAGCAAATGGCATTGATTCTTTGGGAACGTTTAAACCTACACAACCAATAAATTTTGCTTCATTGGGTATTTCTACTGCCCAAAAACCCCAACCACGAGAATCTATTAAGGATTGCACCTTTCTCGCCATATCATGGCTTTCTTGCTCGGTAAGAGTCTTTGGGAAAAAATGCATAACATCTTTGTCTGCACAAATTTTAGAAAAAGGTGAAAAATCCTCTTCGGTCCATTGCCGAAGCATTAATCTATCAGACTGCAACATACTTTGACTCCATCTTTTTAATACCCATTACTACCCCTTTCTTACATAATATTTAAATCTAAATTAGATAAAAGGTCAACTGTATAACTATTTATTTAACCGCAATTAACTGCACTACCGCTGAATTACCTTTATGAAGATCACCTTCTGCGATGTGCCGTTCGCACTCTTGAGTATGCATGAATTTCATACCATAAAAATCAGCTTCTAATTGCTTTTGGTTCATTAGTCTTTCCATTTGAGATGGTCCGCCCGTTGCAAGTTCTAATTGCTTAAGCCTATAAGCCTCAATTAAAAATACACCTCCGCTAACAAGGCTCTCTTTAATATTTTGATGAACAACATTCCTCAATTTAGGCGGCAAATGACAAAAGATTGAGATAACGTTATCCCATTTATTTTGGCCAAAATTGAACTCATTTAAATCTGCATGAATAGTTTGGATTTCAACACCTTCTTGGCTTGCTAATGCCTGCGCTTTTTCTAACCCTGTCAAAGACGCATCCATTGCTGTTACTTGAAAACCTTGTTTTGCTAAAAAAACTGCATTACGACCCTCTCCTTCGGCAATGCAAAGTACACTCCCTTGCTTTAGTTGCGAAACATTCTCTCGTAAAAAGTCATTGGGCTCTTTGCCAAAGGCATAAGCATTTTCAGAGTAAGTTTTATCCCAATCCATTTTTATTAAATTTTTTAGCTTTTACTTACACAAAAGTAAGGAATACTTGTTGATAGACTTCCTTATACTTGATGAATCAATCTCGCCGCCTTAGCGGTATTTTTCATTAACATAGCGACAGTCATCGGCCCGACTCCACCTGGCACTGGGGAAATTGCACCCGCTACGCCCTTTACATCTTCGAAGTTAACGTCACCGACAAGACGATAGCCACGAGAGTGTTCTAAGTCATCGACTCGGTTGATACCAACATCGATAACCGTAGCGCCGGGTTTGACCATACCATGGGTTACAAATTCAGGGACACCAATCGCTGCAATTAGAATGTCTGCTTGACGAGTGAACTCGGCAAGGTGGTCGGTGCCACTATGACAACAAGTAACTGTGCAATTGGCTTTCTCGCCTTTTTGCACCAAAATGCTCATTAGGGGTTTGCCAACAATATTACTGCGGCCAATGATGACTGCATGTTTGCCGGACATTTCGATGCCGCTACGCGTAATTAACTCTGGAATACCTGACGGGGTACATGGCGCTAAACAATCCATACCAATATTTAGTTTGCCGACATTTTCTGGGTGAAAACCATCTACATCTTTAGTAGGACTAATTTTTTCAGTCACTGTTTCTTCATTAATATGATGCGGCAACGGCAACTGAACTAAAATGCCATGCACGCTGTTATCCTGATTAAGTTTATCTACTTCTGCAAGAAGGTCTTGTTCGCTGATGTCGCTCGTTAATTCAATTTTAAGGGATTTAATGCCTGTTTCCTCACAAGCACGAACTTTGCTGCCAACATAGGCTTTTGACGCTGGGTTATCACCAACTAACACTACTGCCAAACAAGGCTGAATTGCATTTTTAACTAGGTCAGCAACCTCTTCTTTTACCTCAGCACGAATTTCTGCAGCAATGGCTTTACCGTCAATAATTTTTGCTGTTGCGCTTGGCTTTGACATAGTTTTACTCTGTTTCACCCGCTGCTTGTTTTTGTTGATCCTTTTTTTCCATTTGCCTAGCAAAGAAAAGGCCTAGTTCAAATAATAAACAAACAGGTACGGCAAGAAAAACTTGAGAAAATATATCTGGTGGTGTCATCAACATACCAATGACAAACGCACCAAGAATAATATATGGTCGCTGCTTTGCCATTTTGTCTGGCGTAACAATACCTAAACGCGCCAATAAAACAGTCGCTACGGGCACTTCAAATGCAAAGCCAAAGGCAAAAAATAGTTTTAAAGCAAAACTCATATAGGCGCTGATATCGGTCATAACAGCCACACCTTCGGGAGCCATCCCTACAAAAAAGGTGAATATCAATGGGAATACAACATAATAAGCGAACATGATCCCACAATAAAAAAGCACCGTGCTCGAGACAATTAATGGCAACACCAAACGCTTTTCATTGCTATACAAACCTGGCGCAACAAATGCCCAAATCTGGTACAGCACCATTGGAATCGCCAAAGCAAATGCTGTAGCAAAAGCAAATTTGAAAGGAATAAAAAACGGGCCATGTGGCTCCGTTGAAATCATAGTGCCGCCTTGCGGCAAACTTGATAATAGTGGTTTGGCAAACCACTCATATAATTCAGAAGCAAAAGGCACAAGACAAATGAAAATGACTAAGACACTGCCTACACACCAAAGAAGACGATTCCTCAACTCAACAAGGTGTGAAACAAAAGTCTCAGTATTGCCTTGTTCTAATTGTTCGCTTTCGTCGTTCATTAAGCCTTATTCGAGGAAGATGTACTTTTAGTTACTTTCTTAGTACTTTTTTTTGCAGCTTTCTTTTTAGTTGTTTTTTTCTTA
>CAZFEM010000037.1:13694-20326 GCA_964517515.1 uncultured Gammaproteobacteria bacterium | reverse complement strand
GTTTTTTTCTTACTTGTGGCTTTCTTGGAAGCACTACTACTTGTTTTTAATGCTCCTAGTGCATTAGCCGATTTGCTCATCGCATCGGATTCTTTCATCGCGTCGGAAGATGGTTGTATATCGTCTTGATGGGAATCGGCTAGATCACGACCAAACTGTTTAATGTCATTTTTTATATTAGACATTTCTTGGCGCGCATCCTTTAGTCCGGAAAGTGGATCTCCGCCCAATTCACTTCGCATTTCATTGCGCAGAGCAAACATGCTTTGGCGCGCTTTGCGCACGAAAAAAGCAGCCTGTTTTGCAACCTCTGGAAGCCGCTCGGGCCCCATTACCAACAGAAGCACAACAGCAATAACTAAGATTTCCCAAAAACCAATATCAAACACGATTCAATTCTGCTTTAATTAACTTTGCTTAAAAGTAGCTTTAATTAAAAAGTATTAGCTATCTTTTTTTGAAGCTTCAACAGCCGCTTCAGCATCGTCTTCAGCAACAAGCTCTTCACCATCATCTTTGCTGTCATCATTAAGCGCTTTTTTAAAACCTTTAACTGCACCGCCTAAATCACCGCCAATACCTCGTAGTTTTTTTGTACCAAAAACAAGTGCAACGATAACCAAAATAATCAATAACTGCCAAATTGAAATACCACCTAATCCCATCGTTTTTTCCTCAATAAATTTATTACGTTATAAACATTACGTTATAAAATAGCTATAACTTAGTTTTTTGCTAGCTTACTTCGAGCTGCTTTTTCAGCTAAGCCTGAAGTCCCCATGCGCCGAAATAATTCTTCAGTCACCATAGCTGGCTCTAAGCCTTTTTTAGCTAACAAAATCATAGTGTGAAACCATAAATCAGCGATTTCATAAATAATTTGCTTAACATCACCGTCTTTTGCTGCCATCACGGTCTCGGTTGCTTCTTCGCCAATTTTTTTTAAGATCGCGTCAAGGCCCTTGTTCGAGAGAGACGCAACATACGATGAATCATCACTCGCTTCAAGCCTCTGCAGCAAAATTTGATGAAGTTCATCTAATACATCTTGATTGGCCATAATAGTCCCCTCGAAAACCTACTTCGAATATATCTCTTTTGGGTCTTTAATGACAGGCTCTACAGATTGCCATTCGCCATTTTTATAAATTCGGTAAAAACAGCTATGCCGGCCAGTATGACAAGCAATTCCGCCCTTTTGCTCAACTTTTAATATTATGACATCCGCATCACAATCAAGACGAATCTCTTGAACCACTTGATAGTGACCTGATTCTTCACCTTTGCGCCATAGCTTTTGCCGTGATCGAGACCAGTAAACTGCACGCAGAGTTTTAACCGTTTCTTGTAGAGCATCTGCATTCATCCAAGCCATCATCAAGTTTTCACCTGATTCAACATCTTGCGCAATGGCTGGTACTAGACCTGCCTCGTTCCATTTAATTTCGTTTAGCCAATCGGTCATGATTCTAATAGATAGTTTTAATATGCGGACTTAAATCCGAACCTCAAGTCCAGCATCACGCATCGCCTGCTTTGCTTGCAACACGGTGAATTCACCAAAATGAAAAATACTTGCGGCTAATACTGCATCCGCATAGCCAGATTTAATGCCATCGACTAAATGCTGCAAAGTACCAACACCTCCAGAAGCGATCACTGGAATTGATACAACTTGAGAAACCGCTTTAGTTAATTCGATATCATACCCTGCTTTAGTGCCATCGCCATCCATGCTCGTCAACAATATTTCTCCTGCACCATAGTCAGCCATTTTTTTAGCCCAAACTACTGCATCAATACCGGTAGCTTTACGTCCTCCATGAGTGAAAATTTCCCAAGCATCTTGCTCATCACCGTTGGAGACAAATTGTGTTTGCTTGGCATCAATCGCTACAACGATACATTGTGAACCAAAATGCTCTGATGCTTCGCGAATAAACTCTGGATTAAAAACAGCTGTACTATTAATCGATACTTTATCGGCGCCGGCATTTAACAATGTACGAATATCGTTAAGTTCGCGAATGCCGCCCCCTACAGTCAGCGGGATAAATACTTCACGCGCCACTTCTTCTACGACATGCACAATCGTGTCACGATTATCAGACGTTGCAGTAATATCTAGAAAAGTGATTTCATCAGCACCTTGTTCGTTATAACGTTTGGCCACTTCAACAGGATCACCAGCATCACGGATATCTACAAAGTTCACGCCTTTTACAACGCGCCCGTTATCAACATCCAAGCAAGGGATTATTCTTTTCGCTAGTGGCATTCCGCTGTTCTTCAGGTTTTGGGGGTATTATAGAGTTTAGGGATTTCGTGCTCATCCAGATAAGCCTGTCCTTTTGCAAAATCTAAAGTACCCTCATAAATAGCACGACCAGTAATCACGCCGGTAACACCCGACTCTTCAATTTTCTGCAAGGCAATAAGATCTTCCATATTAGTTACACCGCCACTAGCAATCACTGGTATACGAACCGCCTCAGCTAATTTTTGCGTCGCCTCAATATTAACACCTTGCATCATACCGTCACGCGAGATATCGGTATAGATAATTGCATGCACGCCATCTTCTTCAAAATGCTGAGCCAAGTCGATAACATCGTGTTTAGATAATTTCGACCAACCATCAATCGCGACTTTTCCATCTTTTGCGTCTAAGCCGATAATAATGTGGCGCGGATATTCGATGGCGATATCACTAACAAAATGCGGCTCATTAACCGCGCGCGTGCCGATAATAACGTATTCAACACCGGCATTTAGATAGGCCTCAATAGTTTTTTCATCGCGAATTCCGCCGCCTATCTGAATCGGCACATTTGGATGCTTTTCAGCGATCTCATGAATCACATCAGCATTGGCCGGTTTGCCTGCGAATGCGCCGTCTAGATCAACTAAATGAATTCGCTTTGCACCCAACTCCACCCACTTATCAGCCATTGCCACAGGGCTATCACTGAACACCGTCGAGTCCTCCATAATGCCTTGGCGCAAACGAACGCACTTGCCTTCTTTAATATCAATTGCAGGGATTAGTAACATATGCCTATCTCAAATTTATCTGGTTTAACCATTGCCATTCCATTGCGTGAAATTTTTTAATAACTGCAACCCATCTTTGTGACTTTTTTCAGGATGAAATTGCACTGCAAAAATATTTTCTGAAGCAACTGCGGCAATAAATTCATGACCGTATTCTGCGACACCGCATATTACCTTTTCATCGCCACCTTCATTTAAGTTCGCACAATAACTATGTACAAAATAAAAATGACTATGGTCTTCAATACCGTGCCACAAAGAATGTTCTTGTGTCTGTGCAACTTGATTCCAACCCATTTGCGGAATCTTTAACTTGGCTTGAGAGTGATCACGATCAGCATGAAAATTACTGAAATGTCGGACCGAGCCATCATAGGCTGCTAAGCCAGGCATGCCGCCATCTTCTTCACAATAACTAAATAACGCTTGCATACCAACGCAGATACCCAACAATGGTTTTTGTTGAATCGCCGCTTTAATTTTATTTTCTAAATCACGCTCCCTCAACGCAGAAAACCAAGTTCCAATCGCGCCTTGTCCAGGTAAAACAATTCGGTCTGCCGAATCAACAATACTAGCATCGGCTGTCACACGCACATCAGCGTCGGGAGCAACTTTGTGCAAAGCTTGCTCAACTGAACGTAAATTACCAATACCTAAATCGACGACAGCTATTTGCATGGAGAAAATCGAACTAATTCGACTGTTTATAAGCTGCCTTTAGTGGATGGGATGACCCCTGCACTGCGCTCGTCATACTCTAACGCCATTCGTAAGGCACGGCCAAAAGCTTTGAAAATCGTTTCAGCAATGTGATGAGCGTTCTTGCCGCGAATATTATCAATGTGCAAAGTAAGTCGCGCATGGTTAACAAAACCGTGGAAAAACTCATCAAATAAATCAACATCAAAACCACCAATTCGCGCGCGACGATAATCAACACTATGCATAACAGTTGGGCGGCCAGAAAAATCAACAACAACTCGGCTCAATGCTTCGTCTAATGGAACATAGGCATGCCCATAACGGCGAATGCCTTTTTTATCTCCCAACGCTTCGGCAAAGGCTTGGCCTATCGTGATGCCTATATCTTCTGTCGTGTGATGATCATCGATATGCAAATCACCTTTACAATTAATTTCTAGATCAATCAAACCGTGTCGACCAATTTGATCCATCATATGCTCGAGAAAGGGCACGCCTGTATCAAACTTACATTGACCTGTGCCATCGAGATTAAGCTTTACGGATATCTCAGTCTCACTGGTATTGCGGACAACTTGAGCTGTTCTTGCTTTCACGGGATAAGTAATATTAAGGTTTGCTAATTAGATTTTGAATTTTAGCAAACTTGAGTCATAGGTTATAGTGAAAGTAGGCGATGAAATGCTATTGTCTTATTTATAAATGAACTTATATTAAGATCAATGAAAAATATCCCTGTAATAGGCGTCATTCCGCGCAAATATCAAAGCGTAGTGCGCGAAAAAGCAATTAGCCGAGCTCGCACTCGGATTATTGTAGCGGGCGGCGATCCGGCAAAATTAAGTCAAGACGACTTAGAAGTTGTGGTGCGCGAAGAAGAGGAAAAAATTAAAGACTGGTTTAAAGAGAAAGGCATCCTGGCATTATTAGCATTGCTCGGTTTGTCTCTTTTGGGATGACTATTACTTGGTTTTGGATAATTAATATTTGGCGAATTAATGTATATGTTTAAGCAATTCTTTCGATTAACGTTTGTTACCTTTATCTGGAAACACTACAAACGTATTATTGTCTCAACATTAATCCTTTTTGCTTTTCTTTGGTTTGTTGGTTATGCACACGCCGAATATTTACAATTCGCTAATGAACAAGCTCAAGCAAATGCGCAAAAAAGTTACTTTTTCAAATGGGCGGCACAATTATTAGCCGTTACTATTTATTTGCTATTTCACTATTTAATGCCTTCACGCAAGCAGCAAAAAATATCCAAACAAAAAGCAAAAAACTTTAAGGCGGAAGCACCTGCTCCTGGCGAACCCGACCCATTTGATGCAATTCGCCACAAAGACAAATTACGTAGCCGCACCGAAGTTATGCTTAACGAAAAACAAGATTAGAATTTAGACACCCCTGGCTCGTCGGCTTGATCTTTTACAAAATCGACACATGCATGCCAATCCTTTTTATAAAAATTCTTGATTTGTTCAGCGCGCGCATAACTAACTTGAAAAAAAGTTTGTCACTTAGACATTCTGGTTCGTCAAAAGATATAAAGTACGCATTTTACTTAATCATTGGGGCGATACAATTTGCATCGCCTCTTGCCATTTTTTTAAGGTCAATTGCGCCAGTAACTCTTGCGCTGAAATTGCATCAGGTCGATCAATTAAATTAATATTTGCCGCGAGAAAGCCGATTAAACCTGCAGCAGTGCCATTACTTGAACGCCATTCCTCAATTGATAAAGATCCATCTCGTTTAGCCATACGTTCACCTTCATCATTCAACATCAATGGTACATGCCAATAAACAGGCTCAGAGAAGTCAGTGTTTAAACGGTTCATCAAGTAGATTTGTCGAGCAGTACTATCAATCAAATCAGCACCGCGCACGACTTCAGTAACCCCTTGATCGATATCATCAACCGCAGTTGCAAGCTGATAGGCAAACAAACCATCAGCTCGCTTGATCACAAAGTCACCACAACTTTTTCTTAATTCATCCCTGTAATCACCTAAGCACTGGTCGCAAAAGTTAATCTCTGCTGTACCCACTCGAACCCGAAAAGCCGGCGACTTTTTTTGTTGCTTAAGTTTTATCGCTGATGCATCCAACTGCGTACAAATTCCGGGATATAAACCATATTGTTCATGAGGCGCACTTGCTGCTTGTTGAATATCTTTACGTGAACAAAAACATGGATAGACAAGTTCTTGTGCCTCAAGATTTTGCATCGCTTGTTGATACAATTCTGTGCGCTGAGATTGATAAACGACTTCACCATCCCAGTCCAAACCAAGCCACTCAATATCCCGTAAAATTTGCGCTGCACTGCCATCAACCTCACGCAATTGATCCAAATCATCCATGCGCATTAAAAAAACACCCTCTTGTAACCGCACGCCTAACCAAGCCAATAGTGCTGTGCGTAAATTCCCTAAATGCAAAGCACCTGTTGGACTCGGGGCATAACGTCCTATAATTTTTGTTGTATCTATCATTTATTTAGAATAACAAACTAAATTATATATTCCTTTTCTCTGTCACTGGCGAATCACATCACGAGCAACTAACTCCCCTTCATCAGTGCGAATAGCGCTGAGCATCATTTCGGTTGAGCCATCACGGGAAGGAAAACCAACGATGGTTGCGGTATCTCCCAATTTAACAAAATCTCTATCAAGACTCAAAGAGTTCCAGCGCCTTGGCACTAAGCTTTCTATTTGCCAAATTTCCTTCGATCCATCATCCAATGTAACTTCTATTGCCATAAGAATATGCGGCTGAATAAAATCATAGCGTGTTATCACGCCTGTTCTTGCTATTTTAGTTTCTACATCAAAAGCAGAAAATGAGTGGTGCGCATAAAGATT
>CAZFEM010000037.1:0-13594 GCA_964517515.1 uncultured Gammaproteobacteria bacterium | reverse complement strand
AATGACCATGAGGAATTAAAGGCTATATCAGCCCCTAAATTATAAAGCTGTGTATTAAATGAACCTTCTGCTAGATCGATGTCGTTATATTCAAACTCTAAAACACCAGTGAAATATTGATTAGGCTGCCAATTTAATTCAGCTTCAACGGTTGATCGATCACCACTAAAAAAATCCCCTGTCTCTAAGCCAAGGTTTATAAATAAGTTGTACTGCCGAGGGCTTGTATACTCCACACCATAAGTTGTGTATGAATAATCACCAACAGGAATAGTGATGTCATCGGCAATCTCAAAAGGTTCAGTAAGCACCTCACGTATATCGCGAACTTCTGTTACAAATTGATCGCCTCGTTGAGTTTCAATCTCGCCAAGCTCAAAGAAGGTTTCTTCCGATTCAACATTGCCTTGAGTGTCAGTAATACGAGTGACTCGCACTACATTATCCAATACGCGCAGCCATGAAGTTGCTGGATAACGCACGGTATAACCGAGAACACCTTCTGTTTCTTTAATACCACTACGATTTACAAAACCTAGTGCGGGGGCAAAATTTTCACCAATTTCAGTGTACTGAATTCGCCCTTTTAAACCCTCACTATTTGGAGAAACTATCAATGCGCCCCATGCTTGATCGTCTCCATCTAAGTCTTCTGTATCTGTTTGTTGATACCAAGCCCGACCTTGAATAGTGACATTATCAAAACTGCGTGTATTCAAATAATTAAAATCGGCGCCAACTAGTGTGTTATCAAGATCACTAGATGGATCACCTTGCGTCACAATCGCACCAATCGTCGATTGCCCCAAGACATTAGCCGACACTCGACCAACAAATAAATCACTCTCACCAACAATATCATCAGGGTCAGTAACAAATTCTTCGTTACCGCCTTGACGCACTGCTAAAGCACCAACATTTAACCCACCGACTCGACCAGTTAATTTAGCACCAACATCAAGGTCGACTGTTTGACCGCCCGGTCCAATACCAATATTACGCGAGAAAAATGGCTTGCCATTATTTGTTAAGCCGCCAAACTCAAAAATATCAGCTTCTTGTAAAAAGAATTTACGTTGCTCAGGAAAAAACAAATTAAATCGCGTCAATTGCACTTGCCTAGCGTCAACATCTGTCGCCGAAAAATCACTATTGAATGTTAATGCGCCAGTCAGATTAGGCGTGAATTTATAAAACACATCAAGAGATGGCTCAATATTGATATCTGAATCGCGCGGATCAAATTGACGCTCACCCGTTAAACTAATCCCTGGAATAAGGTCTAAGCCAATTCCCTGTTGTAAACCAGAAAAACCAACCGCTGAACCAAAACTAGTTGGGTCGGTCTCACGGTCAAAAGAAGTCCAAGCTAAATCTTCATTCTTGGCTTTTATAGTGCGCTGAAAACTCATCCCCCAAGTCGTTGCATTTGGGTCAAACGAAATCGTTTTATAAGGAATAGCGAACTCGACAAACCAACCGTAATCAGTAAATTTAGCTTTGGTATGCCAAATGCCCGTCCAATCAAAGTTTCTATTTCGAACATCTTCAATAATTGCTTCGCTACGAACACCATTAGCATTGGTTTGAAAAATATAACCATTACGACCATCATCAAAAGGATTAATATAGATTCGTAAGCGATCTTCGTCGCGCAGGCTAGTTCCTTGCGCTAATTTATTGGCAACAATCTGGCTTGGGTCGGAATAGTGCATTTCGCCCGACATATATAAAAAATTCTCATCATAAAAAACACGAATAACTGTTTTTTCAGTTGGTTCACCAAATTCAACAGGCTCAGTTTGGTGCAAGTCATCAATAATTGCTGCATCCTTCCAAACCTCATCCATTACTCCATCAATAATAGGGGGCACAGAGGTCTTACTAATTTGTATAGTTTTATCACTGTAATCACTAGCATCAATCTGTGCTTGCGCGACCGTTGCCGTACTTAAAATAGTACATAGCGAAAGTAATGTGGCATTTGCTAGCTGGAATAAAGATTTCATTGTTATATTATTAGATCGTTTTATATTTCTGATAAGGTGAACGTCTTTGTTCCTTAACTATTTAATCAAGCGGCATTATATTTAAGTCGCGTTGAATTTTGAATAAAGATTCTACCGATTAACGGCACATTTAACTCTATCCATTGATTATTATTAATACATGCAAGAATATACTGCTCATTCTGACATTTTTACCATAGATGCCCTATATCTAGAGCCTGAAGTTGTTTCTATTCACTTGATTCGCACAAACAACCGTATCGCTATCATTGATACGGGTAATATTCATTCCGTTGCACAAATTCAAGCAGGACTAAAACAATTAGACTTGGATTTTGATGCTGTTGACTTCATTATTTTAACGCACATCCACCTCGATCACGCAGGTGGCGCTAGTAAGTTAATCTCTTTATGTAAAAACGCTCAGCTAGTCGTGCACCCTAAAGGTGCGCGTCATATGATTGATCCGCAAAAATTAATTGCTGGTACTACTGCAGTTTATGGCAAGCAAGCATTCGAGGAATTATATGGTGAAATACTCCCCATACCTGCCGAGCGAATAATTGAACCTAAGGACGGAGAAATAATTGACTTCTCTGGCCGCCCGTTATTGTTTATTGATACGCCAGGGCATGCCAATCATCATCATTGCATCGTTGATTCGCAAAGCGAAAGCGTTTTTACTGGTGACACTCTAGGAGTTAGTTATCGAACGCTCCGCGAAGGCGATGACGCTTTCATGACCCCAACAACAACTCCCGTTCAATTTGACCCTGCTGCTTTGCACAAATCAATTGATAAAGTAATGAGTCTCAAGCCTAAAACACTCTATCTAACTCACTACAGTGCAGTCGCACCCACGACCAAAAATATTGCAGGGTTACATGAACAAATTGATGACTTCATTATCCTAACTGAACAATGTTCACAAGAAGAAAACTTTGCAGAGACGCTTACCGAACGATTGCTCAATTATTTAACTGTTCGCTGTATGAATGAAATCCCTTCAATCACTGGAGAAACGGTAAGAAAAGTACTTGCCTTAGATGCTAAGCTGAACGCTCAAGGTTTAGTGTTTTGGTGGCAAAATCGGCGTGAAGCTTAACTGGTAATACTAACTAGTTATGCTAACTACAAGATCGTCAGAAACGCCTTCTAATAATTCTTCAAGTTTATCTGCATCAACGCCAGTAGGCAGAGCAACAGCTAAGTAAGCACGAAACAATTCATAACCCGCCATCGAGGCATTCACGCATTCTGTCTCCATGTGTTCAACGTTAACATCAGCTTGCGCCAATACCGATGCGATCTCTTCAACAATACCAGGGCGGTCATTTGCTTCGACGATAATATCTAATGTTTCAAGCGAGTCGCTTTGCTCAGCATCTAGCGCAACATCATCAAACTGTACCGTCACCTTAATGCCATCGTCAGCAAGTTTTACTAACTGCTCAAGTAAGGCGCTTTTATTTTTCGCTGGCACACTAAGATGAACAATGCCGGCAAACTGACCACAAAGTCGTGACAAGCTACTTTCGAGCCAGTTGCCTTGCTGACTTAACACCGTATCGGACAAGGCCTTTACAATGCCGGGGTGATCTTCGGCAAAGACCGTAATTAGTAATTGTTCAGAATTCATTTTTCTTTTCCTAGCTCTCTTTTCCTAGCTGTATAGTTAGACCATCAATATAACTTAACTACTGCAAGATAACATGGAGCAACCAACTTTAGTCCTCGCCCAGTCGGGGCGCTTTTGCGCAAAGTGTTGTTGCCCTTGTTGTTCCTCATAAGGGTTACGCAACAGCTCTAGTAGCTCATTGACCATTGCATAATCACCTTGCTCAGCCTTATCAATTGCTTGTTGAGCCAAATAGTTCCGAAAAACATATTTTGGATTTACCTGATTCATTGCATCTTGTCGCTCGTCAAAAGATCGCGTTTCTTTAGTCAACCGTTGTTGATATTCATCCAACCATATTTGCAGCGCCTCGACGTAGCCTTGCTCAAGTTCATCAGGGTGATAGTAAGCATCGTGAAAAATGTCTACTGTTAGCGCTTCTTGGCTCGCCAGCAACCGATAAAAAATAGTCATATCCGTTTCGACAGCGGCAAGTAAGTCTTCAAGTTGTTCAAATAAAACTTCATCACCTGAACGCAATGATGCAAAGCCTAATTTAGCAGCCATCATCTCGCGCCATTGCTTTTCATAAGTTTGCGGGAACTGTTGGAGTATTTTTTCCAGTGACGCTGTTTCCTCAATTAACGGATAGAGCGCATTAGCCAACTGAAATAAATTCCATAAGGCAATGTCACCTTGTTGCCCGTAGCGATAGCGTGCATGTTGTGCATCCGTAGTATTGGGCGTCCAATTAGGATCAAAATTATCTAACCAACCGTAAGGACCGTAATCAATCGTTAAACCCAATATCGACATATTATCGGTATTCATCACGCCATGCACAAAACCAACTCGCATCCAAGCAACGATCATTTCACAAGTACGATCACACACTTCTTGGAACCAAGCCAAGTAACTTTCTTTTGTACTAGCTTTATGGTGTTTTAAAACATCAGGGAAATAATAGCGAATAGTAAAGTCGGCTAGTTGACGCAATTCATCATATTCATTGCGCGAGGCAAAAATCTGAAAGCTACCAAAACGAATAAAGCTCGGCGCAACACGGCACACTACTGCACCCGGTTCTGGCGCTGGGTTACCATCGTAAAGCATGTCGCGCATCACTTGCTCACCCGTCGTAATCAAACTCAAAGCTCGCGTAGTTGGGACACCTAAATGAAACATCGCTTCACTACATAAGTATTCGCGTACCGAAGATCGCAATACCGCCAATCCATCTGCAGTTCGTGAATAGGGCGTTTCCCCTGCGCCTTTTAATTGTAGCTCCCAATGCTCGCCTTGTTGATTCTCAACATCGCCTAAATTAATTGCACGGCCATCGCCCAACTGTCCTGCCCAATTACCAAATTGATGTCCGCCATAGCACATGGCATAGGGTTGCATACCTTCTAATAAATTATTGCCGACAAACGTTTGCAAAAACTCATCACTCTGACAATCATCAGGCGATAAATCGAACAGCTCCGCAACTTCATACGCATACGAAACCAAGCTTGGTGCTGAAACAGTAGTTGGCTTTATAAATGAGTAACATGCTTTATATACCTGGCGACGCGTGGCGCCTTTTTCTGCATCTGCCGGTAACTCATCAACAAAACGATTATTAAATTTTAGTCTCTTCATTGATAAGTTTTTTCTGTAAAAAATAAATCAACACGATCACTGGTACACCGAGCAAACTCGCAAATAGAAAGAACTGGCTATAGCCAATGGCTTCTACCATCGTACCCGAATAACCGCCCAGCAATTTAGGAAACAAGGTCATCAATGAACTAAAAATAGCGTATTGCGTTGCAGTAAATGAGATATTGGTAAGGCTTGATAGCCAAGCAATAAAAGCCGCGATAGCGACGCCTTGCGCTAAATTGTCCGCAATAATAACTAAGGCAAGATAAGTTGTTTTTGGCTCTACACCGGCCAACCACACAAACAGTAAATTAGTAAAAGCAACGAGTATGGCACCAAGCATCAGAACCCGCATCACGCCAATTTTAAGAGCTAATATTCCACCTAGAAAACTACCCGCAATTGTGACTATCACACCAAAGGCTTTAGTAATACTGGCGATTTGAGTTTTGGTATAACCCATATCCGCATAAAACACATTGGTAATGATACCCATTACAATATCGGACACGCGGTAAAAACCAACTAGCATCAACACCCAAATCGCTAAACGCCCATAGCGTTTAAAAAAATCGGTAATGGGGGCCACATAACCTTCATGGACCATTTGCGCATTGACAAAACCGAGTCTCAAACAAAGGCGTGCAGATAAAAATGCCGCCACCAACGCAACGCAAAATTTTACCGCCGCAAACAAAAATGCGAACAATGTCTGAGCATAGCCATCAAAAAACTGTGGTGTCGATGGCACAATTAAAAACACACCCACTAACACTAATAGCGACAACACAAACACGGCCAAAAATCGCGTATAGTCAACAGCACTATAAGGATAATTGTCTCCAGAATTTGACGTATCAGGCTCAGAGATAAGCAAAGTAGTTACAATGCCGACCGACATAACAGCCGCCATACAATAATACGTCCACCTCCACGCTTGGTAACTATAGCTTCCTTGTATGCTACCTAGTGACTCGGCGAGAAACAACGCACCAGCACCAGCTACGATCATGCCAGTTCGATACCCAGCAACATAAGTTGAAGATAACATTGCCTGCAAACGTGGGTTGGCTGATTCAATTCGAAATGCATCAATCACTACATCTTGCGTGGCCGACGAGAACCCAAGTGCAATCGTGGCAATTGCCATAGCTGTTAATGAATACTGTGGATCTGTAGACCCCATCCAGATAATTGACCCAATAACCGCCAGTTGCGCAAACAGGAGCCAACCCCGACGGCGACCTAGCCAAGTACTCAAGAGTGGTAATGGTAATTTATCAACCAAAGGTGCCCAAATAAATTTAAATGAATATGCCAGCGCCGCCCAACTAAAATAAGTGACTGCTGATTTCTTAACACCAGCCTCGGTAAGCCACAGAGACAAACTCGAAAAAATTAATAAAATCGGAATGCCTGCCGAAAACCCTAAAAATAGCATTACCCATACGGGTTTTTCTCGCCACCAAATAATTTTATCGTGATCCGACATTATAGGTCGTATTCAATAATCAACGGAGCATGATCAGAGAAACGTTCTTCTTTATAGACTAGTTCAGAACCCGCTATGACTTTGTCTGCCAGATTATTGGTAATCACCTGATAATCAATCCGCCAACCGGTGTTGTTCGCCCACGCCTGTCCGCGGTTCGACCACCAAGTGTATTCATGCTCAACCGTATTAACGGAGCGAAAGGCATCGGTGAAGCCGGCATCACCGCGTACAGTGTCGCTGGTTTCTGATTCAGTTTCACCAAACAACCAATCCATCCATTCACGTTCTTCGGGTAAAAATCCGGAGTTCTTTTTATTCCCACTGGCGTTTTTAATATCCGCTTTCTTATGCGCAATATTCCAGTCGCCGCAAATAATGGCTTGGCGACCCGAAGTAGCGAATTCATTTAATTTATCTTCAAAACGCGCCATCATATCAATCTTAAAAGCTTGTCGCTCTTCCTTGCTCGAACCCGATGGCATATATAAAGAAGCAATTGATAAATCACCAAAATCTGCTTGGATATAACGCCCTTCCGAATCAACATCGGCAAAACCTTTACCCAACCCTATTTGCACATTGTCTGGCTTTTGTTTGCAATAAATCCCCACGCCGCTATAGCCTTTTTTTTCTGCGGCATGAAAAAACGTATGATAACCAGGTGGGTGATAGGGTTCACCTTCAATTTGATCGGGTTGCGCTTTCAGTTCTTGCAAACAGATAACATCTGCATCTACTTTAGGCAGCCACTCGTATAAACCCTTGCGCGCGGCGGCACGGATTCCATTTAAATTAAGGGAAATAACTTTCATTAATTTGTTCGCTTCTTTGAGTTATTCTGGAGTCTGTGTGTATCATACAAGAAATACAACATTGATTAATTATTATGCTGCCATATCAAGAACAATTTATTGAGTTTTCAATCAAAACTGGGGTATTACGCTTTGGTGAATTCACACTCAAATCTGGCCGTATCAGTCCTTATTTTTTTAATACTGGTCTATTTAACACTGGCGCGTCAATGTTGCAGTTAAGTCGCTTTTTCGCAGCCAGTATCGAAAACTCAGACACCTCCTTTGATGTTTTATTTGGCCCAGCTTATAAAGGTGTCACATTATCATGCGCAACAGCAATGGCGTTGTCAGAAAATTCTGGTCAAGAAATTCCATTTGCTTTTAACCGCAAGGAGAAAAAAGATCATGGCGAGGGCGGCAATTTAGTTGGTGCTGATTTAACTGGTGATATCGCGATCATTGACGATGTGATTACCGCAGGCACCGCTATTCGCGAATCATTCGATATCATTAATGCCGCTGGCGCAAAAGCATCGGTCATTTATCTTGCTCTTGATCGCCAAGAGCTTGGGCAAAAAGATGGCAAACCAACTAGCCAGTCTGCCATTCAACAAGTTCAAGAAGAATTCTCAATACCAGTCGTCGCAATTGCAACAATGAAGAACCTTATTAGCTATTTAAAAAAACAAGATAATCAAGGCGAACACCTTGAGAAAATGCAATCATATCGAGAACAATACGGCATTCGCTAAAGAGTTTAATTGAACAAAGCATCAAATATTTATCTAGTCGGAGGAGCGGTTAGAGACGCCGCTCTTGGTCTTAACGTTGTCGACCGTGATTGGGTTGTGGTCGGTTCTTCGCCTGCGCAAATGGAACAACTTGGCTACGTGGCAGTCGGCAAAGATTTTCCTGTTTTTATTAACAAAGAAACTGGCGAAGAATATGCCCTTGCTCGCACCGAACGGAAAGTCGCCAAAGGCTATCAAGGCTTTCAATTTAATGCTTCTCCAGAAATAACTCTTGAACAAGATCTCGAACGTCGCGATTTGACGATTAATGCGATTGCACAAAATTCTGATGGCGAACTAATCGACCCATTTAATGGCTTAGATGATTTAGAAAATAAAATTTTACGCCATGTCTCCGATGCCTTTATCGAGGACCCGGTAAGAGTCTTGCGTGTCGCTCGCTTTGCCGCGCGTTTCAATTTCACCATCGCGCCGGAAACTTTCGCATTAATGGAAACAATGGTCAGCAATGGCGAAGTTGATGCCTTGGTTGCCGAACGCGTTTGGACTGAAATGAATAAAGCACTCGCTACCGATACTCCGCAAATCTTTTTCCAAGTACTTCGAGACTGTGGCGCTTTGGCGCGTATTCTGCCGGAGATTGATAACCTATTTGGTATTCCACAAACGGCAAAATACCACCCTGAAATCGATACTGGAATTCATACTTTGATGGTTGTTGAGCAAGCTGCTAAGTTAAGTCAAGATCCTCTGGTTCGCTTTTCAGCATTGGTTCATGATCTTGGCAAAGCAGTCACTCCTCAATCAGAACTACCTTCTCACCGCGGGCACGAACTTAAAGGTTTACCTTTGATCAAGCAATTATGTGAGCGTTTGCGTATACCTAAAAAATTTCAAGCACTGGCATTAGCTGTTTCTGAGTTTCATTTGCATATGCACAAAATGTATCAACTAAAGCCACAGACAGTTTTAAAAATGCTCGAGCGAACTCGTAGCCTAAATGACGAAAATCGCGCGCAACAAATTGCTCTGTGTTGTATTGCTGATGCTCGCGGCAGAACTGGCTTTGAAAACAGAGACTATTCGCAAGCAGATTTATTTTTGAAATTTCAACAAGTGGCAAACTCTGTCGACAGTAAAAGCATTGCTGCTGAATTTTCAGATGACAAAGCAAATAACGGACAAAAAATTCAAGCAGCTATTAGAAAGGCACGTGTCGCAGCAATTAAAGAATATAAAAAGACTGTTTCTATTCCTGACTAAATAAGTTTTCTAACTCAGACAACTCAAATTCATATTGTTGAAAACAAAAATGGCAGTCGACAAAGATACTGTTATTACCTTCGGATTGTTGTTCAGCCAACATTGCAACTACCTCTTCCTGCCCTAAGCTTTTAATTGCTTGTAACGATTTTTGCGCAGAACAAACACAACCGTATTGAACTGGTTTTTCGGTAAATAAACGGCAAGGCTCTTGATGGAATAGCCGAGTTAAGATTTCTTGGTGGGTTAATTCAAGCGCTTCTTTTGCTGTTAATGTATCAACTAAGATTTTCAACTCACCGAAGCTTTGTTTAGCTACAGCTTCGTCTAATACTTTTTCTTTTGGCAATCCGTGTAACGCAAGCCCAAATGCTTTGTCACGCTCTGCAAAAAACTTAAACCAAGTTGGTAGCTGTTCTGACTGAACAAAATACTCTTCTAGACATTGCGCTAGAGATGCATGTTCCATAGCAACAATACTCTGATAACGCTCACCCTCTTCTGGTGTAATGGTAATAGCCAAAACTAATGCATTTGAAAGTTCAGATAAATTAATCGGCAAACTGGCAGTGAGCTTTTCATTATCGTATTCAGCTATCGCTCTAACATGTCGGTCGAACATACAATCTGCCATAACCAAATTAATCGCTGCATCTTCTTCACTGGTATTACGCAATTGAATAGTAACGCTACAGGCTATTTTCAAACTATCGTGTAACAGCACCGCAGCAAGGGCAAACTCATTAAGCGTTTGTGCAAGGTGCGGAGGGTAATGATGAGTTTGTTGAATTCCTTCGACAGTATCATTCAGCGTCACAGCACACCCACGCGCATCTAAGTTTTCAAACACGAAGCGTTGAACACTATCTTTACTTTGCATAACAATCACTCACTTTCGTTTGTCTTTTTAGACTAAAACAATCCATATAAATATTGCCAAAATAAACCGATAAATCACGAAAGGCGTCATGCCTAAACGGGTAACTAAACTGATAAACCAATGCATAGCCCAAAAAGCAATCAACGCTGAAACAATAATTCCAACTGCAAGCATATCCCAAGCAACCGCAGTTTCAGAAGTAACTAATTCAGCTGTTTTGAAAAGACCTGATAGTACAATTGTTGGTACTGCCAACAAAAATGAAAACTTAGCCGCCGTCACTCGCTCATAACCTAAGGCTAGCATGGCGGTCATAGTAACGCCCGAACGCGACGTACCAGGAATCAAAGCAAAGGCTTGCGCAACACCGACAAGTAAAGCCGAACGCCAAGTCAGTGTGGTCATGGTTTTTTTATTATCCGCACCGCCACGATCCGACCACCATAGAAAAACCGCAAAAACAAAAGTTGCTAAAGCGATAACGGTTGCCGAACGCAAACTCGTTTCTATCACATCACCCAATACAAGGCCTGCCAAACCAACAGGAATAGTAGCAATAACAACTAACCAACCAAGCTGCCCATCTTTATTCCAAGCAAAGCTTGTCCAACCTTTTAACCAGGCAGGAATGATTTTTATTAGTTCTGCGCGTAGAAAAATAATGACGGCTAATAGGGTACCAACATGTACTGCTACATCAAAGGCGAGCCCTTGATCGACCCAACCTAATAATTTAGGTAATAAAATTAAATGGGCTGAACTTGATACCGGTAGAAACTCGGTAATACCTTGCAATATAGCAAGAATGATTGCTTGGAATAATTCCATATATGTAACTAGATATTTATAACCTAGCAGAATTTGACAATGTTAGATGTTTAGTTGCGCTATAGTAAATTTTTAATCACTAACTTGCATTAAAAAATGAGTACTTCTCAAATTAATTCTGAACAACCGGTGGTACTAATTACCGGCGGCGCTAAACGTATTGGAAAGCATATTGCGCTATTCCTACATGATTGCGGATATTCGATCATGGTTCATTACCGCTCATCCGCTAACTCAGCTTTTCAGTTAGTTGACGAACTTAATAGTAAACGTGAAAACTCTGCGGCTTCTGTACAAGGTGACTTAACTGATACAGACACTGTTCATTTTATTGTAGAGCAAACAATTGAACAGTTTGGCAAGCTAAATGTTTTGATCAACAACGCATCAACCTTTTACCCAACTCCGATAGAACTGCTTGAAATTGATTATTGGAATGATTTAATTGGCAGCAATTTACGCGGACCAGCTTTTCTTATTAAGTCTGCGGCTCCCCACTTGCGAGAAAGCCAAGGCAATATTATTAATATTGTCGATATTTATGCCACACGACCCTTAAGCAATCACCCGGTCTACTGTTCTGCTAAAGCGGGTTTACAAATGCTAACTAAGTCACTCGCTCGCGATCTTGCTCCAGAAATTCGAGTTAATGGCATTGCCCCAGGCGCCGTTCTTTGGCCAGAAGCAGGTAATTCAGAAATTGATCAAGAAACATTAATCGCAACTATCCCTTTAGGTCACATGGGAGCACCAGAAGATATCGCTAAAACAATTCGGTTTTTAATTGAAGAAGGCACTTATATTACTGGGCAGATTATTGCTGTTGATGGTGGACGGTCAGTGACCATTTAAGCTTTGCTTATGAAAACCATATTCAATTAGAAAATTTTGCTAAAATCTGAATTGCGTTGTCTTCAAACAACAATATTTTAGAAAAGGAATATCCGTAATATCGTTTCATGAAGCAAGCATTTAGCACTTCTTTATGATTTACTGTTATTCATGTGATCTAGAAGTAAGCCTGAATAACTAAAATAATACCCCGTATTTAAAACCTGATTTGCGTAAGCTTAAAAAAATCATTTACGTTGACGACCAAATGGATATCCTATTGGTTGCTAAATATGCGCTCTCCGAAATTGGCGAGTACGAAGTATTGATGTGTGAAAGTGGAACAGAAGCTTTAGCGAAAATAGAAGAGTACAATCCCGATTTAGTAGTTCTCGATGTTATGATGCCAGAACTTGACGGTCCTCAAACATTATCTCAAATTCGTGAAATGGATTTATTCAAAGCCACCCCTGTAATTTTTATTACAGCAAAAATTTTTCCGAATGAAATTGCAGAATTAAAGTCGTGTAACGTTGGCGTCATAGGCGTTATTCCTAAACCTTTTGACCCTATTACGATCAGCACGACTATTCAGTCGGTTTGGGATTCTTCATTCTCGCAAGGCAACCGAAATAGCGGAGAAGAGGCATCATGATAAGTGGAAGCATCCCAAATAATGAAATAGAACGGCTCTCCAGATTACGCTCCCTTGATATATTGGATACGTTAGAAGAAGAGGCTTATGATGATCTAACATTTTTAGCTGCCCAAATTTGCCAAACTCCAATCTCATTAGTAAGTTTAATTGATAAATCCCGACAATGGTTTAAATCTCATCACGGCCTAGAAGTTAAAGAAACACCGCGTGAATATGCATTTTGCAGTCATGCAATCAATCAAGACAGTCTTCTCATCGTCGAAGACACAGAGTTAGATTATCGTTTTAAAGATAACCCCTTAGTAACCGGCGAACCAAATATAAGATTTTACGCAGGAGCGCCACTTATATTGGAGAACGATATTCGGATTGGAACGCTATGTGTAATAGATAAAGAGCCGAGGGTTCTTACAGAAAAACAAAAATCTTCCATCGTAGCACTGTCTAGGCAAGTTGTTGCACAACTTAATCTGAGGCTTAGGATAAGAGAGATGGCGGCTCTTGATAAGGCAAAAGATGAGTTTTTAGCTATAGTAAGTCATGAATTACGAACGCCAATGACTTCCCTGCATGGGTCATTAAGAATTTTAGAACATGAGTCGATGAATTTGAAGGAATCTGTTAAACCAATGGTGGATATTGCTCTTAGAAATTCAGATCAGGTATTGAAAATAGTTAACGATATTCTCGACCTTTCGACAATGCAGGTCGGAAAACTTAAAATGAATAGTTCAAGAGTTGATTTAATTGAAGTGGTAAAAAATTCCTTAGAGTTAAATCAGGCGTACATAAACAAGCTTGGCTGTGAAGCTGAATTAA
>CAZFEM010000036.1:18149-24174 GCA_964517515.1 uncultured Gammaproteobacteria bacterium | reverse complement strand
AAAAACTACCCCTATAACTTTTTCTTAAGATTAAAATCTTGAAAGATACAATAAAGAAATTTACAAACTTACTTTTAGAACGAGTATTCGGGTTAAAGTTATATAGCATCCGAGCACATGGCCGCGAGGATACTTTAGATATTTCTAATAGCGAAATTGAAGTAAAAATGATTTTTGATGTTGGAGCTAATATTGGGCAATCAGCATCCAAATTTATTAATGAATTTCCAAACTCAAAAATACACAGTTTTGAGCCTGTTTCTACCACGTTTCAGGCACTTCAAAAAAGATTTGGAGAAAATTCTAACTTAACAATAGTCAAAACAGCCTTGGGTGAAGAAAATGGAACTATGGAAATTTTTGTCCCGCGGCATAGCACAATGGCCAGCCTTGTTAAGCCAAAAGAATTTTTAGAATCAGAAAAAGTTACTATAAAGACTATTGATACATACTGCCAAGAAAATGATATTTCTCAAATCGACTTACTGAAAATTGATGCGGAAGGATACGATCTAAAAGTATTAAAAGGAGCAACTAGTATGCTCCAAAATCACGCAATTAAATTAATATTAGTCGAATTGGGTTTTGACCCCAAAAACCCTAATCACGTTGATTTCGAGAGCGTAAAAAGTTACCTAGAGAATTATGGTTTCAATGTTTTTGGTATTTATGACCAGCAACTTGAATGGTCAGGTGAGAAAAAACTCCGTTACGCTAATGTCTGTTTTATTAATCCAAATACAACAAACCAATAACCTTTGCTCGGGATAAAGAAACAGCTGTACCAATCATGTTTGGGGGAAAGAGGTTGGCATATAGTTAGTGTGGATCAATAAAGCACACATTGGCGTAAGAACGAGAAGCATTTTAGTCTGCTTCAAAAAACTTACTGTGTTTCTCGACTTCTTCAAGCTCCTCTTTAGTGAGAGACCCATAAAGTTTGAGATAAGGCCACCCATATCCCCAGCGAAATGTTGTTGGAAAAAAAGGTGAGCCTCCTACTCTGACTCCGGCAAGCATTACTAGAGCTATTTCTTCCTGCCCTACTGAGGCAACGCATTTTTCAAGCTCGAGATCGGCTTCTAGTCTTTCTTTATAAGTACCGCCTTTCCAGTAGGCATAGTCATGTGCCGTACAGCATTTTAACCACAGTTCGTTGTGTTCAAAATTGCCATCAGGAAAAGCGCTGCAGCCATCGCTCGTGAAAGGTTTTAATTCACTGGCTTGGCTAGTGCTAGCTACAAATATTAGCAGCGTAAAAATAACGAGTTTTCTCATTATTTAATCACTAATTTTTATATTACTTAGGTGTGCTATCAAAAATTTTCTGTCCATATCCTCAATCGCTACATTGGTCTTTTTTGATAAGGTAAGTAACTGGCGATGTATTACTAAAACCAAACCTGCTGAGAGTTTTGCATAGGGGTCAATATTTGCCCCTTCCAATATTTCTTTATCTAGAGCTTTTTCTTGTTCTTCATTCATGCCGCAAAACCCCATCACTAATTTTTAAATTGTATCGATTAAGCTTATTGCACCTAATTGTTGAGATCAACCTTCTCTAGACTAAGTCGTTGTTATAATTTAGCTTGGTGACACATCGAATTTACTAGTGCATTATAATTACTTAAAGACATTCGCGGTAAACCGTCTTTTGTATAGGGCATCATTTTAAAGTCTTACATTTAACAAGAGGTAGTTATGGAAACCAAAGCAGCTGTCGCATACCAAGCAGGCAAACCATTAGAAATCGAAACTGTTCAGTTAGATGGTCCGCAAACAGGAGAAGTATTAATTGAAGTAATGGCAACAGGTATTTGTCATACCGATGCTTTTACTTTGTCGGGTGATGACCCAGAAGGCGCTTTCCCTGCGATTCTAGGCCATGAAGGCGCAGGAATTGTTCGTGAAATTGGTGCCGGCGTTACATCCGTTGCAGTTGGTGATCATGTTATTCCTCTTTACACCCCTGAATGCCGCGAGTGCAATTACTGTCTGCATCCAAAAACTAATCTCTGCCAAGCTATTCGTGCAACTCAAGGCCAAGGTCTTATGCCAGATGGCTCATCGCGATTTTCAATAAACGGCAAACCTATTTTGCATTATATGGGCTGTTCAACGTTTGCAAATTTCACCGTATTGCCAGAAATAGCTGTTGCTAAGGTACGTAAAGATGCACCATTTGATCAGATTTGTTATATCGGCTGTGGTGTCACTACTGGTGTTGGTGCTGTAGTTTTTGATGCCAAAGTCGAACCTGGTTCCAATGTTGTGGTATTCGGTTTGGGTGGTATCGGCTTAAATGTTATTCAGGGCGCTAACATGGTTGGCGCTAATAAAATTATTGGCATTGATATTAACGAAAGCAAAGTTGATATCGCCAAACAATTTGGTATGACAGATTTTATTAACCCGAAAAATACTGAAAATCTTATCGAAGCTATCACTGATTTAACTAACGGTGGAGCAGACTATTCTTTTGAATGCATTGGCAACGTAGAGACAATGCGCCAAGCCTTGGAGTGCTGTCACAAAGGCTGGGGCGAAAGCATCATTATTGGCGTAGCTGGTGCTGGGCAAGAAATTTCTACTCGCCCTTTTCAACTTGTTACTGGCCGTGTATGGCGCGGCACGGCTTTTGGTGGTGCGCGTGGTCGTACTGATGTACCAAAAATAGTTGACTGGTATATGGATGGAAAACTAAATATTGATGATTTAATTACTCACACCATGCCACTTGAAAAGATCAACGATGCATTTGATCTAATGCACAAAGGCAAATCAATTCGTTCTGTCGTTCAATATTGATAGTTCAGTATTAAATGTTCGTCATTAACATCAAATAGAACTGCCTATAAATTACTCTCTAAAAAGCTCCACCGAATAAAATAATGACTAAACTATTATCAGGTAACTAATTTGTCAGTTTGTTGACTTTCAATTTGTTATCGTCTTGAAAAAATAAAACCTAAGGAAAATAATATGTGCGATGATTTAACTGAATTAGACAATCAAAAACACCTAGAAAAAAGCGGCGGCCTTAATCGTCGTGATTTTGGGAAACTAACTGCCGCGACTAGTGTGCTTGGTGTTTTACCACCAGTAGTAAATGCTGTAGATGTTGTTGAATCAGATGTGATGATCACAACACCCGATGGCGAATCTGAAGCCTATTTTGTGCATCCCGCATCTGGTCAACACCCTGGAATATTAATGTGGACCGACATTCTCGGCTTGCGAACTGCATTTAGAACAATGGCAAATCGTCTGGCTCAATCAGGTTATTCGGTGGTTGTTCCTAACCCTTTTTATCGTGATAAGAAAATACCTGTGGTTCCTGAAGGCGCGAGTTTTGGTGACCCTGATACGCGAACTTTGCTACGCGGCTTTGCTGGCAAACTAACACAAGATGCCGCATTCAGTGATGCCAAAGCCTACATTGGCTTTCTCGATCAACAAGCAGCCGTTGACACTGATCGTAAAATCGGTACAGCAGGCTATTGTATGGGCGGCCCGCTGATTATGCGTACTGCCGCAGCAGTACCTGATCGCGTCGGTGCAGCGGCTTCATTTCATGGTGGTGGCTTAGTCACTAATGCAGCGGATAGCCCACACCTTTTAATTCCGCAAACACCTGCACATATCTTGCATGCTGTTGCTGAAAATGATGATGAAAGATCACCGGACACTAAAAATGTATTAGCCGCTGCATATAAGGAGGCTGGCATCCCGGCTGAAATCGAAGTGTATGCTGGTGCCATGCATGGCTGGTGTCCGCCTGATTCGCAAGTTTACAATGAACCTCAAGCTGAAAAAGCTTGGTCGCGGTTATTAGCACTTTATGAAAGCGCTTTAGCTTAGAAGACTTTCTTTAAAATAAAAACCCGATGGCTTAGTCCTATATTCTAGGATAGCTATCGGGTTTTTTGTTACTGCGAATTAGTTATTAAAAACGGTATTAATCCACGCGCCAATCTCTTGGATTTGTTCTATCACAACTTGATGCTGCATAGGATAAGTCTGCCACTCTAAAGAATAACCAAGGTCAATCAATAAATCAGCACTCGCTTTGCCTAACTGAACTGGCACAACAGGGTCATGGTCACCGTGATGAGCTAAAATTGGTGTTTGTATATTTACCTTACTTTGCTCGTCAGCTGCTTGTTCAGCAAACGGGATATAAGTTGATAAGGCTAAAATCCCTGCCAACTTATGTTCACTACGTATTCCTGTATGGTAGGCAACCGCGCCGCCTTGTGAGAATCCAGCAATAATTATATTGTCACTCGGAATACCCAACGCTATTTGCGCATCAATCAATTCATCTAAATACGCCTTTGATTCGGCCATGCCACTGGCATCTTGTTTGTCCGCTATATCCATTCCTTTAATGTCATACCAACCAGGCATTACCATGCCACCATTAACAGTGATTGGTCGATCAGGCGCCTGCGGGAAAACAAAACGGATAGACTTCTCTGAACTCAAACCAAGTTCCGGCACAATCGGCGGAAAATCATTCGCGCTAGCGCCAAGACCGTGCAACCAAATGATGGCGTGTGTTGGCTCACCATTACCGTGAACGAGCTCAATTTTTTTATCTTTATATGATGTCACTGAATCGTCAGAATCTTGGCTAAATGCAATCGAATTATATAGGAGACAAGTCAATACCGACAAACAACACAGCATTTTTTTAAATGATTTAAAATTTCTTAGCATGAATATAAAAACTCCATAATTAGTGCGAAGGTTTTTGTTTCTTTAAAGAGTATATTGAGTAATAAATAATATCGAAAATTCATTGTAAGGTTGAACGTTTGAAAACTGTCGAAGATAACCTAGGAAGTTATCAAAAAAAACAAAATCCGCATCACAAAAATCAATCTAATAGTATTTTTGCGTTACTTTTAAAGCCTTTTAGTTGGTTATTCAGTCACCTGAAACTAACATTATTGCTTATTCTGATTGGTGCCGCCTTGTACTGGTGGTTCAATAAAGAAGACGCGAGTGTACAAGCTAGTCCTTTACTAGCATCAGTCGACCGCGGTGATATCGAAAACGCAGTCACTGCCGCTGGTAATTTACAACCAAGTAGTTTTGTTGATGTGGGCGCACAGGTTTCCGGGCAACTTGAAAAATTACATGTTGATGTTGGTGATGTTGTCACACAAGGCCAATTACTTGCAGAAATTGATGCCAGCGTACAAGTGAATCGTGTTGCAGCAAGCCAAGCAAGCCTTAAAGCATTAGAAGCGCAATTATCAGCTCGCGATGCTTCCTTAAAATTAGCGCAAGCAAATGCCGATCGGCAAACTCGTTTAATCGAACAAGATGCTACCAGTCAGGCTGACTTTGATTCTTCTATCAACACTTTAGCTTCTGCACAGTCGAGTTTAATTCAGTTGCAATCGCAAATCGCTCAGAGCCAAGCGAGCCTTGCTAGTGATGAAGCGACCCTTGCTTTTAGCACTATTGCTGCACCAACAGATGGCACGATTATTTCCATCAGCCTGAAAGAAGGTCAAACACTAAACGCTACCCAACAAGCACCAACTATTTTACGCATTGCAGATCTCAGTAGCATGACGGTACAAGGTGAAGTGTCTGAGGCCGATGTCAGTAAATTAACTGTTGGCATGGAAGTTTATTTCACAACACTTGGCGGCGGTGCTCGTCGTTGGTATGGAAAATTAAGACAGATACTCCCTAAACCTGTAGTCAGTAATAATGTTGTGCTTTATACAGCTTTATTTGATGTTGAGAATAATGACAATGCTTTGCTGTCGGATATGACTGCACAAATTTTCTTTGTTAGCTCTTCAGCAAGAAATGTAATTCGTGTGCCTGTTGGTGCGCTTAATTTCCGTGATTCAAGCAATTTACTTAATTTAAATCTCGATAGTGATGCAAACATTCCGGATGATGCCCCACAAAGCGCAAACCAAGGTGGTCGCCCTCAAGAATTTGCCGGCGGCGGTATGGGCGGCGGCGATGATATGGGTGGTGGCGGTATGGGTGGCGG
>CAZFEM010000036.1:0-18049 GCA_964517515.1 uncultured Gammaproteobacteria bacterium | reverse complement strand
GGTGGCGGTATGGGTGGCGGCATGGGCGACTTCACCCCCGAACAAATTGAAGAGTTTCGCGCCCGCGGTGGTGGTGGCATGGGCGGTGGTGGTCCACAACGCGAGATTAGCAACGGTAGTGAGCCAACTAAAGCAACAGTTATCATTGCTCTTGATGATGGTGAATTCGAACGACGAGAAATCACTATTGGTGTTACAACTCGTGTCTCTGCAGAAGTCTTAGAAGGACTTTCTGGCGGAGAGCAAGTTATTGCCGGTATTGTTCAAGAACGAGCTAACTCTAACGGTGGCCCTCAGCAAGGCGGTTTCGGTGATGGCGGTGGCGGCGGCATGGGTGGTGGTGGCGGTCGTTTCTAATGAGCAGTCATAACTCTGGGGGCATAGATTTAGTCCCACTTATTTCACTGCGAGATATTACACGCACCTTTGTAACAGGAGGTGGCGTAGAAGTACATGCTTTACGCGGCGTTTCTCTCGACATCTATGCAGGTGAATTCGTATCTATTATTGGTCAATCTGGATCTGGAAAATCGACCATGATGAACATATTAGGTTGCCTAGACAGACCAACGAGCGGCGAATATGTTTTTGCTGGAAACAACATAAAAAGTTTTGATGCCGATGGTCTTGCTTGGTTGCGCCGTGAGGCCTTTGGATTTGTTTTTCAAAGTTATAATTTATTAGGTACTGCGACCGCAGATGAAAATGTTGAAGTGCCAGCAATTTATGCTGGCGTATCGAAAACACAACGACACGAACGTGCAACTGATCTATTAGATTCTTTGGGTATTGGCGATCGCATGGATCACCGCCCTAGCCAACTTTCAGGTGGACAACAACAACGTGTTTCAATTGCTCGAGCATTAATGAATGGCGGGCAAGTTATTCTAGCTGATGAACCAACAGGCGCATTAGATTCACAAAGCGGCATTGAAGTGATGGCACTGCTCAGAGAGTTAGCGAGTAAAGGTCATACGGTAATTTTAATTACCCATGATCATGAAATTGCTGCTAATGCTGATCGACGTATTGAATTACTCGATGGCGAAGTTCTCAGTGATTCTGGCACGGTAAAAAATGATCAACTGCAGGACGCCGCACATTTATTTGATCAAATGCAGGCTAATTCAAAGTCGTCTAATCCTTTTGCAGAAATGTCTGAGGCTATCAATATGGCATTTCGATCATTGCGTGCAAATATTTTTCGTACGGTACTTACTCTACTAGGTATCGTTATTGGCGTTGCGTCAGTCGTTGCAATGTTAGCAATAGGCGAGGGAGCGCAAAAAGACATTATTGATAGAATTAATGCCCTTGGCGCTGACATGCTCACCATTAGTCCGTCGGCACGGCGCGGTACCGCATCAGAAACGCTGACGATTGGAGACTCTATTGCCATCGAAACATTAATTCCGAATGTTAAAGCTGCTTTACCTGAAATCTCTGGTAATGAAACTTTACGTGTTGGCAACGTCGATTACTCATCTGCAATCACCGCAACTTCTGCCAATTTACCCGATACCCGTAGCTGGCCACTAGCACAGGGGGTTTTCTTTACCGATCAAGACAGCGAAGACTTTACTCCTGTGGCAGTAATCGGTTCAACAGTGCGTGACAGTTTGTTTTTAGATGGCTCAGACCCAATTGGTCGTTATATGCTTATTAAAAACGTGCCTTTTCAAATCATTGGCGTGATGACGTCAAAAGGCTCTTCAGGCTTTGGTGGTCGGGATCAAGATGATGTTGTATTCGTGCCACTCAAAACGGGTGGGCTTCGTTTGTTTGGTCGACTTCATCTACGTTCATTAACCGTGGCAGTTAAAGACCCTGAACAAATCAATCAAACAGAGCAAGAAGTGAGTGCTCTACTTGTGCAACGCCATGGCTTTGAAGATTTTCAACTACGCAACAGCGCTGAATTGTTAGAGAACGTTTCTGCCTCGCAACAAACTTTCACTATTTTACTCGGTTCAGTTGCCGCAATATCATTGCTTGTTGGCGGCATTGGAGTGATGAACATCATGTTAGTTTCAGTAACCGAACGTACTCGTGAAATCGGTATCAGGATGGCAACTGGAGCACGGCAAAAAGATATTCTGTTTCAATTTTTATCTGAAGCGATTGTCGTTTCGGCATTAGGTGGTGTGTTAGGCGTATTGCTGGGAATTGGCGCTGGCACATTGATCAGGACCTTTGGCACGTCTGTTGTCTTTAGTTCTGGCCCAACAATTTTAGCCTTTAGTTGTGCTGCAGGTATTGGTTTGATTTTTGGATTTGCACCAGCACGCAAAGCCGCACGTCTTGACCCAGTTGTTGCTCTAGCGAGCGATTAATTATTCATGAAGACGGAAAAAATAAAACTAATTTTCGCCTGCGTATTGGTAATTGTATTAAGCTCTTGTGTCACTACTGAATTACCAGAGCTACCAGAGAATGACATCCCAGCTGAGTGGCAATACTCTGTAGAAAACACTGAAAACTGGCCTTCATTAACTTGGTGGTTAAACTTTAACAGCCCTGAGCTTAACGAAATAATGGTGCGCCTAGATGAAAATAATCTTGATTTAGATAATAACGCACGTAATTTTGAGCAAGCTCAGATTGAACTGCGTGATGCTGGCTTTGATCTATACCCAACGCCAATTCTAGATATTGGTCTTAACGAAAGATACTCAGGAAACCGCCCCAATGGTGAATCTTTTACTGATGATTCTGACACTACTGCCAATCTTGGTTTTGGGTTTTCGTATACCGACATTCTAAGTAAACCAGCTCGCTACAATGTCGCTATGGCAAGATATGACAGCGATATTGCCAACCTTGCTGATTTACGCCTCAATATTCAAGGCACTGCTGCATCAACCTATTTTCAAATATTATTAATTCGCGACTTGATTGTTGCCGCTGAACAAAATCTTGCAAATGCTGAAGAAATATCAAAGATCATTCAAGCTCGCGTCGATGCCGGAACTGTTACGCCTATTGATGCTTTACAACAAAGGATTACAGTAGAACGGCAACGCAACGATTTAAAAACCTTATTACAAAACGAATTATCTGCACGCGCCTCTATGGCAACCCTATTAGCTATTTCAGTCCATAGTTTAGTTATTAATGAAAACTCGCTTGCAGATGTTGTCGTGCCAGCAGTACAAGCGGGGATCCCTTCCGATTTATTATTGCGCAGACCTGATCTTGTTGCTGCAGAAGCAAACCTACGATTATTTAGAGCCAATGTAGACCTTGCTCGACTTACATTTTTTCCGAACTTATCTCTTACCGGTGGTGCCGATTTAGTAAGCGGTTCTTTAAGTAGCCTTTTGGATGATGGCGATTTAGGCGTTAGTATCATTGGCAATGCGGTGCAAACTTTACTAGACAACGGTGCCCGACGACGTAATTTACGCAGTACAGAACTTGATTTAGAAACATCTCTAGCTAACTATCGAGAAGCAGTGATCACTGCCTTTAATCAAACCGAAGTGGCGTTAAGTAATATTCAGGTTTTAAGTTCGCTTTCTAAAGTTGCTGCAGAAGATTTAGCTCGCGCTGAAGAAGCATTTCGAATTGCTGGCTTTCGTTATCGAGAAGGCGTTGCTCAATATCAAACTTTGCTCACTACACAAGATACCCTTTTCTCAGTAAGGAATGCTTTTTTAAATAGCAAACTAGCGGAGTTAAACGCGATCATTTCCTTATATCAGTCTTTAGGCGGTGGTTGGACAGCACCTGATTCATAGTTATAGTTTTAAAATTCTAAAAAATCATCCTTGAACAAGAAATAACTCTCCTAGTCCGTTATTATTCATAAAAAATAATGACGGCTCATCCCTAAGGGTCTAATCAAGTGATTTTGGATTCTTCTCAACCTATGCTCGCAAATATTTCCAAGCTAGTTTCATTAATTGGAATTCTAATAATTAGCTTCCTTGTAGACAATCTATTAATTCGTGCTCATTTCAATGAAAAGCCTCTGTACGATGAAGCTGAAATACGTTTTCAGCCAACGCAAGACTTTAATATCGCAAAATATGCGGTACGAGATGAAGGTAATTTTTTATTTGCAGCGTCGAGCCCTGAAGAACTCGATATTCAACTTTTTTTCAAACGCTCAGCAAATTTAACCGTTTCAGTAGAACCTATTTATCAAACGAGCTGCCCAGAAGCTGGTCGCAATCAAGCTGAAATTTCATTCTTTGGTGATTTGGCTAGTGAAACGATTTTATTGCATAACCCATTGCCAAAAACTCGAGATTTTTCAGTTCATAAAGACAGCTTATTAAAGGTTAAAGTTTCTAATTTCGATTATCCTGATTGCGGCAAAGCACTCGTTACTTTTATAGAACATAATAATAGTCAATATGCGAGCATCGCCTTCGTTTTAGTCTGGTTATTAATTTTCATAGCATGCCTAACAAGTAAAACATCAACTCTGGTAGCGCTTACTGGAGCAGCCTTTGGCGCACTATTAATTTGGGCTGAAACAACCTTAGGCAGTCTAAATCTTTTTAGTATTAGCATTACTATCGCATTATCTGTTACCTTGAGTGGCGGGCTATTTATCTATTCGTCTATACCACTTGTACCCATTGCATCTATCTTATTAGCACTCCTAGCAGCATTATGCGTTGTTGTCGCTTTTTTTATCCCTATCCCAATCATTGGTCATGAATTTATTTTTGACAAACCGATTAATGATGAATCTATCCATGCAGTTCTACAAAGCTATTTAGCACAAGCAATCGAATTCTGGGGGCAATTTGTTGGTGTAACTAATTCAATCTATGCAGTCATAGGAATTATAATCACGATTTTGATTTGCTTACGCCTTAATCACTATAAAAAACAAAAATTAGTCAAAGCAAGCATCGGCTTATTACTAATTATGTTATCTGCTGTATTTGTTTTTGATCGCTGGACGGATACTCGCATCCTTGATTTGCTTGATAAATCCATCAAGGTATATCGCTCTGAAATCCTAAGTTTTCAACGCATATCTACTCAACGCAAACTGACACCAATAGAATCACAACAAGACCCTGATTTTAAAGACAACACAACCGTATTTGTGATTGGTGAATCTGTCAATCGCAACCATATGTCTGCCTACGGTTATGTTCGCACAACAACACCGTTTATTGATCAACGGATTGCAGATGATAATTTAATCAAGTTTAGTAATGTATTTTCAAACCACACTCATTCCAATCCGACACTTTCATTTTTACTGACTCAAGCCAATCAGTACAATGCTCTAAAGTGGTCCGAGGCACCTTCCATTTTAAATATAGCTAGTGCAGTCTCATTGAAGTCTACCTGGTATACCAATCATCGCTTATTGGGAGGGTGGTCTAACTACATAACATCGATTGCTCAAGATGCAGATGTAATCCAAACCATTAATAACAAAATTGGTTATGGTAACAGTGCTTTTCAATATGACGAAAAGTTACTACCGCTTTGGCGCGAGGCAATAAAAGAGAATCCTAATCAAGTTTCATTTTTACATTTTTACAACAGCCACTTTGATTACTGTAATCGCTATCCAGAAAGCGCAATTAAGTTTAATGAAAAAGTCAGCCGTGTAGTTTTTGGTGAATGGGTGAATGATCGTAAAATTAAAAGCGACATGCTCAATTGCTATGACAATAGTATTGCTTACACAGACCAATTACTTGAAGAAGTTATTCTTGAACTAGATAACAATGATAAGCCTGCCTTACTTGTTTACACTTCCGATCATGCCGATGATGTGATCGAAGCGCGCTTTCATAACTCAGCACAATTCACTCATTCGATGACAACTATCCCGTTGTTCGTTTGGGCCAATGATGTATGGCGTGCACAACATCCCAATGTCTGGGAAAACATAAAACAAAACAAGGATACCGCATTTACCAATGACCTCATGTTCGAGTCTATAGTTGGTTTATTAGGTATTTCCTCAGATTCAATTGATCAATCTTTTGATTTCAGTTCCGCAAATTTTTCTCCGCCAGAAGACTTAAAAACTCTTCACGCAACTCGACTTGTAAAACAAGATATAAACTGGGGATATTGGCAAATGATTAATACTCAACAATTAATCAACGATGGTTTTAAATTAGGCGCAGCCAATATCGACTCAGTTGCTAACGCCGTGCTCGCGATAAATATGGGATTCGAATCGTTACATATAAATACCTATTATTCCGAAGATGAAAAATTTCAGCTAACTGATAATCGAGCTATGCCTATTGGTCTCGACTTGAAAACCTTCTTGCAAACAATCGATAGCAGCAAACTAAGCTCAGTAAAAATAACCATTAACAACCAAACTCAATATAATGAATCTGTTGCGAAGGCCACTTTGGATTCGATAGCTGAATCATTTATTCCTATCATTGTGTTAGATGAAGTCACTAGCTCAATTGATATTTTTGCAAGTGATTTATTGGATATGCCTGAGATTAATCAACATGATAAATCTCAGCTAATTATGTTGAATTTAATTTCTCAATTCGATCAATTTAAACTGGATGAAACAACGGAAGAATAACTTAGAGATGCCCCGCCTCATCTGAATCGACAATAATGGCTGCCGCAGATGAGGACTGTGGTAAATTATCATACCGCTTTCCTAACGGAATACTAATCGCAGCCCAACCGGCAGCAATTAATGCCCCAACTACTGCTACCGCCGATAAGCCAAAATTGAGTCCCTGAGTTAGTCCAGTGAACACCCAACCTGAAACCATATCTGCGCCTCGGTAAACAACGATGTCGATAACTGGTTTTGATTTGAATCGGTCTTGTCGGCTTACTTTAGTAAATAACATTTCTCGCGCTGGTTGAGTAATTGCATAATTCCCTGCTCGACGGATTGCCTGAACAGTCATTGCTATACTTACTAATGGAAATAAAGACAGGGTTAATAAACCAAAAATCATCACCACTGGCATTAAGCTCAATGTGAGCGCTAGACCAAAGCGATTAACAATACGTGATGTTGCAAACCATGCCGTTAATACAGATAAAATATTTACCGATAGGTCAATACCTGCCCATATTTGTGCTCGACTTTCCTCATCATAGACAGCTAATAAATTCTTTATATGGAAATAGATAAACGAGCCTATACTGGCATACAACAACACAAACAAAGCAATTAACAATAAATAGTGATTTTGAAATAACGCCTTAAAACCCGACAGAACATTACCACCAATTAAATTTAACTCAGCTGGCTCGAGATGATGATCTTGATCTAAGATGCTACGACGCTTTTGGTTTTCTAAATAAATAATAATCGGCACTGGAATAAGTAACAAAATAGTTGCGATTAACAGCAAATTACTTAAACCCAGTTGACTAGTAAAAAGAACAGCAATTGAAGGTCCAACTATTGCTCCAAGACTACTGCCTGTGGCAATGAATGCGAACAAGCGTGTTGCCTGTTCAGGATTAAATAAATCCGACATAAAGCTCCAAAATACAGAAAGATGGAATAAAGCAAATAAACTCATCCAAATATAAAATGCTTTTTGTATATCTTCATTACCAGAATCTGAAATAGTCAGGAAATAAAACAATAAAAAAACTAATGCAAAAGTGAAGTACAGTGCCGGCACTAATATTCTAAAATTAATTCTGGAAACCAATGCGCTATACGCTGACACAGCGAATAAACTGAATAGAAAAGTAATTGTCCAAACCGAACTTAATTCAGCATCACTCCAATCACTCACCTGTGCATCACGCAAAGGTTTAAGAATGAAATAGGCAACCATTAAGCAAAATAAAAAAACGAACGACAGCACCGCTGCAGCGACCTCGTTTGGTTTTATCTGAACCAGTTTTTTAACCCACTTTAACTGTAGGCTCTGTTTATCTTCCTTCATACAGTGGCAAGCTTGTCGCTTAGCTCACCAGTTTTTGTTCTTTTTCAGAGCGCTCATATATGCGCCCTAGAAAAACACCGACAACTGCCCAAAGAGCTGCAATGCCTGCGCCGACCACGGCAACCGCAGCCAAACCCAAGCCTAAGCCCTGTGTTAAGCCAGTAAAAAACCACCCCATGATAACGTCACCGCCACGATAAGCGACAATATCTATAACAGGTTTAGTCTTATAACGACTTTCCTGATCCACTTGGGTAAACAACATTTCTCGGGCTGGTCGTGCAAGCCCATAATTACCAGCACTGCGCGCCACCCAAACCGAAACAGCGACAATCCAAATCGGAGATAGAGCTAGAATCAACATTCCTAAAATTAATAAAACTGGCACTAATGCTAAGGCAACGGGCATACCTAATTTGGGAACAATACGGCCAGTTAAGAAAAATGCCAATACAAATGTAATTGTATTTGCTACGACATCGCGAATACTATAAATAAAATTTCGATCTTCGCGAGCAAACGGTTCTAGTAAATTCTTTTGCTCAAGATATGTGAAAGAACCGACACCAGTATAAAGAATAATAAATAATCCAATCCCCAATAAGTACGGATTGGAAATAAACTCTTTAAAGCCATGAAATGGGTTCCCGCCAATTTTTACTTTTTCCAAATCAACAGCAAGACTTGAGTTATCTAGGTCTGTTACTTTTAAGGTACGCAAACTGCTAATGATCGGAATGGTAAACAACAATATAACTGCAGAAACTAGTACCATTGCAGCTTCACTTATAGTTTGGCTAAATATTGCCGACAACCCAGGTCCTGCTATTGCGCCAATACTTGCGCCTGCAGTAATCACTGAAAAAAGCCGACTTGCTTGATCTTTGTTATATGTATCAGACATAAAACTCCAAAAGACTGATATATGAAACAAAGCAAATACGCTAATCCAGACATAAAAAGATTTATCTACTAATACCGTATCACTCGCGGAGCGAGTCATTAGGTAAAAAATCACAAAACTGACCGAAAAAAACAAATAAACACTAGGCACTATTTTTTTAAAGTCTACTTTCGAAATAAAAAAACCATATAAAGCGACTGCGGCAGTACTAATGAAAAAATTTATAGTCCATAAAGTCGAGACCTCAGCATCACTCCAATCGCTCGCCATTGCGTCTCGCATTGGTCTAACAAGGTAATAAGCCGTCATCAACAAAAACACGAACAGAAACGACATTACCGCAGCTTTAACTTCATTAGGCTGCATATTTGTCGAGCGCAGCAACAAACGAACAAATGCGTTGTTTTCTTGTAAGTTAGATTCTGACATTGGCTATTCTCGAATTTTATATGCTAATTATTTATCCCAACATAACTTACTTATCAGGATTTGCATTAGTCTGATTTTATTATTCAAATAGATCTTTTCGTTATTTTAGATTAATTATACTCACAAAAAAATGAATTTCTTTTCAGGTTACCTACTAATTATGATTGCTCATCATTTATCTGATTCTCTTCTTCAACTTCGTCAGGCGGAAACTTTTTAATTTGATAAACATAAGCCCCAAATAATCCTGCAAAACAGACTAATGGCAAACCAAAAGTTAGCGTAAATGCGAGCGCTCCTTTTTCACTCTCGCCCCATAATACTGCAATCAAAAATAGCACTATCGGCACTGAAATAGAAATTACCCAACGTTGCGTCAGGGCATAACTAGCTAGGCCAAACAAGAATGCAACAACAAAGAGTATTGCGAAAATCACAAAATATAACGCGCGTAATCTTCGTTTTCAGCTAACTCATCTAGATGCTCATTTACATAAGCTTCGTTAATCTCGATCACATCTCCTGACCGATCACTGGCTTCGAAAGAAATGGTCTCTAACAGACGCTCCAGCATTGTATGTAATCGCCGCGCACCAATGTTTTCAGTGCTTTCATTAACTTGCCAAGCCAACTCTGCAATACGATTTATACCATTCTCAGTAAACTTAAGTGTCACGCCTTCAATATCCATTAGTGCCGTATATTGCTCTGTTAATGATGCATCGGGCTCAATTAGGATACGCGAAAAATCTTCCACAGAAAGTGCCGACAACTCTACACGAATCGGCATGCGGCCTTGTAATTCTGGGATCAAATCAGACGGCTTACTTAACTGAAACGCTCCTGAACCAATAAATAAAATATGGTCTGTTTTGATCATTCCGTACTTAGTTGAAACAGTACTACCCTCAATTAATGGTAGAAGGTCACGTTGCACTCCCTCACGAGAAACGTCTGCGCTTTTACCCGCTTCGGAACGACCAACAATTTTGTCGATCTCATCGATAAACACGATGCCTGAATTTTCTAGGCGCTCAATCGCACTTTGTTTTAAATCTTCATCATTCACTAAGCGCGAAGCTTCATCTTCGGTAAGTAATTTTAACGCTTCTTTGATCCGTACTTTACGCGGCTGGGTTTTGTTAGACCCCATATTTTTCATCATGCCTTGCAATTGATCAGTCAGTTCTTCCATGCCTTGCGGTCCAAAAATTTCTACTCCTGGTCGTTGTAAAGCGATATCAATTTCAATCTCTTTATCGTCGAGTTTACCTTCACGCAATTTTTTTCTAAACGTTTGTCGAGCTGCGCCTTCATTACTAGTGCTATTTTCAACATCACGTGCAGGAGGTAATAAAATATCTAAAATACGTTCCTCAGCCGCATCTTCAGCACGCACTCTAACTTTGTTAGTCTCGGCTTCACGCTGACCTTTAATAGCAATATCGGCCAAGTCACGAATAATAGAATCGACTTCCCGACCTACATAGCCAACTTCAGTAAACTTGGTTGCTTCTACTTTAAGAAAAGGCGCATCGGCAAGATTCGCAAGTCGTCTTGCTATTTCAGTTTTACCAACTCCTGTTGGACCAATCATTAAAATGTTTTTTGGCGTAATTTCTTTACGTAATTCAGCGTCACTTACTTGTGCTCGACGCCAGCGGTTGCGTAGCGCAATCGCCACTGCACGTTTAGCTTCAGCCTGGCCAATAATATGTTTATCTAATTCCTGAACAATTTCGCGGGGGGTCATGCTACTCATAAAATAACTCTCTACTATTTAGAAGGGCTGAAAGATAGCTCTTCGATAGTCAGATTATGGTTGGTATAAATACAAATATCGGCTGCCACATTGAGCGATTTTTCAACAATATCACGGGCATTCATTTCAGTATTTGCAACTAACGCACGAGCGGCAGATTCGGCAAAAGAACCGCCAGAACCGATTGCCATAACACCGCCTTCAGGTTCAATCACATCACCGTTACCAGAAATAACATAAGAAGATTCTTTATCTGCGACACAAAGCAAAGCTTCAAGTTTGCGCAACATTCGATCTGTACGCCATTCTTTAGCTAACTCGACTGCTGCTTTTGTGAGAATTCCTTGGTGTTTAGCTAATTTTGCATCAAACAGTTCAAATAAAGTAAATGCATCAGCCGTGCTTCCGGCAAATCCGGCAATAACCTCACCTTTATATAAGCGCCGAACTTTTTTAGCATTACCTTTCATCACAGTATTGCCCAACGACACTTGACCATCACCACCGATAACAACCTGGTTGTCACGGCGCACAGAAAGTATTGTTGTTCCTCTAAATTCAGGCATATTAATTTATTGGTGGATCATTAAGTTAAAGGAGATAAAATTTATATCTAATTATACGTTGCTTAGTGAAAAGTTCTGCCAAAAGGGATGTCATTAAATTAATCGTTATTATTTAATAATCTTTAAATGCGAGTTGTTACGACTTTTTGATTTGGATTTATTATCTTCTTGCCCACCGGGATTAGTAAGCAGATTTCCTGGCTCTGGATCATCATCATGACCTTCTTCAAAAAAGATACCGCGTGAGTTTTCGCGCGCAAAAATTGCCAAAATTGAATCCATTGGCAAAAATATATCTGTTTCGAGACCATTAAATCTTGCTGAAAAGCTCAAACATTCATTATCCATAACGTGCAGTTTGATCGCGCTTAGACTTATATTCAATACAATTTGACCATCGAGAATATGATCAATAGGGACTTCAACGCCTTTATATTCCGCATTTACTAATACCTGTGGTGTAAAACTATTGTCGTTAGCCCAATCAAATATTGCCCGCACCAGATACGGTTTGGTGGAAATCATTGAGCTACTATCCAAAACGGAATTAAATTAGTTGAAGCCTCTAAGGTCACGTTCAGCATCACTCAGACTTGCTTGAAATGCTTCACGTTCGAATAACCGCTCACCGTAATCAACGACAACTTGTGCCTGTTTTGGCAATATGATGTTCATTGAAGGAAGGCGCCAAAGTAATGGCGCAAGGATTACATCTACGAGAGTATAGTCTTCACCCATTATGAACGATTGTTCTATAAACAATGGCGAAATAGCAATCAAGCCATCACGAATAACCTTATAAGCTTCCTTATCTTTCTTATTCTCTTGTAATGCCCGAATCGAATCAAACCAATCGCGGTTCAAACGCATTATCATTAAACGCTGTTTAGCACGGGACACCGGATCAACTGGCATCAATGGCGGATGAGGAAAGCGCTCATCCAAATATTCGTTGATGATAAACGGGTCATACAAAATTAGATCACGATCGACCAACGTTGGAGTTTCATAATAAGGGTTGAACTCTTGTAATTCTTGGCAGGTGTCGCTTGGATCCGTGTAGACCGCTTCAAATTCAATATCTTTTTCGTGCAGAACTATTCGACAAGCATGGCTTAATACACAATTTGTACCTGAATACAGCGTGATAATTGAGCGGCGAGTAGCAATTGTGTTCATGGTCGGTTCCTATTTATTGTTGTCACAAACTTCAAATTACTCTATCGCGTCTTTTTAAAAAGCATGTTGAATACTAGTACTTTAACTAAAAGCGCGTTAAGGATAAGAACTCTGTCGGAATAAAGTTATTTTGTATTTAATCAGTGAAATTATTTAATGAACATCGCGCCAATACTCTTTCTTCAAGAGGTAGCACAAAATCATTAAAATAATCAAAAATCCTAGTGTATAAACACCAATGGTTTTACGTTTTAACTGCGCAGGTTCCGCTAGATAAGTTAAAAACGCAGTGAGGTCTAACATTGCATTATCAAATTCATCAGCTGTCATCGTGCCAGGGATGACTGTCTCTAGCATTGCATCACCAACGATTCTTACATTGCCATCAGTAGTCAGACCATTTTCGTCAGCTGCATGTGCAGTTCCAGTACCGTGGTCGTCAGCATCAACTCTACCAACAAGGCGTTGAACGCCTTGTAATTCATACATGACATGCGGCATCGCAACATTCTCAAATAAAGAGTTATTCCAGCCGCTTCCTGTACCGTCATCTTGGTAAAAACCGCGCAAATAGGTATACAACCAATCAGGCTTACGAACTCGTGACACTAAAGTTAAATCGGGTGGCACTACGCCAAACCATTCTTTCGCGTCTTTCTCACTCATTGCTGTTTTCATCAGGTCGCCCACTTTATCTGTGGTAAACATCATGTTTTCAATGAGAATGTCTTCAGGGATACCTAGATCTTGAGCAACTAAATTGTAACGTGCATAGGCAGCGTTGTGGCAAGACAAACAATAGTTCACAAAAAGCTTGGCGCCATTTTGTAAAGACGCCATATCGCTCATATTCATATCAGCGTGATCTACAACTGCACCATGCCCACCTGCAGCATAGGTACTTTGAGTTGAGCCAAAACCTATCAACAACACTAATACTAAGTTAATTAATTTTTTCATCGTCTTAACCCCGTTTAATGTTTATCGAAAACAACACGATCTGGCACTGGTTTAGTTTGACCTATACTGGTAAACCAAGGCATCAGTAGAAAGAACGCGAAGTAGATTACTGTACAAATTTGCGCCGCTAGAGTACGCAGCGGAGTGGGGGAGTTCAGCCCCAAATAACCAAGAACGAAGAACGCAACCAAGAATAACGCAAGCGCAACTTTAAATGGCCAACTACGATAGCGAATAGAAAGTACCGGTGAGCGATCTAACCAGGGCAGTAGAAACAACATAACAATTGATGCCCCCATTAAAACAACACCCCAGGCTTTACCGCTTCCAGTTAATAAGAAGTAGATTAAAACCAAAGCACCAACCGCAATTATACCTTTAGTTTTCATTGTGAACTTACCCAACGCCAAGGCTAATAATGCAATCACTCCAGTACCAATTGCCATAAATTGTAATAAACTGTCAGTACTCGCTCGCAAGATAGAGTAGAACGGCGTGAAATACCATAAAGGCACAATGTCCGGTGGTGTCTGTAATGGATTAGCCGCGGCAAAATTATCTTTTTCTAAGAAGATGCCACCAAAATCAGGCGCGAAGAAAATAACTGCTAAATAGATAATTAAAAATCCACATACACCGACCAAATCTTTAACCGTGTGGTACGGGTGAAAACCGACACCGTCTAATGGTTTACCGTTTTCGTCAACATGATCATAAATATCAATCCCGTCTGGATTATTAGAGCCCACTTGATGTAGAGCAATTAGGTGTAAAAATACCAATACAATCAAAATCAATGGCATCAAAATCACATGGAAGGCAAAAAAGCGATTCAATGTCGCGTCGGATATAACAAAGTCACCGCGAATCCATTCCGTTAATGCTGGGCCGACATAAGGAATAACATCAAATAAAGAAAGAATAACTTGCGCTCCCCAGTAAGACATATTGCCCCAAGGAAGAAGGTAACCCATAAATGACTCGGCCATCAATGCAACGAAGATAAGACAACCAATCAACCAGACTAGTTCACGCGGTTCTCGATGTGATCCGTAAATAATTCCGCGAAACATATGCATATAGACTACGACAAAGAAAGCCGATGCCCCAGTAGAGTGCATATATCGAACCAACCAGCCGAATGGCACATCACGCATTATGTATTCAACCGATGCAAAAGCCAGCGCTGTATCAGGCTTATAATGCATGGTTAGAAATATTCCCGTAAAAATCTGAATAACAAGAACTAAAATTGCTAAGGAACCAAAGAAATACCAGAAGTTGAAGTTTTTTGGTGCCCAATACTCGGCAAGGTGCTCGTTCCAAACTTTAGTAACCGGCATACGGCGGTCAACCCATTCCATAAAAGCATTGGCACTTTTATGATTATCATGTCTATGAATCGCCATTACGCTACCCTCTGGTCGTCTTCACCGATGGTAATTAAGTCACCATCGTACTGATAAGGAGGTACTTCCATATTAGTCGTTGCTGGAACGTTTTTATAAACACGCCCAGATAAATCGAATTTTGAGCCGTGACATGGGCAGAAAAAACCACCCTGCGAATCATCACCCATTTCAGGGTCTGGACCAATCGCTAGCTTTTCAACAGGAGAACAGCCTAGGTGAGTACAAACACCTAGCATAACTAGTAAGTCTTCATTATCACTGTCCGCACGAGCCACATTTTGCGCATAAGTTGGCTGCTTACTCGCCGCAGAACTAGGGTCAGCCAAACTTGACTCAATAACACTTAAGCCTTGCATCATTTCGCTTGTGCGCTTTAGCAACACCACTGGCATACCACGCCATTCTACTTTGACTAATAAACCTTCTTGTAAAGCGCCAGTATCAAAGCTCACTGGTGCACCAGCATTCTTAGCTCGTTCACTCGGCGACATACTTAATACGAAAGGGGTTACTGCAAAGCCAGCACCAATCGCGCCAAAACCAGCAGTTATACCTGTTAAAAAGCGCCTACGCTTTTTATCTTCTACACTCATCACACTTTGCTGGTGATCAGTCTTGTGATTGTCAGTCATACGTTCTCCAGTACAAAATTTAGTACAAAAGTATAATTGAATATTGCCCAAATAATGAGCTTCTAAATCTCAAATCAGTAATAAATTAAGCTGTTAGGCCTAAGGTAAAACAGCACTTGAATATCAAAGCCAAAAATCATTCACTTAATCGGGTCGAGATTGTACCAGATGTGTCAAGTTTTGTGGGTATTTCAATGGATAAATCAGTCGATTTTTAACTCTTAGCCGGTCTAGTTTTAAGGAGTTGAACTTAACATTGAGCGCATCGCCGACAAATGTGCAGCACCAACTTCTTCTTTTTTCTCGGGATCATTCGCAAGCTTACTTTCCCAAACCACGTGTTCTTCGTCTAGTTCATCTAAAAAACGGCTCGGCTGACATTCAATAACTTCACCGTAACGACTTCGCTGATTAGCATAAGACAAGGTCAATTCTCTTTGCGCACGGGTGATTCCAACATAAAAAAGACGTCGCTCTTCCTCCACCATGTCATCTTCAATGCTACTGCGATGCGGTAATATCTCTTCTTCCATACCAACGATTGACACATGCGGAAACTCTAGACCCTTAGCCGCATGCAGGGTCATTAAGGACACTACATTAGCGTCATTTTCGTCTTCATTCTCTAAAATCCCCATCAAACTGATTGTGCCAACAATATCGGTAAGGTCGCGCTCAGAATTTTTCTGACTCATCTTACGAATCCAGCTTATTAGGTCTTCAACATTACGCCAACGTGCATCAGCTTGCTCAGGGCTAGCGCTTTGTTTAACAATCCAATTTTGATAATCGATGTCATCCAACATTATTTCAACAATTTTAGCCGGTAGCTCGGCAAAACTACGCTCCGATAACTCTGTCAACCAACTAGCAAACTGTTTCACACTGCCCTGTCGGGAGGGCTTAAGGTGATCGTGCAGTGTGGGACTATTGATCGCAGCAAACAGTCCACCAGAGTCTTGTTTTGAAACTTCAGCCAGTGCCTCCAGAGTGCTTGCCCCAATACCTCTGCGCGGCGTATTAATTGCTCGAATAAACGCATTATCGTCATCGTTATTTGTTAGCAATCGCAAATAAGCCATAACATCTTTGATTTCTGAACGATCAAAGAATGACAGACCACCACTTAAATAATACGGAATATGCATTTCACGCAACTTTTCTTCGAGAATTCGTGACTGGTGATTGCCACGATAAAGAATCGCATAATCACTATAAGGTGTTTGTTTTTGAAACCGGTGCTGCATTAATCCTGCGACAACTTTTTCGGCTTCGCGTTCTTCATTTTCAGCAGAAATAATTGTTATAGGGTCACCAAACCCCAGGTCGCTCCATAATTTTTTTTCAAACGGGCGCGGATTATTTTGAATAACTTGATTTGCCAACGTTAAAATTCGCCCCATTGATCGATAATTCTGTTCCAACTTAACCAGCTCAAGGTTTGAAAAGTCCTCACCCAATTGAGCCAGGTTTTCTGGTTGTGCACCACGCCAAGCATAAATCGATTGATCATCATCGCCTACCGCTGTAAGTCCATTTCCATTCGTTCCTGCCACCAAAGTTTTCACCAAGTTATATTGCGCAGCATTGGTGTCCTGATACTCATCCACCAACAAATACTGCACTCGCGTTTGCCATTTCAAACGAATGTTATCGAATTTGCGTAACAATTCATTCGGCAGATAGATCAAGTCATCTAGGTCTACCGCATTACAAGCTTGCAGATATCGCTCATAGTCAGCATAGACTTTTGCGGCAGCAACTTGAATCGGATTAGTCATAGCAATTTGTTGCGCCTTATCGGGTGACACCAATTGATTCTTCCAACTCGATAACTGATTTCGCACTTGCTCGACTAAGGCATCTTGGTCTAAATCAGCTTTGAGTAACTCTCTCACTACAAAGACAGAATCCTGAGGATCAAAAATAGTAAAGCCTGAGCGACGCCCTGTCGCTACCACTTCTTCTCGCAAAATAGACATGCCCAAACTATGAAAGGTCGATATTGTTAGTCCTTTAGTTAAATCTTTATCCAGCAACTCCGTAACACGCTGCTTCATTTCACGTGCTGCCTTATTGGTAAACGTCACCGCAAAAATATTTCGTGGATTAACTTCTAGTTTGCTCAACAACCAAGCGATTTTGTAGGTTATCACCCGAGTCTTACCACTACCCGCCCCTGCTAACACCAACATCGGTCGCGAGCATTCTTGCACAGCCGCACGCTGCTCAGGGTTAAGTTGTTGGAACAAATGAAAGACCTAGATAAAGAAAATCAGACCAACAATTCTAAAGGCATCAACCTGATAACAAAAGCATTAATTC
>CAZFEM010000035.1:4744-25196 GCA_964517515.1 uncultured Gammaproteobacteria bacterium | reverse complement strand
AAACAACTTCTACTTTAATTTTTTCTGAAATAATATTTTTCCATTTAGCCGGTCCTGTTGTGTGTACGGCTTCACCGCGGGTATCAACCGCGACTGTTACTGGCATATCTTTGACTTCAAATTCATGAATAGCTTCCATACCGAGTTCTTCAAAAGCAACGACTTTGGCATTCACAATCGCTTTTGAAACAAGATAGGCTGAACCGCCTACTGCCATTAGATAGACCACTTTATTCTTGGCGATTGAGTCAATCGTTGCTGCGCCGCGTTCTGCTTTGCCGACCATACCAATCAAGCCTGTTTTCTCGAGCATCATGTCGGTAAATTTATCCATCCGCGTAGCGGTTGTTGGTCCTGCTGGACCGACTGCTTCGTCACGCACTGCGTCAACTGGCCCTACGTAATAGATAAAGCGATTAGTAAAATCAACACCGTCAGGTAAGCCTTCACCACTTTCAAGTAAAGACTGAATACGCTTGTGGGCAGCATCTCGACCAGTTAATAATTTACCTGACAATAAAATGGTTTCACCCGGCTGCCAGTCTTGCATCTCTTCTTTAGTGATGGTGTCTAAATTAACTTTGCGGGAACTCGGGCCAGCATCCCATGTGATTTCTGGCCAATCACTCAAACTCGGTGCCGTTTGCAAAGCTGGACCACTGCCATCTAAAACAAAATGTGCGTGGCGCGTGGCTGCGCAGTTAGGAATCATAGTGATCGGCAAAGACGCAGCATGCGTTGGATAATCACTGATTTTTACATCCAATACAGTCGTTAGGCCACCTAAACCCTGCGCACCCACACCCAATTGATTAACCTTCTCAAACAGCTCAATACGTAATTCTTCAAGACGGTTATTCGGGCCGCGAGCGATCAATTGTTGAATATCAATCGGTTCCATCAACACTTGCTTGGCTAATACCGCAGATTTTTCCGCAGTACCACCCACCCCGATACCCAACATGCCAGGCGGACACCAACCACCGCCCATTGTTGGAACAGTCTTAAGCACCCAATCAACTAAAGAGTCAGACGGGTTTAACATAACCATTTTCGATTTATTTTCCGAACCGCCACCTTTGGCAGCAACGTCAATTTCAACTTTGTCACCCTCGACAACTTCATAATGAATAGTTGCTGGTGTGTTATCCGTCGTATTGGTGCGTGTGCCCAATGGGTCGGACAGAATTGAAGCACGTAAAACATTATCTGGATGCTTGTAGGCTCGCCGCACGCCTTCATTAATCATATCTGTGACAGACATTTCTGCATCCCATGTGATGTCCATACCAATTTTAATGAAAATGGTGACGATTCCAGTGTCTTGACAAATTGGTCGTTTGCCCTCGGCGCACAACCTAGAATTAATTAAGATTTGTGCGATCGCGTCTTTCGCTGCCTGCGATTCTTCGCGCTCATAAGCATCGTGCATTGCATCAATAAAATCTTTGGGATGGTAGTAAGAAATAAACTGTAGCGCATCAGCAACGCTGTCGATCAGATCGTTTTGTTTGATTGTTGTCATTATTCTTAAAGAGGTTGTTGTAATTGTTTTTATCTGGATTTGGATAAACGTACTAGCCCTAGAGTTTAGCAAACTTCGCAATAGTTTTCTGGCTTGTCAAATACACTCAAAACTTCACGCTTAATCAATAAAAAGCTTACAAAATCATGTAGAATCACCAACCTATTTGATAAAAGACAGCGATAAAAAGAGTCGACTAGTTTTTATCAAGTAGCAAAACTAAAATTTAAGTCGAGATACTTATGCGCACATCTAACTTTTTATTAGCAACACAAAAAGAGACCCCTGCCGATGCTGAAATAATCAGCCATCAGCTTATGTTGCGTGCAGGTATGATTCGCAAAGTAGCTGCCGGAATCTATAACTGGCTACCGCTTGGCTTGCGTGTATTAAGAAAAGTAGAGCGTATTGTTCGCGCAGAAATGGATGCGGCAGGTGCACAGGAATTACTTATGCCGGCAGTTCAACCAGCAGAACTTTGGCAAGAATCAGGGCGCTGGGAATTATACGGTGGCGAGTTATTGCGCATGCAAGATCGCCATAATCGAGACTTTTGTTTGGGCCCGACGCATGAAGAAGTAATTACTTCTTTAATTGCCAATGAGATTCGTAGCTATAAGCAGCTACCCGCTAATTTTTATCAAATTCAAACAAAATTTCGCGATGAACGACGCCCTCGATTTGGCGTCATGCGGGCGCGCGAATTTATCATGAAAGATGCTTACTCCTTTCATTTAGATCAAGATAGCTTGCAAGAAACCTACGATGTTATGTATGCGACATACTCGCGTATTTTTTCCCGTCTGGGTCTTGGTTTTCGAGCAGTAGAAGCCGACACTGGCAGTATTGGTGGCAGCACCTCGCATGAGTTTCATGTTCTCGCTGATTCAGGGGAAGATGCCATCGCGGTTTGTGATAAATATGATTACGCTTCTAATATCGAACTCGCCGAGGCATTACAAGTCGGTTCGCAGCGCCAAGACCCTACAGAGGAATTATCTAAAGTAGCAACGCCTGAGCAACATTCAATTGATGAAGTTAGTGCTTTCTTAAAAGTTGCTGCAAACAAAACCGTTAAGACATTATTAGTGAAAGGTGCTGAGCACCCTGCTGTTGCTCTAGTATTGCGCGGCGATCATGAGTTGAATGAAATCAAGGCAGAAAAACATCCGTTAGTGGCCGCGCCATTAACTTGGCTAACTGACGAAGAAGTCAAACAAACTGTCTCTTGCTCAATTGGTTCAATTGGCGTAGTTAATTTATCACTACCGATTATCGCCGATCGTTCCGCGGTTAATCTCAATGACTTTGTTTGTGGTGCCAACGAAAATGGCTATCACTATAGTGGTGTGAATTGGCAACGCGACTGCGCAGAACCAGAAGAGTTCGATTTACGTAAGGTGGTTGCAGGCGACATCTGCGCACGTTCGGATAACGATGAATCCGATGAAGCAATGTTACAGATTACTCGAGGTATTGAAGTAGGACATATATTCCAACTAGGCACAAAATACAGCGAAGCCATGAATGCTAATTGCTTGAATAATGAAGGTAAATCAACGCTAATGCCAATGGGCTGTTATGGCATTGGCGTTTCTCGAATTGTTGCCTCAGCAATTGAACAAAATCACGATGACAGAGGCATTATCTGGCCGATCAATATTGCGCCATTCGAAGTCATTATCACCCCTATCGGTTATAATAAGTCTGATCAAGTTACTCAGGTTTGCGATCAACTCTATAGTGAGCTACTCGAACAAAATATAGATGCTCTTCTTGATGACCGTAAAGAAAGACCTGGCACTATGTTTGCCGATGCCGATTTAATTGGCATTCCGCATCGATTAATTATTGGCGAAAAAAGTCTCGCTAATGATAAAGTGGAATATAAAGCCAGAGATGCTGAACAATCACAAGACATAAATCTTGCAGACGCAGTCGACTATATTTGTAAGGCTATCAAGCAAAAAACTAACTCTTAAATTCCTACCCCCTAAATAAATAGCTTTTATATATGTAGTTCTCTCATGCGTACCCTATTCCTATTATTCATCTCATATCTATTCAGCAATGTGGCAATAAGCTCGGCGTTTGCTAATGACGTTGACCCACTATTAGTAAAAGCATTGCAACACGCAACTACTGATGAAGTAACACAAACGATTAACTTAGAAGAATTACGCTGGCTATCACGCATGTCTGTTCAGTTAGAAATTGATGATCGGGTACCTGACCCTTTTTATCGCATACGCATTCTACAAACGGTAAAACAAGAAGCCCTTAATGTTGGTCTCAATCCGCAGATGGTTTTAGCGGTGATGGATATAGAAAGTAACTTTAATCGCTATGCAGTATCTAGATCGGGTGCATTAGGATTAATGCAGATCATGCCTTTTTGGAAAGAAGTTCTAGGAGAGCCAGAAGCAGATTTATTTAACCCTTTAACAAACATTCGTTTTGGTTGTGAAATTTTACGACGTTATATGGATAGATACTCAAATATCGAAGATGCGCTTGCTGGATATAATGGTTCTTTAGGTCGCAAAACTTACTCAGATAAAATTTTACGCCGTTATAATAGTCGATGGGTTTATAACGCTGATGAGTATCTTGATGAAAATGAAATTAATATAGCGGTTTCTGAACTAACAACGCCTGATAACTAATCAACTTCACCTTTCATTAGCAACATCTTTTTTTCCTGTAAAACAGCCACTACTTGCGCTCCAATTAGAGCAATAATCCAAGATACAAAAATCCAAATTAAAAAGATCGGTAAAGTCGATAAAGCACCATAAACTATTTGGTAGCTATCAAAATTTACAATATACGCTGAAAATAAACGCTTACCAGCTTGAAATAATAGCGAAGCAACCAAAGCTCCAGTCAATGCGTGCAAAAAGTTCACTCGTACATTTGGCATTACTGAGTACAGCAATAGGAATGCTAAAACCTCAAACAAAAAAGGCAATAAAGTCACGCCGACTGAATGAATTTGTTGCGTGAAGCCAACGCTATTTATTACCGTCAAAGATAATAAATATGTTGATATAGCCAAACTAGCGCCCATCAACAGAGGCCCTAACGACAATAATGCCCAATAAATAGTAACTTTGGCAGATAGACTTCTACTAGTCTTTACCCGCCAAATATCATTAAAAGATTCTTCAATATTATTCAGCAGTACTAACGCCGTTAGTAAAAACATCGCTAGACTGACTAATGTTAATTTTCCTGCCTGACCAGCAAATTGTTCTAAATATTGACGTAAATCATCACTCGCTGCTGGCACTAAAAACTGATAAATAAAATCTTGTAAGGAACTACCAAGTTCTTCAAACGAAGCAAACAATGACAGCATTGCAAAAACTATCGCCAACATTGGTGCTAGTGCTAATAAGGAGCTGAATGCCAATGCCGCAGCATGTCGAGACAATCGGTCTGAACGGAAACGCTTAAGCACAGCAATCGGTACTTCTAACAGTTGTAATAGTTTTTTCTTTATCGAATAATCGGTCATCGGTACTAATACCTATTTAAAACATCATCATTATGCAAACTATTATTTATCATAACCCAAGGTGCTCAAAATCGCGCCATACACTACAACTTTTAGTCGACAATAATGTCGAACCTGAGATTGTAGAATATTTGAAAACACCGCCAAATCACCAACAACTCGATAGCATTCTGCGCGGTCTAGATATGCAGCCTGAAGACTTGATGCGTAAAAGTGAAGATGAATATAAGCAACTCGATATCGCTAAGCAATCCATGAGTCGTGACCAATTAATTGATATTATGATTAAACATCCTAAATTGATTGAGCGCCCTATTGTAATTGCCGGCGATAAAATAGCCATCGGTCGTCCTCCTGAATCTGTGCTAGAGATCTTATAAAGTATGAACATTCTAATTCTTTATCATAGTCGTTTAGGTTCTGTGCAAAAAATGGCTCGCTTGATTGCTCGTGGCGTAGAATCCGTTCCAGAATGCAGCGCACAACTTAGAACGGTGCCAGAAGTATCGAATGACCCTGCGAAACTGGACATTCCTGACAGCGGTGACCCTTTTGTTGAATTAAGTGATTTAAAACAATGCGATGGACTAGTTTTAGGCAGCCCTACTCGATTTGGTAATATGTCAGCATCGTTAAAATATTTTCTAGATCAAACAAGTGAAATTTGGTTATCGGGTGACCTAAACGGTAAACCCGCGGCAGTCTTCACATCTAGCTCTTCTATGCATGGAGGACAAGAATCCACATTGCTTTCCATGCTTAACCCATTGATTCATCAAGGTATGATTATTTGTGGCATCCCCTACTCGGAATCAGCATTAAGTAGAACCTCTACCGGTGGAACTCCTTATGGCGCTAGTCATGTGGCTGGACCGAATAATAAAAATCCAATATCAGATGACGAGAAAACGCTTTGTATCGCCTTAGGAAAACGTATTGCGACAATCGCAGTAAATCTGCAAAAATAATTTAAGAAAACTAACTTAAAATAGATTGTAAAAAAGGAATCGTAATACGCCTTTTTTCAATTAAAGATGTTTTATCAATCTTATCTAATAAGGAAAACAACTGACGAGTATCACGAGCTGAGTGTTTCAGTAAATATTTTACTGTCTCCTCTGAAATACTCATACCTCGCTGCTGAGTGCGCAGCTTAAATGCGTTCAAATACTGGGAATCATCTAACCCATGCAAAGGATAGACTAAACCACTACCCAAACGACTTATTAAGTCAGGCAAATCAAAACTGCTCTGTTGCGACGGTTGTGTCGAACTAACAAATAAACAACCATTAGCATTTTTAACCCGTTCAAATAAAGCAAACAAAGTGCGTTCTTTTGACTCATTGCCAGCCCATGCTTGAATATCATCAATACAAACAATGCTGTCACCATTAGTCATTTCTAACAATTGTGGTGTTACGTGTTGATCCGTCAATGAAAAATAGTGCGTTGATCTTTTATTTTCTTTTGCCAATCTTAAAATTGCCGACATTAAATGGCTCTTACCAGAACCGGAAACACCGTAAAAATAGAGAATTTTATCGTTATAGCTTTCTACCATTGAGCGCATAGCAGCGATCAACTCAGTATTCTTATCTGCATAAAAATTTTCGAAGCTGGCTTTACGATTAAATTCTAAAGGCAGCACCATCTGCGTATTAGATGAATTTTTAGGCGGTGTAGTCATTTAAGTTGCAAAAAATTTACTAAATTTATATTTTAGATAGGGCTATCAGTGGTTTTTTTAAACCAAATAGAGACATAAGCAGCACCACTAACTACGCTAGTAATAAAAACCAGATAAGATATAAAGTTAATTAAAGTGCTCATTTCTAATTTCCAAGCCAAAGATACAAGCACCATAACGACAAAAGTTATTTGCACTGCGGTATTAAATTTACTAACTATTAATGGCTTGATCGTAACTGAATCAAAAAATATTTCCATCAGTAGGTAACCGACAATAATAACAATATCTCGAAACACAACGACGACAACTAACCAAAAAGGAATAATTTGCATTATCGCCAGCATGACATAGGAACTAACTAATAGAGCTTTATCCGCCAATGGGTCTAAGAGTATGCCTAGTTTCGTTATGGCATTATATTTTTTTGCGATATAGCCATCTAAACCGTCACTGATGCCTGCGGCTATAAAGACCAATAATGACCAAAAAAAGTCTTGTTGCTGAAGTAATACGATCAACCACGGCACCATCGCTATACGAGCAAGCGTTAGTAAATTTGGCATATACATCATCATAAGGTTTTATTTATTTTTTCTTGGGCTTCTAACGATTATCTATGGCTTTTATTCGATACACAATAGCATTTGAAAACGCTACAATAGCCACCTGAAATAGTCGCTTAACTGGAGCAATTGTTGTGCCTAAAAATAAGACATCCGCAAACGATCAAGCAGATAAACAATCATCATCTTTAAGTTATCGTGACGCTGGCGTTGATATAGAAGCCGGCGATGCCTTTGTTGATGTCATCAAACCCATAGCAAAACGGACAATGCGTGATGGCTGCATGAGCGGCTTAGGTGGTTTTGGTGCGCTATTTCAAGTACCTAAAAACTATAAAGACCCGATATTGGTTTCTGGCACAGATGGCGTTGGTACAAAACTCAAATTGGCTTTCGACCTAAACAAACATGACACTATTGGCATTGATTTAGTAGGCATGTGCGTGAACGATGTACTAGTGCAAGGCGCAGAGCCGTTATTCTTTTTGGATTACTTTGCTAGCGGTAAATTAAGTACCGAAGTTGCTGCGCAAGTTGTAAGCGGCATTGGTGAAGGATGCGTACAAGCAAATGCTGCCTTAATTGGCGGCGAGACTGCAGAAATGCCTGGCATGTATGCAGAAGGTGAATATGACCTTGCTGGGTTCTGTGTCGGCGCAGTCGAAAAAGAAAATATTATTGATGGCAGTAAAGTCAAAGCCGGTGATCAGTTAATTGGCTTAACCTCCAGCGGACCACATTCCAATGGCTATTCATTGATTCGCAAGATACTTGAACTGCACAATGTATCACTAGACACGCAAATTGGTGACAAACCATTAAGTGACTTGGTATTAGCACCAACAAAAATTTATGTGCGCGCAGTACTAGAGCTTATGCAACAAATACCAGTACATGCTTTAGCTCATATTACTGGCGGTGGTATCCCTGGTAATTTAGTTCGTGTGTTACCAGAGGACTGTCATGCCGTTGTTAATGAATCGAGCTGGCAATGGCCAGAACTATTCACCTGGATGATGAATACAGCAAACGTCGAGCGTGACGAAATGTATCGCACTTTTAATTGCGGCATAGGCATGACCCTAGTTATTCCTAAAGAACATTGCGAACAAGCTATCAATATACTCAATGAGGCCGGTGAGACCGCTATTTTGATTGGTGAAATTCGTCAGGGCGCAGCTGAAAACCCTGTGCAAATTCTTTAAACTCGATATTTATCATGACCAAGGTTGTTATTCTAATCTCCGGTAGCGGCAGTAATTTACAAGCATTCATTGACCAAGTTAAACAAGAGCGCCTCGATATTGATATTGCCTTAGTCGTTAGCAATAAAGAAAACGCTTATGGTTTAGAGAGAGCACAATTAGCCAACATCCCTACTGCTTGCATTAATCATAAAGACTTTTCTTCAAGGCTTTTATTTGACCAAGCACTTATTAAAGAAATAGATCAGCATTCACCCGATATTGTGATCCTTGCCGGTTTTATGCGCATACTAACAAGTGAATTTGTTGAGCATTTCGAAAATCGTCTGATTAATATTCATCCTTCCCTTTTACCAAAGTACCCTGGCACAAACACGCATCAACGCGCGCTTGATGCCAAAGATGAATGGCATGGTGCGAGTATTCACTTTGTCGTGACAGAAGTCGACGCAGGACCAATTATTCTACAAGGCCGCATGCCGATTAATCAGCATGATACGGCAGATACTTTACAACAACGCATTCATAAAATTGAACATCAGATTTATCCGCTTGCTGTAAAGTGGTTGTCCGAAAACAGACTTACAATCGTTGATGGTGAAGTATTACTAGATGATGAAAACTCTTCTGAACAGTTGCAAACATTTGACCTGTAAGCTAGCGTATAGCTAGACAATAAACTATTAAAATGAACAATGATTCAGTCCTTTGATTATAAGCTCTATTTACAAATATTATTAATAACGTTTTTTCTGTTATTTAGCTGTTGCTTTAGCAACTATGCCTCTGCGCAACAGTTAAACCCCATTTCTATTGCTTATAAAGTCAAATTAGCAAGCAGCAAACTTGGCAATGCGACAATAGCTCAGCAACAAATCACCTTAACAGCAAATCAAAATGGTTATTCCGGTTCCTTAACGACAAAGGCGCAAGGCCTAGCTGCTATTTTGTATGGCAGTACCGAAGAAGTAATTAACTGTGACTTCAATATTGATCAAGGGAAAGTTGCCTCCAGTCAATACTCAGGTGGCAATATAAACTCTGATAATTACAAGGTAAGTTTTGACTGGGAAGCACGTAAAATTAATTTTACCGATGGAGAGTCGCTGGATATGCCACAGGGTTATATGCTCGATACTTGTAACTTTCCATTTGCAGCTGCTTTACTTAAAGACAGCAATTCATTAGATGAAACTCTTTATGTATTAGAAGGCAAAGAAAGAATAATTCGTGGTTATACACTTAAATCTAATACTGAAGAACAGCTAGAAACTGTAATTGGTACGATTAACACGATAAAGATTGTGTTAGAAAGAGAGCTCAGAGCAGACCGAACTGTATCCCTATGGCTATCACCGCAACATAGCTATATTCCGCTAAAGATGGAAGACAAACGCAGCTCAAGAACAACGACAATGATCGTTGACACAATTGAGAATTAAAGTACGACCTACTTAGGCAAACAACTTAATAAATCCTTAAATCTGAATTATTTTTTCGCTCTGGTTATCACCTAGAAAACGTTAGGTATCCATAAATAAAAATACGGAATCGCCTAAGCACATCAGTTATTAACTCTATGAGAATATATTTAACCAAAGATAACCTGGGGAGATAATTACCAAGCATGAGTAAAGATCAATCTAAATCACCACTACTTGGGGTATGGAATGCTCGATACGCAAACAATACTAAAGAAACGTTATACGATGATCCTTCTACAGGGAAAATATCTGGTGGCTTTTTAAACTCCCCTAAGGTCATTGATATAGAAGATTGGGGCTGTGGGCGTGGTGGTTTCTGAAAATATATCGATGCGCATCAAAACTACATTGGAATTGATGGTTCAAAAACTCAATTTGCATCCAAAACTGTCAGTTTAGAAAACTATACCAGTAAAGCCGACGCGATCCATATAAGACACATATTGGAACACAATCTAAATTGGCGGACCATTCTTGAGAATGCGGTTCAATCATTTACAAAACGAATGGTGTTAACACTGTTCACTCCCTTACAAGAAAATATGACAATATTGAAAAATATGATCTCGATGGTGTCACGATAGTAGATCTGGGCTTCTCAAGAGATCACATAGTCAACTATTTCGATGGACTTAAATGGTTCTCGATAGAAAATATTAAAACAGATACCGAATATGGTATCGAACACATGTTTTTTCTTGAAAAAACTGAATAATTTTCAAAAGCCTTTTTAAATAAAAAATTCAGGCTTTTTTACGTATGCGTTGTGATTTTAGAGATTATTTATATGCATCTTATTGATGAATAATCACGCTAATTCCTATACCAAACGTATATTAATCAGATTGCCAATCAATAATTGTAAACTCAAACCACCTAAACGACTGTCTCTTCCTTCTCAGATTTATCACTCAAAAGTGGTCGTTTAGGCAAAATTCTAAAATCTAATTCGCTATCAACTACAGTAATATTGACAGTACCACCTTGTTGTAATTCACCGAATAATAATTCATCGGCTAAACCACGCTTGATCTCAGATTGAATTAGGCGAGCCAAAGGACGTGCACCCATTGCTTCATCAAAGCCTTGCTCAGCAATCCATTCTCTCGCTTGTTTATCAATATTAAGTTGTACGTCCTTTTCTAAAAGTTGACGTTCGACTTCTAATAGCTCTTTATCCACAACCTTGGCGATAACATCAACACCTAAAGGATTGAAACGGACAATCGAGTCAAGCCTATTACGAAATTCAGGTGTAAACATTTTTTGAATTGCCTGCATATCGTCACTCGCATGATCTTGTTTAGTAAAGCCCATCGAATTGCGCGCCGATTGTACTGCTCCAGCATTGGTAGTCATAATAATAATCACATTACGGAAATCAGCTTTTCGACCGTTATTATCCGTCAATGTACCGTGATCCATTACTTGCAATAACAAGTTAAAGACATCTGGGTGTGCTTTTTCAATCTCATCTAACAACAGCACTGCGTGAGGATGTTTATTAATCGAATCGGTTAATAAACCACCTTGATCAAAACCAACATAACCAGGAGGCGCACCAATTAAACGAGATACTGTATGACGCTCCATATACTCTGACATATCAAAACGAATTAATTCAACACCCAAGGTAAGTGCTAACTGTCGAGTCACTTCAGTTTTACCAACGCCAGTTGGTCCTGAGAATAAAAAGGAACCAATTGGTTTATCTGGTTTACCCAAACCTGATCGCGACATTTTAATCGCCGAGGCAAGATTCGTAATAGCTTCGTCTTGGCCGTATACAACTAATTTAAGATCACGTTCAAGATTTTTAAGCGCATCAACATCCGAGGCAGAAACATTCTTAGGTGGTATGCGCGCAATAAAGGAAACAACCTCTTCAATTTTTTCTACATTGATGACCGGGATCTCACCTTCTTTACGGTCATACAAACGTGTTCTTGCACCTGCTTCATCAATCACGTCAATTGCCTTATCCGGTAAAAACCGTTCATTGATATAACGTTCTGCTAATTCTGCTGCAATCGTTAATGCTTCAGGCGTATAGGTAACTTCATGATGTTCTTCAAAGCGCGTTTTCAAACCGCGTAGAATTTGTACAGTCTCTTCAACGGTTGGTTCTTCAACATCAATTTTTTGGAAGCGTCGTGCTAAAGCTCGATCCTTTTCAAAAATACCTCGATACTCTTGATAAGTCGTTGAACCGATACACTTCAACTGTCCGCTAGAAAGCTCTGGCTTTAATAAATTAGAGGCGTCCATCGCGCCACCAGAAGCAGCACCAGCACCAATAATGGTATGTATTTCATCAATAAATAAAATAGCATGTTCTTCTTTACTTAGTGCTTTTAACACCGCCTTAAGTCTTTTTTCAAAATCACCCCGATACTTTGTACCAGCGAGCAACGCTCCCATATCTAGGGAGTAAACAACGGCATCTGCCAATACTGTTGGCACCTCTTCCTCAACAATTTGCTTTGCTAAGCCTTCAGCAATGGCTGTTTTACCAACGCCAGCTTCACCAACATAGAGCGGATTATTTTTACGTCTTCTAGACAAAATTTGAATCGTTCTTTCTACTTCTTTTTCACGACCAATCAAAGGGTCAATAAATCCATCCATCGCTCGCTGGTTCAAATTAACCGTAAACGACTCTAATGGGCCTTCTTTTACATCACCCTCGCTTTGTAATTCTTCCTCAGTGTAGGACAAACCATCAACCATGTCGGCATTGCCTTTACTAACACCGTGAGAAATATACGATACAGCGTCAAATCGAGTAACATTCTGTTGATCCAGAAAATAAGCGGCATAAGAATCTTGTTCAGAAAATAATGCGACTAATACATTCTCTCCTTCTACCTGAGATTTCCCTGAGCTTTGCACATGCACAATTGAACGTTGCAAAACTCGTTGAAAGCCGACACTAGGCTGAGTTTTTGCATCATCATCTTCATCGATCTGTGGTACATGCTCAGAAAGGTGCTCTGTCAACGTTAAACGTAGTTGCTCAATGTCAGCCGAGCAAGCCTGCAATACAGACATTGCCGAAGCATTATCGAGTAATGCCAGCAGTAAATGTTCAGTAGTCACAAACTCATGTTTAGCTTCGTGCCCTACTTGCACAGCGAAATTTAAGGTTGTTTCTAAATCTTTGGAAATCATTTGTTGACCTCATCAGAGTTCGATTCACCACTATCGGGCTCCATCGTACATTGCAACGGATGCTGGTTTTTCTCAGCCAGCGCTAATACTTGCTCTACTTTAGATTCTGCTATTTCGCGTGTATAAACTCCGCAAACACCCACCCCTCGTTGATGAACATGCAACATAATTTGAGCTGCTTTTTCGGAATTGTGACGAAAGACAGTCTTTATAACTTCTACAACAAACTCCATCGTTGTGTAATCATCATTCAGTAATAAGACACGATACAAAGATGGACGCTTTACCCGATGTTCAGTTTCAGGTTCCGCCAAGACAATATCTTGATTATCATTATCACCAATTCCACGAGGGTCACTCATTACAAAATTCTCTAATAAATAATAAATAAAAATAATTAAATCAAAAGCTTATAAAAATAGAAAGCAAGCCAACAATACAGTTGATAAAAAACTCATAAATAAATGAACCTTTTGAATAGCTATAATTTGGGGCCCCGAGCAATAAATTTCAAGCTATTTATAAAAAAATTGGCCTAACAATTTTCTAAAAAAAGGGTATGTTACCTTGACCTAAGTCATTTATCCGAGTTAACTTGTCATACAGAATTATGACAAATAGTTCTGCTTTATATGTGAAACCCTATTTTTCACTAAAAATAAAGTATAACAATGCTCTAAACAAGATTGGGTTTCACTTTTGTAACACATTAGCAAGAAATATCTTAATAACGCTAATACTAATAAAAAGAGGGTGTAATAATGTCAACAAAAGGTACTGTTAAATGGTTTAACTCATCTAAAGGGTTCGGTTTTATTGAGCCGACTGAAGGGGGCGATGATGTATTTGCTCACTTTTCAGAAATACAAATGGATGGTTATAAGACATTGGCCGAAGGGCAAGAAGTAGTTTATGAATTAGAGGACGGCGATAAAGGGCCTAAAGCAGCAAATATTAGAGCAGCTTCTTAGATTAAGAACTTCTTAGATCAAAAAAATCTTAAATAAAAAATAGCCGCATAAAAAAGCTCGGCTGAGCCGTGCTTTTTTATGCTTAAAATGTGTATTTTAAAAATTATCGATCAATTTATTTAAAGTAGCACTTGGCCGCATTGCATTATTTGCAAGTTCACTAGATGGAAAGTAATAACCTTCAATATCAACTGAAGCACCTTGTGCAGCATTTAGTTCATCTACAATCACACTCTCATGCTCTTTAAGATCATTAGCTAAATCAGCGAATTTAGATTTCATAGCTTCATCACTATCTTGACCTGCAATCGCTTCAGCCCAATATAACGCAAGATAAAAATGACTGCCGCGGTTATCTAACTCATTAACTTTACGTGAAGGAGATTTACCTTCATCAAGTAACTTGCTAGTTGCCGCATCTAGAGTTGCCGATAAGATTTCAGCTTTATTGTTCCCTGTAGAATCAGCAATGTGCTCAAACGAAGCAGCCGTTGCTAAAAACTCACCCAGTGAATCCCAACGTAAATGCCCTTCATCATTAAATTGCTGAACGTGCTTGGGAGCAGAACCACCAGCGCCAGTTTCAAACAAGCCACCGCCATTCATCAAAGGTACAATTGATAGCATTTTAGCGCTCGTGCCAACTTCTAAAATAGGAAACAAATCAGTCAAATAATCACGCAAAACATTACCAGACACTGAGATAACATTTTTACCTGCAGTGATTTTTTCTAAAGAAAAGTGTGTTGCATCTGCCGCTGACATGATTTTCAAATCTAAGCCTTTAGTATCATGATCTTCTAAATAGCGATTCACTTTTTCAATAAGTTGCGCTTCATGCGGACGATTTTCGTCTAGCCAAAATACCGTTGCATCACCTGTTTTTCTAGCTCGATTAACCGCTAGCTTCACCCAATCTTGAATAGGCAAATCTTTAACCTGGCACATACGCCAAATATCTCCCGATTCAACATTGTGCTCAAAGATCACTTCATTGTTTACTTCGTTAATAACACGCATCACACCATCGCTTTCTACTTCGAATGTTTTATCGTGCGAACCATATTCCTCAGCTTTTTGTGCCATCAAACCTACGTTTGCAACACTACCAATTTTAGTTGGGTCTAATGCACCGTTAGCTTTACAAAAATCAAACACTGCCTGGTAAACATAAGCATAACTGCTTTCAGGTATCACTACTTTTGTCTCAGCTAACTCACCATCTTTATTCCACATGCAGCCTGAAGTACGGATCATCGCTGGCACAGACGCATCAACAATGACATCACTAGGAACATGTAAATTAGTAATTCCTTTATCTGAGTTCACCATAGCAATATCTGGTTGTTGCTCATAAACTGCATCAATATCGGCAAGAACTGTTGCTTTTTGTTCAGCCGTCATTTTATCTAGAGCGCCATATAAATTACCAAGACCATTATTAGGCTGCACTGCAACTTCGGCAAACAAACCGGCATGCTTTTCGAATACGTCTTTGTAATAAGTTTTTACCGCGTGACCAAAGATGATCGGGTCAGACACTTTCATCATGGTTGCTTTTACATGTAAGGAAAAAAGTATTTCCTGCTTTTTAGCATCATCAATTTGAGTTTGATAAAAATCACATAAGGCTTTTTTACTCATGAAAGCAGCATCGATAACTTCACCAGAAAGTAACTCAAGGCCTGCTTTTTTAATTGTTGTTGCGCCGTCGTTGCTGGTGAACTCAATTTTCACGGTGCAATTGTCAGCAATCGTTGTTGATAACTCACTGGCGCGAAAATCACCACCATTCATTGTTGCAACGTGAGACTTAGACTCTTTAGTCCATGCCCCCATTGAATGTGGATTTTTTTGCGCATAATTCTTTACTGCTGCTGGTGCACGTCGATCTGAATTCCCTTCACGTAAAACTGGGTTTACATTACTTCCTTTCACTTTTTCATAACAGGCACGAATTTTCTTTTCTTCCTCTGTTTTAGGATTATCAGGAAACTCAGGTAAAGCATAGCCAGCGGCTTGTAACTCAATAATGGCTTCTTTGATTTGTGGAATAGAAGCACTAATATTCGGTGTTTTAATAACATTAGCTGTAGGCTTTAAAACTAATTCGCCTAACTCTGCAAGCGCATCAGGAACCTGTTGATCTTGATTAAGATATGCAGATAAATTGGACATAATACGTGCGGCTAAAGAAATATCTTTAGTACCAATTTCAATATCACTAGCAGACGCAAATGCCTGAAAAATGGGTAATAATGATCGAGTTGCTAAAGCTGGCGCTTCATCAGTTAAGGTATAAAATATCTTTGATTTAGTATTACTCATTACAAACCTACAAATTAAGTTATAAAGTTGGTATTAACGGCCTCTTGAGTAAGATGCCACATATACAATAGGTATTCCAACCTATTAAAAAACGTTGCAAGGATAGCATGTTTTTTTCACACAAACATTGTAAAAACTAGCTCTAAGCGCCACACTAAGCCATTATCAAATTTTTTAGACACTAATGCTTTGAATTCTCAGATTTGGTACCCACATGTAACTGTCGCGGCAATTTGTGAACGCGACGGAAAGTTCTTATTAGTTGAAGAACGTTCAAAAACGTCAAATGCTCTGGTTCTAAACCAACCAGCAGGACATCTTGACGAAAACGAAACCTTACTTGAAGCAGTTATTCGTGAAACTCGCGAAGAATCATGTTGCCATTTTAGTCCTGAAGCGATTATCGGCTTGTACCGACTAGTTAGCGATTCTGGAAAAACCTATATTCGTTATACTTTTTCTGGTCAGGTCGGTGAGCCTGATGCAGCTCTAAGTCTTGACCCTGATATCATAAAAACTCACTGGTTAACCATTGAGCAAATCAAAGCAGCTGACAATTTGCGTAGCCCATTAGTGATTAATTGCATAGAAGATTATTTAGCAGGGATTCGTCACCCACTAAGCTTATTAAGAGAAATCTAAAAATAATTTATATAGTATGTCCGCATCAGTAAGTAACAATAAACACGTTATCGTCGGTATGTCTGGTGGCGTTGACTCATCTGTATCCGCTTACCTTTTAAAACAGCAAGGTTATCAAGTGAGCGGCTTGTTTATGAAGAACTGGGAGGAAGACGACACTGAGGAGTATTGTTCTGCCGCTAAAGACCTAAAAGACGCGGCACAAGTTTGTGAAAAGCTCGATATCGAACTACATGAAGTTAATTTCGCTCATGAATACTGGGAAAATGTATTCGCCCATTTTCTCGCAGAATATAAAGCTGGACGCACCCCCAACCCAGATATTTTGTGCAATAAAGAAATCAAATTCAAAGAGTTTTTACTGCAAGCTGAAACTTTAGGCGCTGACTACATTGCCACCGGACACTATACCGCCAAAGGTCGTTCGGACGATGGCAAGCATACTCTGTTAAGAGGTTTAGATAGCAACAAAGACCAAAGTTATTTTCTCTACACATTACATCAAAATGCGTTAAGCAAAAGCTTGTTTCCGCTTGGAGAATTAGAAAAACCAGCGGTGCGGACAATTGCTGAAGAACAAGGTTTCATCACACACAATAAAAAAGACAGTACTGGAATATGTTTTATCGGTGAAAGAAGATTTAAAGATTTTCTAAGCACTTACCTAAAACCTAATCCAGGTAACATGGTTAACACTGATGGCAAAACTGTCGCTGAACATGACGGCTTAATGTATTACACACTTGGGCAACGTCAAGGTCTCGACATTGGTGGTCCTGGGGAGGCATGGTATGTAGCAGGCAAGGATATCGCCACAAATGAATTACTCGTCGTACAAGGCCATGATCACCCAGCCATGCTAACCAAAACAGTCACTGCAACTAATGCGGATTGGGTAAGCGGCGAACAGTTGGAAATAAACTCTACAATAACCGCTAAAACACGTTATCGACAACAAGACCAAACTTGCACCGTGAGTCGTATAAATGAACAACAAGTACAAGTTAAATTTAAACAACCACAACGCGCAGTTACACCCGGACAAGCACTAGTATTTTATGATGGTCGCACCTGTCTTGGTGGAGCAACAATCGCTTCAGCTATTTAATAGTTTTAATTAGCTTAATACTCATAAAATATTTTGGACATTAAAAAAAGCAATACTGAAAACTCAGTTGTTATTGACCAATACATTGTTCCATGGCTACAAACCCAGAACAAAGAACATCTACCTGAAGCTCATTTTTCACCAGCTAACGGAATACCAGCAGCTAGTTATAAAAGTTTTTTTCAGCAGTTTGAGAGTGTCATAAACATAAGCTCCATGGACTCCCGTGGAGCTTGGCAGCAATCACCGAAACCATTAGAAAAATTCACTTTCAATGATTATGCAAATGACTTAATTATTGCTTTGGAATCTAAATACCAAGAACCGATTATTGGTATTGGCCATTCATTAGGGGGCATTATTACAATACTAGCCGCCAATAAACGTCCAGAGTTATTTTCAAAATTAATTTTGATTGATCCCGCTTCAACACCTAGTCCTTTTGCTAATTTTATTTTCCAACGTATGCCAACGTGGTTAATGTTAAGGTGCTTCCCTTTTGTTAAAGGTAGCTTAAATCGACGACAAGTATGGCAATCTCGAGAGCAGTTTTATGACAACTATCGCCACCATAAAACTTTTTCAAGGTTTACTGATCGAGCACTATCTGATTATGCGCAACACGGACTTATAGAGCGTAAAGATGGGCTATTTGAATTAGTTTTTAGCCCAGAATGGGAGTCCTTCAATTTCCGTAAAGTCAGTTTTTTATGGGATCACCTTGAAAAAACAACTCAGCCAGCTTTGCTGCTTCGAGCAGAACACAACTGGTTGTATTCAGAACAAGTCTTTAACAAGCATAATGCTCGGCTTGGTAATAATATAACGGCTAAAACCTTAGAGAATACTAGCCACTTAATGACTCACGAACAAACTGATATTGTGGCTAAAGAAATAATTGCTTGGCTAGAAAAATAATTTTCAACCTGTGGGTTTGGTTTGTTTAACCAATATCCATATCGCATTGTTCAGGCAAATTAGTCAAAATTTGATCTTGCGGATACTTATCAGTGATTCTTTTTAAAACTGAAAAGTAGTTAGCAAAATCATAATCGCAAGCCACTAGCAATGTATGCAGTGGTGGCATTTGATCGCGGTAAGTCGACACCGAAGCAAGACGAGCATTATTTATCGATTTTTCAAACCAACTATCAAAATAACCTTGGTTTTGCCAATCATTGGCTTTCTTTAATTCATAATTCTCTTTTAATTTTTCAATAACTTGCTGCTTCATTTGACGTTTTTGTTGTACTGATACTTCTTGAGAATAGACATTAATCAAACCTTCTTTTGTGCCATTCAGTAAATCAACGAATTCATTATAGATAACCATTTTTTGCTGGTAATCTTCAAGCAATTCAGGGCTATTTTCAGCTAGCCATTGCAAAGCCCCCTGCTCACCGACTACGCTGGCAAAGGCTTCGTTAAACGCACTATTACCGTTAACATAAAGCACTTGGTGAGCTAATTCATGAAACACTGTTTCGGCAAGATACGCTTCACCGTAACGTAACATCGAAGGTAATAGTGGATCAGAAAACCAACCGAGTGTTGAATAGGCCACAGCCCCACCAACTGTAGTCTCAAAGCCTTTTGCTTTTAAAGCTTCAGCATAATCTAACGCTGATTGCTCAGAAAAGTAGCCTCGATAGCTTGCGCACCCTATCACGGGGTAGCACCACTCTCTAGCTTGCATTGAGAATTCTTCAGCGGCAACGACACTCCACACTGGGTAGTCTCTCGGCAAATTCACATAGGTACTATAGCTATCGTTATCTGGTAAAGCTAAATGATCAATAGCGTACTGGCGAATCTGCTGCGCGGTTACTAACTGTGTTCTTAAGGGCTCTTCTGCGGTTTCAATAATTTTGTCAACGGACTTCCTTGCCCACATAATCTTATTATGACCAATAACGCTCTGACTGTAATAACCGATCGACGAACATGCTGTTAATGTTAGTGGAAGGACAGTAATAAATATTATTTTTACTATTCTCGAACTCTTCATATTAAACAATCATTTTTAATTATTTTTTACGCCGCTCATCTCGCTTCTTTTTAGCATAATCCGACGTTGCTTTACGTTTTTTACCCTTTTCACTACTAGCCTTAGACTTGCGAGATTTATAGGATTTTTTAGCTTTCCCCTCAACTGGTTTTTCTACAGATTCTTGAGATTTTTTCTTTTTATGGCTCTGCTTCTTATGACTTTGTTCTTTATTGCTCTGTTCTTTATTGCTCTG
>CAZFEM010000035.1:0-4644 GCA_964517515.1 uncultured Gammaproteobacteria bacterium | reverse complement strand
TGTTCTTTATTGCTCTGTTCTTTATTGCTCTGCTTTGGCTTGCTCTTATAAACGGCAATACTTAATGGTCTGCCTGCAACGCGAGTTTTTTTCAAAACAGCCATCACTTCATTAGGCATATCCGCTGGCAAATCAACCGTCGAATAATCATCACGAATTTCGATTTCACCAATATATTTACTTTCTAGTTCTGCCTCATTGGCAATAGCGCCAACAATATTGCCGGGTTTCACTTTATGATTACGCCCCACTGCCAACTTAAAGCGCTGCATTTTTACATCTGGGAACTCTTTTAATGGTGTTGCTTTAGTCGTCGGAGTTGATTTTCTATCACGCCCCATCGGATTAAACTCATCTGATCTAGACTTTGACTCTTTATAACTTTTAACTTCTTTTGCTTCGAAAATTAACGGCGTATCGCCTTGTGCCAATAATGCTGCCGCTGCAGCAATTTGTTCCGTACTAAGTTCTTTTTCTTGTTGTAATTCGGCAATAATCTGTGAGAAAAAATCCAAATTATCGGCTTGCACTGCATCTGAAATGCGCTCTTTAAATCGTTGTCGTCGACTCTGATTAATATCCTGCACACTCGGCAAATCCATTGGCTCAATTTTTTGCTTAGTCGCCCGTTCAATCGAATTGAGCATTCGTTTCTCACGCGGCGCTAAAAATAAAATTGCTTTACCTGTTCGTCCAGCACGGCCGGTACGACCAATTCGGTGAATATAAGACTCGGTATCATGCGGCACATCATAATTAATAACATGACTAATTCGTTCCACATCTAAACCACGAGCGACCACATCTGTTGCCACTAAAATATCTAATTTTCCTTGCTTTAATCGATCTACAATTTTTTCACGGTGTGCCTGCACAACATCACCATTCAAGGCTTCACTGCGAAAGCCACGTGCCGATAACTTATCTGCTAACTCAACGGTGGCATTACGCGTTCTAACAAACACAATTACGCCATCAGTCTCTTCGTTTTCTAAAATCCGTGTTATCGCATCTAACTTATGTGTGCCTCGTACCACCCAAAACCGCTGCGTAATACTTGATGCTGTCACCGTTTTACTGGCAATTTTAATATGCACAGGTTCTTGCAAATGTTGATCCGCAACCTTTTTGATTTCGCGCGGCATGGTCGCTGAAAATAAAGCCATCTGCCGATTTGGTGGCGATTGTTCCAATACCCATTTCACATCATCAATAAAGCCCATACGCAACATTTCATCGGCTTCATCTAAAACTAATGCTTTCAACTTATCTAATGATAAAGTTTTACGGCGCATATGATCCATGACTCGCCCTGGGGTACCAACAATCACTTGCGCACCGCGCTTGAGTTGCTTCAACTGGATTGTATAAGACTGACCACCATAGACAGGTAAGATACTTAAACCTTTTATATGCTTAGCATATTGCTGACAGGCTTCAGCAACTTGAATCGCTAACTCTCGAGTAGGCGCAAGAATTAGCAGCTGTGGTGATTTGTTTTTAACATCGATCAGGCTTAATAATGGCAATGCAAACGCTGCCGTCTTTCCTGTACCAGTTTGCGCCTGACCTAATAAATCCTTGCCCGCTAACAATTGCGGTATTGCCTCAGCTTGAATTGGCGATGGCTCTTCATAACCTTGGTCTATCACCGCTTGCAACAAAACTTTAGGAAGACCAAGTGCGTCAAAAGTTATTTGCTTGGTTTCTTTGGTTTTCTTGGCTTTATTTTTGTCAGAGGTCATTTTGAACTATCTTCTCGGTAAGTCTTCTAAGGCAGGTAGAAGCGCGCGAGTATACAGACTGCCTACTTGTATAGCGACACTATATAGGCATAAAGAATAATTCAATTTTGAACACCTTATTCAACTGTCAGTTCTTTTAAAACAATCAAGAATTGTTCTTTATTGAAGCTAATTTGGTCACCCGCCATAATCTTTTTACGTTTTTGCGTTTCAACTTGCCCATTCAAACTAACCATTTGATCTGCAATCACTTTTTTTGCTTCGCCACCGCTACCAACAAGCCCTTCAAATTTAAGGATTTTAAATAGCTCAACAGGTTGTCGATCAATAATTATCTCTTTCATAAGACCATTATACGCTCACATAATTATATTTATTGCTAGTAAATAGGAGTTTATAATTTTAAGCAGTAACTTCATTAATGCTTCTGTACAATTAACCGATGTTAGATATATGAGAAGAAGTGCCTGACATTAAGCATTTTCTTCTCTCAACAAGGTCTAAAACTCTATTCGTCAGTAATGCAAAACAATTTATTAGTTAAAATCAGTTTAACGCTGCTAGGCTTTTTCGCTGCTTCTTTTGCTTTTGCACATGGCATTCACGGTCCCGATCGTGCCTTTATTGAAAACAGTGTTGGCCTAGCACCCGCTGCATTTATGTATTTAGGTGCTAAGCACATGATCACAGGTTACGATCATCTACTCTACCTTGCTGGAGTTGTCTTCTATTTGCGTAACTTTTCAGATGTTATAAAACTGGTCACCTTGTTTGCTATTGGTCACAGCATTACCTTGTTATTCGGTGTGTTGGCGAATGTGCATGTAAACGTCTATATGATCGACGCCCTTGTTGGTTTTTCAGTGGTCTACAAAGCTTATGAAAACTTAGGTGGCTTTGAACGAATCGGTATCGCGCCGTCAATTCCTGGCGCAGTTTTCATCTTTGGCTTGATCCATGGCTTTGGGTTAGCCACTAAACTACAAGAGTTCACCTTGTCACAAGAAGGCATCGTCACTAATATTATTGCCTTTAATATTGGTGTTGAAGTCGGTCAAGTGTGCGCACTCGTAATCATTCTCTTAGCTTTCAAAATCTTCCAACAATGGCGACACTTTGAAAGCTCATCTCGATATATTAATTGGTTATTAATGGTTGCTGGCTTCGTATTAGTTGGCTTCCAACTTTCAGGTTTCCTTTATGCTTAAAATCAATTCTCATGGTGCATCGTCACTAAGTTCTCTATTCGCTGTTTTAGTTTCAGCTTTTGTTGCAGCGGTTATTTTATTTGTATTTATTTTGCCTGCTGAATTTGGCAAAGACCCAACTGGTCTTGGCGAAAAACTTGGTGTTATTGATATGTCGACCGACATTGCGGAAGATCAACTTGAATCATCTATTGGTGCTGGATTAAACCCAGCATTAATCATTGATAACACAGACAACGTTGATCGCATTGAAAGCAATAACCATATTATGTTCGCAAAGCCTCTACAGTTTATGGAGGTCGACATTGAGCTAGGTGAATTTGGCGAAGTTGAATATAAATTTCAAATGGAGCAAGGTAGCCAAATCAACTACACCTGGTCAGTCAGTGGTGGCAACCTAGCTTATAGCGATTTACACGGCCATAACGCTGGTGAAGATAAGGAGACCGCGACCGATGATGATATCGACACTAAGTATTTAGATTCGCAAGAAGATCAAAGTATTAGCGGACAGTTTATTGCGCCTTTTGATGGCGACCATGGCTGGTTCTTCTTAAACATTGACCAAAAAGATATCACCATCACCTTAACAGCCAGCGGTCACTGGAATAGTCATGAGCTATTACCTATTGATAGCTATTACTAGACTAAATCTTAATCAATACTAATAATAAAAAAACTATGGATGCACTAACCGCCCTACATCAACGCAACTCAGTGAACATGCTGACCGAGCCTGCGCCAAATAAAGAGCAGCTCGACAACATAGTTAAAGCAGGTCTCCGTGCTTGTGATCACGGCAACTTAACGCCTTGGAAGTATCTACTTATTGAAGGTGATGCACGACATAAGTTTGGCGAATTAATGGCGGAGGTAAAAGCAACGATAGATGGCGCACCGCTGAGTGAAGAACTAGCCGCTAAATTAAGCGCAAAGCCACTACGTGCACCAACTATTATTGTTGTGGTAGCGAAAGTTATTGCCCACCCTAAAATTCCAGAGATTGAACAAGTACTATCCGCTGGCGCAAGCGCACAAATGATGATGACAGCAGCACACGCACAAGGAATCGGCGCGATCTGGCGCTCAGGCGCATTAATGTTTCACGAAAAAATGCGTGAAGGTTTGGGTTTAGCACAAGCAGATCAAATCGTCGGTTTCTTATATCTCGGTAAACCAAAGATCACTAAGCCTTTAGCAGAAAGAGATCCAACTGATTTTGTAGAGGTTTGGTCAGGTTAATACGGATTGTTTCTTAGACAAAAAAAGGGCTAATATTCCTATTAGCCCTCTCTTTATACTACTTGCGACTGTGTAATCGATATAGTTTTGCTCTAAGCGGTAGCCGCAATCGTCACGCCTTCTAAATCACTCAAGCTGATTACCAGTTGTACTGGCTCAATGCCATTTTCACATGTCGCATCAATCGTGAAAGTCACATCTTCAAACAGCTCTGCTGTTGGCGGCGCACACGCCGTTGATAAACCAATCACCGTCACAGTAATACCATCAGTATCCGACACCACGCCTGATGGTGCAGCTAACATAATCGTCACATTCGCACTAGCGTCATCGGCAATACTCGTTACATCCAATGGCTGCGCAGGGTCACTACTAAGAATATCAAAACTAACACCACACGAACCAATCGGTTGACCTGATAAATTTGGTCCAGTAACCACAATGTTGTC